>JAUZNW010000158.1 GCA_030706785.1 Bacteroidota bacterium | reverse complement strand
TCATGAGAAAAGGTTATTCGCGGAGAAGTTTTCTGAAGAGCACTTTAAGTGCAGGAGTTGCCCTTGCCGGCTCACAGCTGGCATTCTCAGATGAGCCAGACCCGGAAAGAAGAACCGGAGCCGTTAAGAATCAATATGATCCCAAAGGATTGCCGACTGCTGTCCTGGGAAAGACAGGAGTAGTGGTTCCCCGTATTGCCATAGGACTGGGAAGCCGGTTTCTAACTATAAAAACCCTTGATGAAGCACTCGAAATGTGCAGCTATGCTCTTGACAACGGCTTATACTACTGGGATACAGCTCACAGCTACGAAAACACCGAGACAGGAGCAATCAGTGAGGAGCGTCTCGGGCACATCGTTAAAAACCGGCGGAATGAGATTTTCCTGTCTACAAAGATTGAGGAAAGGGATCCTGACAAGGCAAAGGCACAGGTTGAACTGAGCCTTAAGAGGCTTCAGACTGATCACCTCGACATGTTAAAGATCCATGCAGTTGAGTCGATGGATGAGGTAAACCGGATCTGCATGAAAGGCGGTGTTCTTGATCTTGTCTCGAAACTCAGGGATGAAGGAGTAACCAGATTCATAGGTTTTTCCGGGCATGGGAACGCACAGGCTCTCCTGGCAATGGTTGAAACAGGAAGGTTTGACAGCATGCTCTTTGCTATGAACCATTATGACGGCAATAAGGAGAACAGGCAGGGAACTCTGATCCCGGCAGCAAAGGAAAGAGGGATGGGTATAATGCTCATGAAGACCATCAGGCCGAAGGAGACCATCAAAGACCTCGAGCCGGCACAACTTGTCAGATTTGCCCTGTCACTTGAGGGTCCTACAGGCATTGCTGTCGGGATGGACAGCAAAAAGGTGGTTGATTCCAACCTGAATCTGCTCCGGAATTTCAAACCGATGAATGCAGAGGAGAAACAACGATACGCCATCATGTTGTCCCCGTTCTTCAGGCATGAAAACCTGGAATGGATGAAAAGAGGATATTATGATGGATTCAGGGCTTAGACAATAATTATAAAAGTCAATCCGCCAGGGATTTTACTCTTTTTTCAATTTTTTTTCTGACTTTTTTAAAGGATGGTGCGGGGCCAATGTTAACTTCTTTCCCGTCAATGTAGATAGCATCGGAGATACCCCATTCCCTGAATATCTCCTTATCTGCTGTGTCATACAGATGCAGGTCCGTTTTCCCGGGAAAATCCATCGAAGCTCTTATTGCCCTCGCACATGCGACATTCATATTCTGGCACCATCCGTTACTGAAAACAGTAACATTGACTTTTCCTTTACCTTTTGAAGGAAGCTTTTCAGGTTTAATGAACTTCGGAGGAACAGCCTGATCACTGAACGGCTTCCACAGCAATCTCATGATTCCGCTTTTATCAACTACCTTATAACCATGCTTTTTAAACCAGGAAGCACGCATAAAAACAGGTATCATTACTCCCCATGTGACAAGTCCTTTTGCACCGAGCTGCCTGACTTCATCCTCGGCAGCTTTTAACAGCGCTTTCCCCATCCCTTTTTTCCTGTGATCCCCGCGTCCTTGCTTATGGCCGTGGACCCAGATGCAGAGGACTACATACAGGTCTTTTCCCTCAAAAGAGGATTGTTCGACCGGGATGTACTGTATCATGCCTCCGATAACACCATTGTCATCCATGGCATATTTTACCCTCAGACCTTTGTCTTTCATCTGATTATACCACTTTTGCTTGGCATCCCCTGCTTCCCTGATATCATCAGAATACTCTTCAAGACAGCAGAAATAGTGGCTTTCTGTTTCGGGAGTAATATCAATTATTTTCATTATTAAATATATTATAGAATGACATCAATAACCGGATTTAAGTTTCATCCTCTTCAACGTGAAAAATATGCATTATCCTGTGAACGATAGGAGCGAAGAAAACTGCTGTCACGCTCAGGAAGGCAATGCCGCTGTACAATGCATAGAATGATGAGAAAAGCTTGGCCCCCTTGGTCTGCATTTCTATGACCGGTCCCATGCCGGTAAGGATCATGCAGGACATATGGAAGCTGTCGATCCAGCTCAGGTGTCCGAAATGATGGTAACCCAGACAACCGAGACCTACCGAAATAATAATCAGGATAAATGAAAGTATAGCATACCGGAAAACCCTCAGGAGGAATTGGGGAACTGAAATGACTTTCTGTCTGCGATGTTCCAATTTGATGCTTAACTTTTTCATTTCATCCCAAAGAAAACCGGAAATCCAAATACGACTATAATTATCCAGATAAGATAAACAGGAAGGAAATTTGCCACTGACAGTTCGACAGTCTTTAGTTCCAACTTTCTGAAGATAATCCTGAACAATCCGGTCATGATAATGATCAGATTAACCAGGATAAGTAAATTAGATACCAGGATCGCCAGCCTGTTCGGCGTGATGCCAAAATTGCCCAGCCTGTAGAAGATTGCGGATATGGCAATCAGATCGATCAGGATAGTAATTATTGAAAGTATAAACAGGATTGATATATTGAGTTTCTGGTTCCTGATCAATGAGGTTTCAGTGACCGAAAACACGATGATTCCCATTACACCGATAAGCATAATATTGAATACCAGAAGGAAATCCCTGTCATTGTAAGGATCCTTGCCTGTGATGACAATGGTAGTAAGATAAACCAGTAATGTCAACAGAACAAGCGGGCTGAAGATTGTCGCAATCAATGGTGCGATTTTATTGGCATAAGCTGTATAATTCCTGATTATGAATGCAGAAACAACAGGAGCGGCAGCGGCACCTGCCACGAAGATGTTATTCATGTAGAATTTCTGGATGTTCATCCCTATAGCCTCGAAGAGTCCTATTGTGATCATGGTCAGAAGCGTGCCAGCAGATGCAATCAGGGCGTAAATAATAGCCAGATCACCATTGTACCTGATGAAATCTATTCTTTTCCCTTTGTCTTTGAAATCAAAACCGGTGTAGGCTATCCCGAATATACACCACATCAGGAGAGGAAGGTGGATATATGCGAGATTGACAGAAGCGCTTTTATATACCGGCAAAAGATTTATATAAATGAGCGGAATCAAAAAAGCAAACGCTAAAAAGATGAGTCTGGTGAGGTTTTCAATCCTGGTAATCCAGATGGTAAACAGTGTTAATCCCAGGAAAACAATTATCGCTGCATTTCTTTCATAGAAGAATGAGGAATGAACATCAAACGTGAACAGATCAGGAATTTTAATCAGGATTGCGGTAATAAGGCCTGTAACGATCATTGCGATGATCTCTTGCCGAGCTGGTGATTTCGTCCTTTCGCCGGTTTTGCCGAAGTCCAGCCTTGCTTTCCAGAACCTTGCAGATTCGGTAGTCTCTATTTCAGGATAGATCTTTTCAAAGGCCGATCCGAATGCTTTTCTATCGGACCGGTACAATTCTTCCAGAACTTCAGGATTGTTGATGTTCGTTTTGATTTCTTCCAGCATAGTCTATAATTTGTGATGAATGGTGCCTCAGGTATCAAAGATATACATTGGAGGATATTAAATCAATAGATAGCATTTTGCAAGACCTGCAGGTCATGCAAGTCGTAGTATAATACATTCTTCCCGGTTGTCCGAAGCCCGTTGCCTGTAGCCTTTAGTTTTACAGAATTGTGTAAATTTACATTAAAGTAACCTTTTAAACCTGAGAACATGAGAACATTAATCCTGTTGGTTGCTTCAGTCTGTTTACCTGGTATGGCTATTGCGCAGGAACCCAATCACACTGGTAATCAGGGATTGTCTTCAGAGGTGACATTTACAAAGGATGAGGTTAATCAGCTTTTCTCGATAGCAAGGAACAGCATCCACACGATGCTCTATGAAAATAAGAAGCTGACTATTGATCCATCAACCATTTCACAGAACCTTAAGAAAAACATGGGTGCTTTTGTTACACTCAATATTGATGGCAATCTGCGCGGATGTATAGGCAGGTTCACATCAGATGAACCGCTTTATGAAGTTGTGAGCCAGATGGCCGTGGCATCGGCATTTGAGGACACACGTTTTCTCCCGCTCTCGAAAGACGAATTCAACAAGCTCAGGATAGAAATATCGGTTCTCGGACCGCTGAAAAAGATCAGGAACACTTCTGAAATTGTTCTGGGCAAACACGGTATTTATATTGTGAAAGGTTACAGGTCAGGGACAATGCTTCCCCAGGTTGCCACAGGAAATCACTGGACTCTCGAACAATTCCTGGGTTATACTTCACGAGACAAGGCCGGTCTGGGATGGGACGGGTGGAAAGAAGCTGATATTTACATCTATGAGGCTGTGGTGCTCGAAGAAAACAAAAAATAAGTAGGTCTTGCTGTCTGAACTTAACACATGAGTTATTCAATTGAGGGCCTTTGAAATATTTATCATCAATATTATTCCCGCTATTTCTTCTTTCTTCAATTTTTATTACAAGCTGCACCAAAGATGATAATACTGAATCCCGGAAAGAAATAACTACCTTAGCTCTTACAACCGATGTTTCTGCAGACAGCCTGAAAAAATATGTGATGTGGCTGGAGGAAAAGGGAACACGATTTGCGCTTGCAGATAACCACCGGAGAATTGCCGTTGATATCAGGAATAAGTATGTCAGGCTGGGATATTCTGATACCAGGCTTGATTCATTCCTGATCAATAAAACCTATAATTCAATCGCTTATGAGCAGTGGCAGTATAATGTCATTGCTACTCTTGAAGGAAGCACAAATCCCGATTCTGTTTGTATTGTTGGAGCTCATTACGATAATATCCTTAAATCGGGAGCCGGGGATCCATTCCTCCTGACTTACGGCGCCAACGATAATGCAAGCGGAGTTGCTGCAGCATTTGAATTAGCAAGGGTGATGAAGAAAAACCATTATTCTCCAAAGAATACAATTAGGTTCATAGCTTTCAGTTCGGAAGAGATCGGACTTTTGGGGAGTAGTTATCAGGCCGGTAAGTCGAGGACGAAAGGAGAGAAGATCAAAATAATGCTCAATAATGATATGATAGCTTATGAACCGGGCAGTGACAAGTCTGGCTGGATTGTAAATATTATGGATTATGATAATTCAACAGACCTCATGAACAAGGTGCAGTTACTGGCGGAGAAATATACAGTCCTCAAATACGTGAATGACAATTCACTCAATAAAAAGAGTGACAGCTATCCATATTCAGCCAACGGATTCAAGGCTCTTTTTTTCATTTCAGCCAGCAATGATCCGAATTACCACACACTAAATGATATTTCCGCATATTGCAATTTTGAATACTGCAGAGAGATTGTCAATATTTCCTGTGCGATTCTGGTCGACAGTAATTAATACAGCAAATTACTTTTCTTCTGTCTCAACATTTCTTTTTTCGACAACTATTGTACAGTCGGTTGCCAGTGCCGCTATTGCCCCGACTGCTGCAAAAAGGGGAGCCAGCACGACACCAATAGCGCCGATTGTGAGCGGGAATTCCATTATGATCTCGTCTTTTTCGTTTTTAATAATAACTTTTCTTGCATTCCCTTCTCTAATTATTTCTTTGATCTTTGATAAGATCTCATCGCCTGATACTTTGAACGATTCCTGGTTTGATTTTTCGTTGGTTGTCATTATATGTCAGTTTGTTCATTGATAATAAACATCAGTTAATAGTTCCTGTTTAGGGCTATTTTGTTCTGCAAGTCATGCAATTCGTGCATATTAGCAAATTTCCACAAATTTCAATGTATTTCTATATATTACTCTGCATTTCTTTTCTTCTTAACCGCAGGGTTGCACTGTGGAAAAAGAGGATCTTGCCGTCGTTTATGTTAATAATTTGCTTTTGAACAGAACTGCATTTAACTTGCATTAAAATCAAATTTAAAAAATGAAAATCAGAATAACAGTCTGCCTCATTCTTACCTTAGTCTCTTTCAGCACATTGTGTGGACAGAAATCAGGGAAGAAGATAACAATTTCCGGATATGTCAGGGATGGAACGGAAGCATCAATCGCCAATGCAATTATAATGGTTGATGGGGAAAAGACCGGATTACTTACTGACAGGAACGGTTATTATAAGATCAGGATCAGACCGGAAAACACGAAGATTGGTATCTTCACCTACACAAATGGAATAATTGAAGAGAAAATTGACGGAAGAACCAGAATCGATTTCAGGTTTTCAGGTTCGGTTCCTGATCAGAGAATTGGCAGGAACGAACCAGGAGACGAGCCTGTCGATATAGGTTACGGAGTTTCGAGGAAAAAGACTCTCACAGCTCCTGTTGGGAAAATTGACGGGACAAAATCCAAATATGCATCATACAACAATATTTATGATATGATTCGTGGTGAGGTGTCGGGAGTTGCGGTGAACGGTTCCAGTATTATGATAAGAAGCGCTACTACACTTAATTCCGGAACCGAACCTCTTTTCGTGGTTGACGGTGTACCGGTGACAACTATCGCCGATATCCAGCCCCAGATGGTTGAATCCATTGAAGTGCTCAAGGGATCGGCCGCGGCAATTTATGGTGCAAGAGGTTCCAACGGAGTAATTATTATTAATCTGCTGCACGCAAAGTCGAAGTAACAAGTGATAAATCAATAATAAAATATTTCCCGGATCGTTTCTTATCTGGTACTTTACATAAAAACCAGAGGCTTCTAAATAATTCAGTATGTGTCTAAAGAAAAGAGCTTTTGTAATATTATAACAAAGTTGCTCGGTACTTGTTGCTTGTTGCTGGTTGTTTGAAAATGAACATAATGAACAGATAAAAATGGGGAAAATAAAGACTTTTATAACGATTACCGGAATTCTGATATTTACTTTTGGATTCCTGCCAGGCAATGAGGATCAGGGATCATTGTCCGCCCAGACTGTTTCAAAAACTCAGGAAACGAAATCGAAGTCGACTCATGCAACTTCAAAGTCGGCTCAAACCCAATCAACGTCAACACAGACAACCAAAACCCAGACAACCAAATCGACTCAGGCGACCTCAAAACCTGCGCAAACAAAATCCAAATCAACGAAGGCAACCTCAAAATCTGCACCGACAAAGTCTAAGTCAGCCGGGACAGTTTCAAAATCCAAACCGGCAGCTTCAAAGCCTGCTCCGGTCAGTAAGCCAAAAGATACCGGAATTGTCATGATAGGCACACAACGATGGGCTGTTGCAAATTTAAATATCAGCACTTTTCAGAACGGTGATTCTATACATGAGGTAAAGACGAACCAGGAATGGGTTGCAGCCGGTGAAGCAGGAAGGCCTGCATGGTGTTACTATAATAACGATCCGGCAAACGGGAAAAAATACGGGAAATTGTATAACTGGTATGCAGTGAACGATCCGCGAGGACTATGTCCTGCAGGCTGGAGCATTCCCGGCAATGCTGACTGGTCAAAACTGGCTTCCACCCTGGGCGGAGCAGAAATGGCCGGCTCAAAATTAAAAAGTACGACCGGGTGGGTAGTTGATAACACCGGCAACAACGAATCCGGATTTACTGGTTTCCCGGGAGGTTATCGTGTGGAGAACGGAACATTTATGAATCTTGGAAGTATAGGAACCTGGTGGAGTTCATCGGAAAGCAAGCCTCAGAATGCGTATGATTTCTATCTTGTACTAAAAAGCAATTTAGACAGGAGCAGCAGTCCCAAGCAGCGAGGAGAATCGGTTCGGTGCATTAAGAATTAGATAATTTTTTAGTTTCTTCTTTTTCCGCCAGTTTATATCGTGTTGGTAAGCGATTGATATTTCAAAACTTAATTGCTTAAACTCTTCAGGTTGGATCCTCTGCTGGCACAGATCTGTGATCCGTGCCTTTCCTCTGGCAGCTGGTTGAAATAAATTTTAGGTCATAAAGCATTAAAAAACTCATCATTAAAAATATTTTGTAATTTGCGGCGCCTGTTCCGGGTTGGTTAAACAGGCGTTCAGGAGAGATGCAGGAGTGGTTTAACTGGCACGCCTGGAGAGCGTGTGTTCCTCACAAGGGGACCGGGGGTTCGAATCCCCCTCTCTCCGCCAAAGCCAAAGCAAATCACACTGACGGAATCGTCAGCGTGATTTTGTTTTTGAGTGACCGAACAAAGCCTGCTTTGTGAAGGTCATGACAAAAACAAAACAATCAGTTTTTCGCAGAAAAACTGAGGTTTGCTTTGGCTTTGAAGCTACCCCAAATGGGGATCAACGAAGTTAAT
>JAUZNW010000157.1 GCA_030706785.1 Bacteroidota bacterium | reverse complement strand
TGGAGAGAACGGTCGCCAAGGACATCATAGTTGAATCCAAGTCTCGGAGATATCAGGAGTTGGCTCTTCGGCCAGGTTCCGACCTCCATTTTCTGTCCATCAGCACATGTAAGAGCTGCAATGGCCGGATTGTTCTCCATCTTGTCGAGATAAAATGGCATTTCAAACCGTATTCCGTATGTGGCAGTCAATCTGGGTGTTACCTGCCACTCATCCTGTAAGTAAGCAGCTCCAAGCCCGAAATTCAAAATGGCACCGGGGGCATCATTGCCATTGTAGCCGTATGTCACTCCAAAGCCGATTGGATCAGCACCGTTGATGAAGTCGTCAACTGAATTGTACCTGTAATAGGATGTTCCCTCACGAATATATGAATTAAGGAAATAAAGGTGGTCATAGGCAAGACCAGCAGTGATAGTATGTTTCTTGAGGTTGACGGTAAAATTATCGGTAAGGCTTAAAGTATTATTGACCACATCGTTGTTGTAGCTGAAAAGCTCATAACCGAACGACATGTACTGATCGCCGCCCTGCCAGATATCGACAAACGGGAAAAGCGAGGAATTGCTCGTTCGTGTATCCTGGATGTGCGTATAGCTTGCAAGAAGTTTATTCGAAAATCTCGAACCAAAATTGCTGTTGATTTCTCCGGTAAGTGAACGTACTGTATTCTTGAATCCGTAAAAAGCGTTTGAAAATGCCAGTGACTGGTTGCTTATTCTTCCCGAATTACGGGCATTATTCGGTGGTCCGCTTGTGGCATTTGTTTGCTGGTCGGATGTTCCGACAACATCATTATAACGCAGCGTGAACTTGTGGTTTTTGCTTATATTCCAGTCCAGGCGTGCAAGGAGTTTGGTGTTTTTGTTCTGGTAAGGATCAAAATCCTTGTATTTGCCCGCATCATAATTATAGGTTGACTTGAGGAAATCTCTTACCCTGATCATGTCAGCCTCGGTGGTCCTTGAGATCTTCAGGTCGGAGTTGGCTATTCCGTCCGTACTTGGTTTCCAGTCTACCCCCGGTATAAGCTCTTTCTCATATTCCCCGCTGACAAAGAAGAAGAGTTTGTTCCTGATGATCGGACCGCCAAGCCTGAGGCCGTAGTTCTGAAGGCTTCTCGTGTTGGCGCCTGTTACTTTCACATCATTAACCGTGTTACCGGTGAATGATTTGGGACGCTGATAGGTATAGACTGAACCTTTAAAGGTATTATCACCACTTCGTGTTACGGCATTAATGCTGGCACCTGTAAACTGGGACATCCTTACATCATACGGAGCAAGGCTTACAGATACCTCCTCGATTGCGTCGAGTGAAATAGGCTGGGCATTACCTCCAGGAAGAGGGTTGCTGCTGAGCCCGAAGTTATTGTTGAATGCAGCGCCGTCAACCGTGATGGTGTTAAAACGGCCGTCCCTTCCGATAAAGGACGTACCCTGTGCCTGAGGAGTGTACTTCGAGAAATCAAGGATGCTCCTGCTGATGGTCGGCAGGCTTGCCAGATCGCGGCTATTGATGTTTGTCTGAGTCCCTGTATGTTCAGTGCTCAGTATTGATCCCCTGCCGGTAGATGCAACAACCACTTCCTGAAGTGTTGTTGTGGACTGTGACAGGGTCCCGTTCTGAACATAGGGTTCACCAAGTTTAAGGTATACATCAGTATAACTGCTTGAAAGGTAACCGATAAAGGTAACCTTGATTGTGTAAGGGCCGCCAACCCTCATGTTCGGAATTCGGTAATTCCCTGCAGCATCAGCTGTTGTGGCATAAGTGGTGCCCGACGGAATATGAGTTGCGGTTATTGCTGCTCCGGGCATGGGCTGCCCTTCGCTGTCGGTCACCCTTCCTTTTATTTCAGATGTTGTTGATCCCTGGCCGAATATCAACATTGATACCGGCAAAAGCAAAAACACCAGAAATACTCTTTTAAGTTGTTTTATCATAAATTAAGGATTAAGGATTAATAATTACTTTGCTGATTTAATAATTATTTGATTCTATGCTAATTACGAACAGGTTCGGTATACATAATCCGGATGAACAATTTACATCTCTTTAAAAAATGGCTTTTAAACAAGTCCGGTTTAGTTTTAAACAACTTATTAAAGTCTGGTTGTTCATATCTTTTGTTTTATCTCTGCCATTATCTTTGACGTTGCTCCTGTATTTATCCGCACATACTGACCCGCAGTTTCTGCAGCCTTTAAATACAAGCTTCCGTCAGTGAGAAAATTGTCGAGAATATCACTGAATTCCTGATAATTCCTGAAGCTTTTTGCACCACCAAGCTCAATGAGTTCGACCGCTTCCCTGAATTTCCGGTAATTCGGCCCGAACATTACCGGCATTCCCCAGCATGCAGCCTCAAGTATGTTATGGATGCCAGCACCAAATCCGCCGCCTACTTCTGCAACTGATGCATACCTGTAAGCCGATGAGAGCATCCCTATATTGTCGATGATCATTACACGTGCATCAGACGTTTTTTCGGAAAATTGCGAAAACCTAACCGCGGATGTTGTAAAAAGCTTTTCAAGTCTTTCAATATTACCTGCTCCAATTTCATGCGGTGCAAAGATCCATTTCATCCTGCCGGGATACCTGTTTATATACTCAGCAACTATTGCTTCATCACCGGGCCAGCTGCTGCCGGAAAGGAAAAGCTTTTGCTCCCCGCGGAATTGCTTTATCTGATGAATTTCCTTTGCAGTTTCTGCTATCCTTGCAACCCTGTCAAACCTCGTATCACCGGTAACGGTTACATTTGTAATTCCGATCCCTGACAGAAGTTCCATCGATTCACGGTCCTGGACAAAGAAGTGCTGGAATCGGGATAGTACCTTCCTGAAAAAGGTACCATACCATTTAAAGAAATGCTGATCGGGCCTGAATATCGCGGAGATCAAATAGAGCGGGATATTCCTTCTCGACAGTTCAAGGATATAATTATTCCAGAACTCATACTTGACAAAGATCACCAGTGCAGGATTTACAGCTGAGATAAAGTCAGCTGCATTCCGCGGTGTATCTGCGGGCAGATAGCACACATAATCAGCCTGCTGATAGTTCTTCCTAATCTCGTACCCTGAGGGTGAAAAAAAAGTCAGAATAATGCTGACATCGGGCTTTTCCTTTTTCAGCGCCTCAATAAGCGGCCTGCCCTGTTCAAACTCTCCAAGCGATGCACAATGGATCCAGATATTTCTGTTCCCGGGATTAGCCGCATTACTGAGCTTTGTCTTCCAGTCTTTCATCCCGTTCACCCACAGGCGAACTTTGGAATTAAAAGGCGCAGCCAGTCTTACAAGCAGGTTAAGTATCAGGATACCAATATTATATACAAATTTCATAGATTGAGGATGAGCCGGACAAAGGTAGTAAAAAGGGTCAATGGCGCAATGGGATAATGGAACAATGTCCTTAACGCCCTGCTGCCTTGACGCGCTGACGCCTTTATTCCCTTTCATCTACAGACAACATGCTGTTAAAAGAATAACTTATATTTTTGTTCCATAAAAGCTGATAACCAATGATAAAGCTGATCGCCCTTATTGTATCTATTGTTTTGCAAATAATCGCCGCCTCCATTGCCCTGCGGTTCATGAAACTGACTAAATACAGGCTTTCATGGATACTCCTTTCAATATCTTTCGTATTCATGGGTTTCCGTCTGATATTCCAGCTGCTTGAATTCTTCAGGGGAATTCCTTCGTACACATGGCAAATGATTGACCTGTGGTTAGGAGTAGTTATATCGGTCATGATATTTGTCGGTGTGATCCTGATACGTGAACTGTTCTATTCTCTCAAAAGGGCGGAAATAGACCGCCAGAGGACGGAAAAGAGAGTAATAACCGCTATCATCAATACCGAGGAAAATGAAAGAAAAAGATTTGCAAAGGATCTTCACGACGGGCTCGGGCCGCTGATGTCGACTGTAAAAATGTCCCTTTCCGCTCTTGGGGAAAGGATAAAGGATCCTTCAGGCACAGATATCCTGAATAATACCAGTAATCTTTTGAATGAGGCCATTAACACTCTTAAAGACATCTCAAATAATCTCAGTCCCCATGTTCTTATGAATTTCGGACTTTCAAGTGCATTGTCGGCATTTATTGCCAAGATTAATCAGACCAAAGCTATCGGAATTGACTTCAAGTCAAATATGGAAGATCAAAGGCTTGAGGCAGAAAAGGAGGTTGTGCTATACCGGGCTGCCTGTGAACTTATAAATAACTCTATCAGGCATTCCGGAGCATCAAGGATTGAAATGGAGTTAAGCAGGCACGAAAAATTTATTACCTTGCAGTTTTCCGACAATGGACGAGGCTTTGACACCTCTTCTTTAGGAGAGGAAAATAACAAAGGGATGGGAATTTCAAACATTGAAACGAGAGTCAGGTCCGTTGATGGTGTGTTTGTCCTTGAAAGCACTCCCGGAAAAGGTACAAGTGCTCTAATAAAAATCATTGACTGAAAAGTCATTATGGAAAAGATCAGAATAATAATTGCCGATGACCATCAGCTTTTTCGTAATGGTTTGAAAATACTTCTTAATGCCTTCCCCGATTTTGAAGTGGCGGGTGAGGTCTCCAATGGTGAAGAATTTCTGAAGATACTGAAGGATACGAAAGCCGACATTGCCCTGATGGATATCAACATGCCCGAAATGGACGGTGTTGAAGCAACCCGGCGAGCTGTCAAGATGTTTCCCGATCTCAAAATAATAGCTCTCTCAATGTATGGTGAGGAGGAGTATTATTACAAGATGGTTGATGCCGGTGCAAAGGGATTCGTCCTGAAGGATTCAGATATTGCCGAGGTCAAGGAGGCCGTTCTTACCGTAAACAAAGGCGGAAGTTATTTTTCGCAGGAACTTCTGTACCATGTCATCCAGCGCATAAAGCACAGGGAAACAGAAAGCAAGGCGGCAAATCTTTCCAAAAGGGAAAAGGAGATACTTCTCAAAATCTGTGAAGGGCTGTCCAACCAGGAAATTGCCCGGGCGCTTTTTATAAGCAAGAGGACTGTCGACAAGCACAGGGCAAATCTTCTGGGGAAAACTAATTCTAAAAACACTGCGAGCCTTATCCTTTATGCTATAAAAAATAAGCTCATCGAAATATAGTCCTGTTATTCAGCGTGTTATGAGCGAGTCACATTCTTTAGGCCGTAAAGGGGAGGCACTTGCCGCCGAACATCTTCAAAAAAAAGGGTATAAGATCAGGCACAGGAACTGGGTATCAGGCAGGAATGAAGTGGATATAGTCGCTGAGAACAAAGACTATGTTGTTTTTGTTGAAGTCAAAACGAGATCTGAGGAATTGCTCGATGTCCGTGAACTTGTACCTCCCAAAAAGCAGAAAATATTGGAGTATGTTGCCCACTCATATATAAGGAGATACGGCCTTGACAAGGAGAGCAGATTCGATGTGATCGTCATTACCGGGGATGAAGACAACCTGAAGATCAATCATATTGAGGATGCTTTTTATCCGACTTTAAGATAAGGACAACTTCATGGATATTGAGTCGCTGCGGAACCACTGCATTTCAAAAAAGAAAGTCACCGAAAGCTTCCCATTCGATGAGGAGACACTGGTATTCAAGGTGGAAGGTAAAATGTTTGCCCTTGTGAACCTCGAGGGTGAGCTGAGCATTAACCTGAAATGCGAACCCGAACTGGCCCTCGAGCTCAGGGAAAGATACCCGGCCGTAACTCCTGGCTATCACATGAACAAAAAATATTGGAATACGATTATGCTCGATGGCACAATCCCGGACAAAGAGGTGTTCTCATGGATAGATCATTCCTACGAAGAAGTCCTCAAAAAGAAGCATATATAACCATGGGTAGGAAATGAAACATGGTTTTGGGATAATAGGAGCCGGTGGAATCGCAGAAGTTCACGCGAGTGCGATCGATACCATTATGGACGTCTCGCTGGTCGGCGTGTATGACCTTGATCCTGTCAGGGCTGTCACACTTGCCAGGCAATATAAATGCAGGGCTTTCGGCAGCATTGAAGAGCTATGCAACGACAGTAAAATCGATATCGTGTGTGTCTGTACTCCCTCCGGAGAACACCTTGAACCATCCCTTGCAGTCATAAATGCAGGGAAAAACTGCATAATTGAAAAGCCCCTTGAGATCTCTCTTTCCAGGTGTGACAGGATCATTAATGCCGGGATCCAGAACGGCGTAACTGTTGCCGGAATATTCCCCATACGCTACAGCAGGGTTAACATAGATCTCAAAGCCGCGATTGATGAAGGTCGTTTCGGGAACCTGGTCATGGGTGATGCTTATATCAAATGGCACAGGAATCCCGAATATTACAGCGAAGTCAGATGGAGATCGGTTATGGAACTCAGCGGCGGTGGCGCACTGATGAGCCAGGGGATACATTCTGTCGACCTCCTGCAATGGTTCATGGGAAAGCTTGAAGCCGTAAGCGCTTTCTGCGGACTTCTCGGACACAAAAACATTGAGGTAGAAGACTCTGTCGTAGCGTCACTGAGGTTTTCCAATAGTGCCCTTGGTGTTATTGAGGCTTCAACTGCAATTAATCCCGGATTTTACCGCAGGATGGAAATACTGGGAACAAGGGGATCGGTAATAACCGAGGAGGAAAATGTCGCTGTATGGAAGTTCGATGAGGAAAAGGATGATGACAGGAAAATAAGAGAAAAATATTCAGGTGAACATAGATCGGGTGGAGGCGTGTCGGATCCTAAGGCTATCAGCGACGTCGGACACCTTCGTCAAATTCTCGATATTATCAAATCAATCGATAACGGGCATCTTCCTGCGATTGACAGTATTGAGGCCCGAAAAGCGGTCGAGATAGTGCTTGCCATTTATGAAAGTGCCAGGAAAAATAAGGTAGTTTATTTGTAGTCCCCCATCGCAAATTCACGTACTCACCCCCTTATTCAACCATCAGATTACATCCCCTGATGTCGCTGTTGTCAAACCTTCCCAGCACCTCAAAGCTTCCGTCAGCATGCAGCCTACCCATGTCGCCGGTAGCAATAAATGAACAGGAATAGAGATTTGCGAGGTCAATAATATTTATTCCTCCGGCATGTCCCGGCTCTTTAATTATCGACAGGGGATCATGAGGATCTCTGATCATGATCCTCATCCATGGCGGACAACGGAATATTCCGTTCCCTTTCGAATATGCCTGGCTGAGAAGCTCCGTCATCCCGTATTCGGAGTGGATGACCGGCACATTCATTTTTTCCACAAGTATCTTGTGAAGTTCTTCTCTCGTGATTTCTTTTCTCCTTCCCTTCATACCGCCGGTCTCCATGACGATTACTCCTGACAGGTCGGGTGACAATCTCTCAGCCAGACTGAGCAGGGCAAAGCTTACTCCCATCAGCAATATCTTGACGTTCTGCTCCTTTCTGATCTCTATATCTTTTACAAGGTCTTCCATCCGGTTATTGTAGAAATTATTTCCGGGATACCTGCTCTTCCTGATAAGATGGTCCATCATATAAACCAGCGATGAATTTCCCCGTTCGGAATAGGATGGAAGCAATGCTGCAATAAAGTATTCTGAAGGATCACCGTAAAAAATTGCGAAACTGCTTTGAAAGCTCCTTTCATACATTTTCAGATCATGCACAAAATGACGGCCGGGAATTGTTCCGGTTGTCCGGCTGCTTTCAAATATGACCTCGAGTGGAAGGTCCTGAAGAATAATTTTCTGGTCACGGAAAAACTCAATGGGAAGGAATGTGATTTCAGAAAGATCCTTAACTCTCTCCTTTGATCTGCCCAGGCTGGTGATGAAATTTTTAAAGACCGGATTTCTATCCGCCTGAATTCTGAATATTTCTAATGCTGTTTCGTGAAAGGAGTCCGGGTCTTTGATGCTGAAGATGAATTCTGGAAGATCGTTCATCATTTACCCGGAAATGTTAATGTTCCGTCAGGCTGGTATTCCCATTCGAAGGTACATTCAGCGTAATTCCTGCCAGCACGTACCTCGGCAACTGTTGAGATTATCCTGAATTTCGCATAATTATTTGTGCCTGACCTGTATATCCAGATCTGGTTTGAAGCGATCCCGTAAGCGATGCCTATCCAGTCTGTATCGTTGATTGTGGCTGATTTAAGATTATCGTATGCTGTTTTGGCTGATGTTGCATCAGGATATTCGCCGGCTTTATAGAAGGAGTTCTTCAGGTTATTGGCCATCAGCAAAAGTTTGGTCCCGTCATTGTCGACTGTAATGTCAGGCTGCGGGTTACCGCTTGTAGGAACCTTTT
>JAUZNW010000156.1 GCA_030706785.1 Bacteroidota bacterium | reverse complement strand
TCCTTCACTCCGCTGCCGAACGTAAAAACTCCAATTGTTTTTGCCTCTTTCCGCACAGTTATCTTGTATTTTCCATTATTATCAGTCAATGAGCTTGTTCTGTTACCATCAACCATGATAATTGCATTAGCTATCGGTTTCCTGGAGACATCCAGAACTGTTCCTGTTATGGTAATTTTCTTGCTGCTTTTCTGCGCATACAGACTGTTAGAGCATAAAAGCGACAACAGGATCAGAATTGTCATATTTATCGCTGCTTTCATCATTTTGCTTAAATTCATTCCGTTGTTTTAATAACCAGTTTATCAAAATTCAAACCAAAGTTACATCTTTTTAATAAAGGTTAGTACTCAAATCCCGACAATCTGCAGGCAGGTTTCCCCCCTGATAATTGCCAACCGTTAAATCAAACTCACCAATGGTTAAACAGATATTTCCCGATATTATATAATGAATAACTTCGGTTCAGGCAATTGAGAAATCAGAGCCGCCGGATAAAGAAATTTTGGACAAACGGACAGTAAAAAATTATCTTGAATTATTAACATTTAATTTTAAAAGCCATGAAAAGAATTATCACCTCAGTGGTACTCTGCATTTTAGTGTGTACCGCATCTCTTGCACAAAAATTAGTAGCTGAAGGAAAATCCTATACAGCTTTCGGAGATTACAAAATTGCACTTGCCGACAATCCTTTCTTTGTAAAGGGTGAGGAATGCAAAGCCTATGTTATCAGCTATGAGAACTCTCCCATGAAAGTAACTGTAGCTCTTTGTAAAGACCGTAAATGCAGGAAATATGTGGTCATTTCAGACAAGCTTTCAGTACAGTATGTTTGCAACGCCAATTATTTTGGTGTCGAAAAGCTCGACAGGGAATTCGAAAAGGACGGCTATAAAACCTCTGATTCGGCTCTGGACAGGAGCGCCTATTTCCATCAGAAGGTACTAACTCCCGGCAGAAGAAGCGAGCTGGAAGCCACCCAGTTGATAGCCGCCTTCTTCCCGCTCCTGATTAACAACACAAATGAGGAGGTTGCTTTAAGGTAACAATCTTAAATTCTGACTGCCGGACAGGAGATAGTTGCAGGTTTGTTTTAACAGAAGGGGCTCAATCACGAGCCCCTTTTCTTATTCTAACCCTTGAACCTGGCCATATGTACCAGGAACAGATCTTTCCGGTTTCGAGAGACAGGGATAACAGAACCATCAGTCATTTCTATATATCCGCCTTCCTTACGGATATATTTTTTAACATATTTCAGGTTAATAAGATGGGAATTATGCGACCTGAAAAAATTCCGGTCTCCGAGAAGCTCCTGGAATTCCTTAAGATGCTTGGATACGAGTATCTTCCTGTTGTTATTGAGAAAAAACCATGAATAGCTCCGGTCGGCTTCAATACGGATGATGTCCTTCGGATTTAGGTACTCCATTCCATCGGCTGTAGGTATTGCAAGACGGGATGGCGGACTTGAACGCAGGTTCTCCATCAATACCCTGAGGCCTTCATTGTTTTGTGTCGATTTTTCAGACCTTTTCTTTACCACCTTCGATACAGCCTCAATAAATTCATTGATATTGACAGGCTTAAGAATATAATCTACCGCACTGAATTTTATAGCCTTAATAGCATAATGATTGAAAGCAGTAATGAATATTACATCAAATTCCTTCTCAGGGAATTGTACAAGCAGGTCAAATCCTGAGCCATTAGGCATTTCGACATCCAGAAAAACAAGGTCAGGCTTCTTTTCATTTATTACCTGAACAGCCTGGGTGACATTGCCGGCTGTCCCGACAACCTCAAGCGAGCTGCAATATTCCCCGATAATGGAACAGATGAAATTTACTGCATCCTGTTCGTCGTCGACAACAATGGTTTTCAGCTTCCTGTTCATGTGATGATTGGTATATGGATCTCAACCCGGGTTCCCGCGGGTTCCCCCGTCTCTTTTTTCAGATCAGTGTAGATCGTTTTCAGGCTGGTTCCGTAAAGCTCATTCACAAGATCAAGACGTGATTTGGCGATCTGAGTCCCGAGGGAATTATGATTATTCTCGCGTTTACTTTTTCTCTCCCTGGCAGCATCTCTTCCTATTCCGTTGTCCTCAATAGTACACAGGATGTAATCCTTGTTCAGCTTAAGGTCTATATTAACCGAACCCTTCTCTTCTCCCGGAATAATCCCATGGGAAATAGAATTTTCCACATATGGCTGTATGAGCATGGTGGGCACTTTGTACAGCAGAGGATCTATTTCCTCATCGATATTTATTTTATAATCAAACTTATCCTTGAATCTTATGCTTTCAAGATCAAGATACAGATTTAATGCTGACAGCTCATCAGCAAGAGGTACAGAAGTATGCTGCGAGTTGTCAAGTACCTTACGCATAAGATTTGAAAACTTGGTCAGGTAATTATTAGTTGCCAGCTTATCATGCTGATACATATAATACTGGATCGAATTCAGAGTATTGAAGATGAAATGAGGATTCATCTGCTGCCTGAGGTTTGCCTGGGTGATCTCTGAAATCTTCCTGTTCATTTCGCTGATACGTCGTTTATCCTTAAGCCGTGAGCTCCTGAACAGAAGAAATCCTATTATTAAAGACAGGAAAATTCCACCTGCCAGACCGTAGTTGAGCAATCGGTTGCTTTTCAACCTGAGAGACAACAACTCAACTTCTTTGTTATGAGTATCTGCCTCATATCTAAATCTTGCATCAACAAGACCTTGGATACTTTCCTTTTTTATATAAGAATCAGAGTATTTTTTAAAAAGGACATAACTTTTGTACGCATTTGATGTGTCTTTCAGACTCAGATACATATTACTCATATCCATGTAAATCCATTGCAGGTTGAATAAATCCTTGACACTTAGTCCCTGGTCGATTGCCTTCTGATAGTATTTAATAGCTTTTTCAGGATTTTTCAGATCACGATATACTGTTCCAAGATTCCCAAGAGAGTTAGATGCCATGGCATGTATATTTGCTGGCAGACTGTATTTCAGAGACCTTTCGAAATATGCAATGGAAGAGTCATACTTATTTTCAAGGTAGAAGTTCCAACCAATGTTTGAAAGTGACCATGCACTATTCAGTGAATCCTTCCTGATCACTGCTAATCCAAAACACTTTCTGAGCAATGAATCTGCCTTCCTGAAATTCCTGTATGGTGCTGTTATTGAATCACCACAAAATGATGTACCCAGCACACGATAACCTACCGTTGCCAGAGCTAAATCATTCTCAGCCAGGCTGGCATCAATCAGGTTTACCAATCTTACTCGACGTTCACCCAAATTATTAATAGCCGAGAAAACATCGGCCTGAGCAAAGTAACTTTCCGGAATCACGCCCCTCAGTTTTTCTTTCTTTGCTAATGCAATTGCATTCTCGTCATACTCCAGACTTTCCTTAAAAAATCCGGTCCTGAGATAATACCTGCCAAAAAACAAATATATTTTAGCCAGGTCTTCATATGCATCGGAACCAGCTGCCTTTTTCATAGCCAGTGAAGCCTCCTCGGAGGCGCTTCTTAAATCATCTGTCATATAATGATATTCTGCAAGGAGAAGATGAAGCCTCGCAGGAATGTCAATGTTTTTCTTCTCACATATTAACATTGCACTGTCAATGCAGGATTTGGTGAAACTTATCGGATATAAAGAAGATGATTTTTCCGAGAGGGATTTGAATCCATTGTTTATTAAATTATTCAGAGCGGCAGTGTCTATTTCAGATCCTGGCGAGATTTTATATTTCTTCTTAATAGAGAGGAGCTCCTGCCCTTCAACTCCCTCCAGTTGAATCAGGAAAAGGCTCACAAGTATTGAAATCAGTTTAATAGCTTTCATGACAGGTGCAACAGATTAAAATACATCACATAATTAAGCAATTCAGAATCAATTTATTCTGACTGCCCGGGGTTCAAGGCAAGCAACTTCAGGTCAAATCTTCACTTGTCAAGATAATGAATTAGTCGACACCCGAAATTTATCATTTGACGAACTGCAGGTTTGACTATACCAATGACATCCGGCATCAGAATTCAAATACCTGGAGTATTGACTCCTGAAGTCATCAGAAAAAGTATAATCCTTATCTCTGGTAGACCCTTACGTAATCGACATACATTGTATCGGGAAATGTCGTCGTTTCATCAGGATTTTTTGGCCAGTCTCCGCCAATTGCCAGATTAAGAATAATATATTGCGGCATGTGGAATTCGGCTGTACTGTTTATGCTGTCACGGATTGATACATTGTGATACGGTTTACCGTCAAGGAGCCAGATAATGGAATCCTTGTTCCATTCTACTGAATAATCATGATACTGGTTGACAGTACATGGGATATTGCTTCCTGATGAAATATGCTTTTCATTGTACCAGTGAAGTGTTCCGTACAGAATATCTTCAGCGTTGATATGTTCCATTATATCAATTTCTCCGCACCTTGGCCACCCCACCTCATGTATATTCTGACCCAGCATCCAGAAGGCAGGCCACATTCCCTGACCTTTCGGCAATTTCATCCTGGCTTCAATTTTGCCGTAAGTCCAGCTATGCTTGCGGTCGGTTGTAAGGCTTGCCGATGTATAGTTTGCAGAATCGAAAGGTTCTTTCCTGCTTATTATCAGCAGGTTGCCGTTTACGACGACAGAGTTCTCCGGTCTGCGCATGGTATAATACTGAAGCTCGTTGTTCCTGACAAAGCCCACCTCATTGCCCCAGTTAAGGGAATCAGGCAATCCGGAGTAGTTGAATTCATCAGACCAGACAAGTTTCCAGGCTGGCTGTTTGCCCTGGCTGCAAGCTGTCAGAACCAGGAGAAGAATTATAAATCTTTTCATAATGATCAGGTATAAAACAGATTAATCTTTAATATGATGGGACAGAATAAGAAATATTAAATATCTCAATAAGTATTATATCCATAACAAATATATGAGAAGAAACGATACATTTACTTAGATTTGCTTTTCATCAGACAATTGTTCTAAATAATGGACGCTGAGATTACTATTATTGGTGCAGGTGTTGTGGGTCTGGCAATTGCGCAAAAGCTATCAGCTGATTTCAGGGATGTTTTCGTTGTTGAAAAGCATTTAACTTTCGGACAGGAGACAAGCAGCAGAAACAGTGAAGTCATTCATGCTGGATTATATTATCCTGAAGGAAGCCTTAAATCGCGTTTATGCGTGGAAGGGAAGAAACTACTTTATGATTTCTGCAAAGAACATGAAGTTCCCTATAAAAATTGTGGAAAACTGGTAGTTGCAACCACCTCTGATGAAATTCAGATTATTGAGGGAATCCAAAAGACTGCTTTAAAAAATGGAGTCGGTGATCTGGTAATTCTTGACAGAAAGGATGTAGCAGAGCTTGAACCTGACGTATTTGCCCTTGCAGCCCTTCACTCTCCTTCCACAGGTATCGTTGATACGCATTTACTGATGAAAAGCTACGAAACCATCACAGTAAATAATGGAGGTCAGATAGCTTACGGGAATGAGGTTACAGGGATCAAAAGGATTGCGGATGGATATGAGATCACACTCAGTAGTCCGGGAGATGATAAATATACGTTTACCAGCCGGGTAGTTATCAATTCTGGGGGTCTTACTTCTGACAGGATATCAGAAATGGCAGGATTACATGATGACAAACTGAAAATCACATTTTGCAAGGGAGAGTATTTCAGGCTTAAACCTCCAAAGAACAGGCTGATAAACAGGCTTGTATACCCGGTTCCGGTTCATAACCTGGAAGGAATCGGCATACATGTCACAATTGAAATGGACGGAGGTGTAAAGCTGGGTCCGGATGTGACATATCTCGAATCAAATATTTATGATTATAAAGTAGATCCATCAAAACAGGAAGCCTTCTACCGATCTGTAAGTAAATTCCTGCCATTCATTGGCTTTGACGACCTTATGCCGGAAATGGCCGGTATAAGGCCGAAAATTCAGCGCCCGGGAGATCCTGTGAAGGATTTTTACATAATGGAGGAATCCCGGAGAGGGTTCCCGGGATTCATTAACCTGATAGGGATTGAATCACCCGGACTGACTGCTTCGCTGGCTGTTGCAAACTATGTCAGAAATCTGATCCTTATTTGATTATTATTTTATAAATTTAATCCATTCTCGTCCTAATTTGTTAAACAAGGAAAACATGAAAACAATGATTTGTCTCAGACGGTGCCTTTTCTTTCTGTCATTTTGCCTTCTCTCTATCCCTCTTCTAAGCCAGGAACAGAAATCAAGTTCAGGATACGTCCCAGAAGTAGGACAGCAGGGTAAGGATGTTGTGTGGGTTCCGACACCCCAGGAGCTTGTCAACAAGATGCTTGAAATGGCCGGGGTCACACCCAGTGATTTTGTTATTGACCTTGGATCTGGTGACGGCCGCACAGTGATAACTGCAGCCAAGCTCGGAGCAAAAGCAATAGGTGTTGAATTTAATCCTGATATGGTCAATCTGTCAAGGGAGAATGCAAAAAAGGAAGGAGTGACCGACAAGACTGAATTCATTCAGGGGGATCTTTTTGAAGCTGACCTTTCAAAAGCTACTGTAATCACTCTGTTCCTCCTCCCTGATATAAACCTGAAATTAAAGCCGAAGCTACTTGATCTCAAACCCGGGACCCGCGTTGTTTCCAATACTTTCACCATGGGAGACTGGGAAGAAGACTACAAGGTTACAACCGAGGAGAACTGGAACAGCTGGAATACCGCATACATGTGGATTATCCCGGCCAAAGTGGCAGGAACATGGAAACTTGGCAATAGTGAACTCATTCTTACACAGGAGTATCAAATGGTCCGGGGGACGCTCAAATCAGGCGGTAAATCACAGGCAATAAGTGATGGCAGACTTCGAGGAGATATGATAACATTTACTGTTAATGGTGATAAATATTCAGGTCAGGTTACGGACAGGACCATGAAGGGTACTTTGACTAATCCTTCAGAGGGATCCAAGGCTGACTGGGCTGCAACGCGGATCAGCAATTAGACTTTACTCCGAAGCATATTCTGAAGATCTGCAAGTTCATCCCTGAACCTGGCTGCATTGATAAAGTCAAGCTCTGAGGCTGCTTTCTCCATGTTTTTCCTTGTTTTTTCAATAGCTTTTTCAAGAGCTTCCCTGTTCATGAATTTCACAACCGGATCGGCAGCTATATCAGGTCTTTCAGGTTCAATATAAGCTCGTACAGCAATACCTTTCTTGCTGAAGCCCTTAAGCATTGTCCCTTTCTTCTTGATAATCTGAGTCGGGGTTATCCCCATTTTTTCATTATATCTGACCTGCTTCTCCCTTCTCCTGTTGGTTTCATTGATTGTCTCCTGCATGCTTCCCGTGACTACGTCGGCGTACATGATCACCTTACCGTTAAGGTTCCTTGCAGCTCTTCCGGCAGTCTGCGTCAGCGATCTGGCTGAGCGAAGGAAGCCTTCCTTATCGGCGTCGAGTATAGCAACAAGTGACACTTCAGGCAAATCAAGTCCTTCCCTGAGGAGGTTGACACCAACCAGCACGTCAAAATCACCGGTCCTCAGACTTTCCATTATTTCTATACGTTCAAGTGTTTCAATATCTGAGTGGATATATCGGCATCTTATATTATATCTTAAAAGGTATGAACTCAGCTCTTCAGCCATTCTTTTCGTGAGGGTGGTCACAAGCGTCCTTTCACATGACTTGGCCCTTGATCTGATCTCCGCCATCAGGTCATCAATCTGGTTTAAGCTTGGCCTTACCTCTACTGGAGGATCAAGAAGTCCTGTCGGCCTGATTACCTGGTCGACAAAAACCCCCTCGCTTTTTTCAAGCTCATAATCAGCCGGCGTTGCACTGACGAAAATCGTCTGTCCTGTCAGGGACTCAAACTCCTCCATTCGCATAGGTCTGTTATCCAGTGCAGCAGGAAGCCTGAATCCGTATTCCACCAGAGTCTGTTTCCTTGAGTGATCGCCACCAAACATTGCTCTGATTTGCGGGACGCTTACATGGCTTTCATCAATAACGGTTATAAAATCTTTCGGAAAATAATCAAGAAGGCAGAAGGGTCTTGTACCGGGGCTTCTTCCGTCGAAGTATCTTGAATAGTTTTCAATGCCACTGCAGTAACCCAGTTCCTTGATCATCTCTAGGTCATACAGGACTCTTTGCTCAAGTCTTTTAGCTTCCTCTTTCTTACCGATATCATTAAAATGAGTTACCTGCCTCACAAGATCATCCTGTATCTTGCTTATGGCCTGGTTTATCCTTTCACGTGTCGTTACGAATATGTTTG
>JAUZNW010000155.1 GCA_030706785.1 Bacteroidota bacterium | reverse complement strand
TATTTTAATTCCAAAATCGAGCATCTTCATATCGGCAACGGGAATATTTTTGGCACAATAGCTTCAATTGCAGCTTATTCTGAAGGACATAAATGGCTCGATTCACTTATGAACTATATCGCCGGAAATGTTAATCTTGTCATGGACTATTGCAGGGATCATATTCCTGAAATTGTTCCTGTCAGGCCGGAAGCGACATATATGATCTGGCTCGACTGCAGGAAACTGGGAATGAATGGAAAAGAACTTAATGAGTTTTTCATCAGGGAGGCAGGTGTGGGAATGAACGAAGGATCGACTTTCGGTCCGGGCGGTGAAGGATTTATGAGGATGAATGTGGCAACGACCTCAAAAAAAATAATGGAGGCTCTGGGACAAATGGAAGAAGCAGCAGCAACCCTGAGATAATGCTTTCAATTCTGATCAGATGAAGGAAAAAACGAAAATAAGGCTTTCCCTGGAGGACGGTACGGTATATTACGGCTGGTCATTCGGAGCCTGTACACCTGCTGCCGGGGAGGTGGTTTTCAACACTGCAATGACAGGTTATCCTGAAAGCCTGACCGATCCCTCATATAAAGGACAAATACTTTGCCTCACTTACCCGCTTGTCGGGAATTATGGTGCGCCTGCAAAGAACGAGGAGAATGACCTTTACCGTTTTTATGAATCCTCATCGATCCACATATCCGGACTTATTGTTTCAGATTACTCATTCGAATACAGCCACTGGAATGCCACCGAAAGCCTCGATCAATGGCTTTCAAGGAACAGGATACCTGGCGTTTTCGGAATTGATACACGCGCGCTTACAAAGAGGATCAGAGAGAAAGGAACAATGCTCGGGAAGATCGAGCCGGAAGGCATCGAAACCGGATTCTACGATCCGAATAAGACAAATCTTGTTTCTGAAGTAAGCACCCGTGAGGTAAAAATATATGGTTCAGGAAGATACAGGATAATGCTTGTCGATTGTGGTGTGAAGTATAATATAATCAGGAATCTCCTTAAGCGCGATACAACTATTATCAGAGTCCCCTGGGATTATGATTTCAGCAAGGACGATTTTGACGGCCTCTTCCTGACCAACGGACCGGGCGATCCTAAAATGTGTACTGTAACCATCGGAAATATTAAAAAAGCATTCTCTTCCGAAAGGCCGATTTTCGGCATATGCCTTGGAAATCAGCTTATGGCACTTGCATCAGGAGCAGATACATATAAACTTAAATACGGCCACCGCAGCCACAATCAGCCTGTAATTCAGGTAGGAACCAATAAAGCATACATTACATCACAAAACCACGGATACGCAGTTGATAACAGAACCCTCAACGAGGAGTGGGAACCACTTTTTATAAATATAAACGACAACACAAATGAGGGAATGAGGCATAAAACTAAACCCTTCTTTTCGACCCAGTTCCATCCGGAAGCTTCAGGCGGTCCAACAGATACCGATTACCTGTTCGATGAGTTTATCGAAAATATCAAAAGAAGTCTTCCCTAGATTTTCATCATTTTAGCCACCAGCTCTTCCGCGGATTTGCTTTTAAAGACCTTCATCCTTTCATCGAACAGCATTTTGATCTCCCTGTTACAAAGATTCCCGATGCTCCCTTCATGAGTATACTCCTGGATGGTGGTTTTCGGGAAATCACCTTTAGCCACAATTTCTGCAATCTGCTTATATGCATCCCTGAAGGGAACACCCTGTTTTACGAGACGATTGACAGCCTCAGTGCTGAAAATGTTGTTATACAGTGGCTTATCGATAAGATCACTGCTGACCTTTATGCTTTCCAGCATTTTAATCGTGATTATTAAACAATCATTCAGTTCACTGAATCCGTCGATAACCAATTGTTTCAGAAGCTGGAAGTCCCTGTTGTATCCCGAAGGAAGTCCCGAAGTCAGGCTGGCCATCTGGCCCGGAATTGAGAGTATAAGATTCGCTTTTCCCCTTATAAGCTCAAAAACATCAGGATTCCTCTTCTGTGGCATTATGCTCGAACCGGTCACGTATTCATCGGGAAAATCAATAAATCGGAATTCCGCAGTCATGAAAAGGCAGACATCCATTGCAAACCTCGAAAGGGTCTGTGCAACTGATGCAAGTGCCGAAGCAGCCGCCATTTCAGTCTTTCCCCTGCTTAGTCCGGCATATGCTGAATTGTAAAGAAGACCGTCAAATTCAAGAAGTTCTGTGGTCCGCATCCGGTTCAGAGGGAGTGTAGATCCGTAACCTGCTTGTGTTCCCAGTGGATTCCGGTTATTGATCGATCGTGCAGCTGATAGTAGAAGCAGGTCGTCGGCAAATGATTCTGCATACGATCCGAACCATAGGCCAAACGACGAAACCATTGCAGGCTGCATATGGGTGTAACCGGGAATCAGAATTTCTTTATACTTCTCACTGAGTGATTGAAGCTTTTCAAACAGACTGCCGATATTTATTGCAAGGTCATCGATCTCACTTCTGACAAAAAGCCTGAGGTCAATAAGGACCTGGTCGTTTCTCGATCTGCCAGTATGGATCTTTTTTCCTGCTGGTCCCAGCATCTCAGTGAGTTCCTTTTCAACCTGAGAATGAACATCCTCGATACCATCTTCTATTCTGAATCCTCCTGCCTTAACTTTTTGAAAGATAGATTGAAGTGCCTTAAGCAATCCATTTCTCTCATCATGGGATATCAGTCCAATCTCTGCAAGCATAATTGCATGAGCTATTGACCCTGTTATATCCCACTCAGCCAGACAAAGGTCAGTAGTCCGATCCTTACCTGTCGTAAATTCGATTATTGCGGGATCGGGGGTTGCTCCTTTTTGCCAGAGTTTCATATGATTATTTATACATTAACATTCTTCTTGCTGGCCTCAACAATCGCACGGTGAGCCATAAGCCTTATTGCATTGATCCTGATGAATCCCCTGCTGTCAATCTGGTTGAAGCCTCCTTCAATATCCATGCTCGAAAGTTCCTTATTATAAAGGGAAGACGGCGATTCGCGTCCTTCGACAAGAACATTTCCCTTGTACAGGCATAGATGAACACTCCCGTCTATTATTTCCTGGCTTTTTTCAATAGCAGCCATCAGGAAGTCCATTTCAGGACTGAACCAGAATCCATAGTAGATAAGCTCCGAGAATTTGGGAGTGAGCATATTACGAAGCCTCATTACCTCTCTGTCCATTGCAATCCCCTCAAGGTCCATATGGGCTATAAAAAGGATAGTGGCGGCAGGGGTCTCATAGACACCTCTCGATTTAATGCCCACAAACCTGTTCTCGACCATATCGAGCAGTCCGATCCCGTTCTTTCCTGCAAGTTCGTTAAGGTAGGTGTACATCTCATATGATTCCTCCTTAACAGTTCCGTCATCCTTGTTGACAACCTTAATAGGTATGCCGTTCCTGAAATAAATAACTATCCTGGTTTCCCTGTCCGGTGCATCCTGAGGCATGACCATTTTCTGGAGCATGCTTTTCTGGACCGGGTACATGGGATCCTCAAGTATCCCTGCCTCATGACTTATGTGCATAAGGTTATCATCCTCGCTGTAAGGCTTATCTATGCTGGCTTTAACTGGTATGTTCTTTTCAGCAGCATATTTTAACAGGTCAGTCCTCCCTTTGAAGGTATCAAGAAATTCTTTGTCCTTCCATGGGGAAATTACTTTTATGTCGGGCTTCAAGGCATAATAGCAGAGTTCAAACCTGACCTGGTCATTACCTTTTCCGGTCGCGCCATGCGCAACCGCATTTGCCTTCTCCTGGTTAGCGACTTCTATCTGCTTTTTTGCAATGAGTGGCCTTGCAAGCGCTGTCCCCAGAAGGTACCTGCCCTCATAGATTGCATTCCCCATTATTGCCTTCAGGACGTAATTATCGATGAATTCTTTTTTAAGGTCAGAAATTATCACCCTGGATGCTCCAAGCTGAAGGGCCTTTTTCCTGCATTCCTCAAAATTCTCATCCTGACCCACATCGGCGACAAATGCAATTACTTCATAATCCTTTTCTATTAACCATTTCAGTATGACGGATGTATCCAATCCTCCGCTGTAAGCCAGCACAACCTTTTCTTTCATTTGATTTCTTACTTTTCGTTTATTATTGATTATTATTTAATCTTAATGGCCTTTGATTCAACCTGTTTATGCAAACCCGGAAGTATCATCTCAAGGCATGCATGCACCTGTCTGAGCGTGATACCGTTGCGCGGTATCACAAGGATTGTGTCGTCTCCTGCAATCGTTCCAGCTATTTCATACCTGTTTGAATTGTCTATATAATAGGCTGTGGAATTCGCATTTCCCGGTATTGTTTTGATTACCATAAGTCCTTTGGCTTCTACGATTTCCCTGATGACCGGCAGGAAATTGAGCCTCACTTCCGGAGCTGCCGGTTGCCGGTTATCCTCTGGCAAAGTGTACCTGTAATTGCCGGAGCCATCAGGGATCCTTCTTATACCCAGCTGCCTAAGATTACGTGAAAGTGTTGCCTGGGTGCAGATCATGCCTTTCACTTTTAGCTTCCTCAGCAAAGCTTCCTGCGACAGGATCTTTTCCTGTGCTATTATTCTCTCAATTGCCAGCAGCCTTTTTGTCTTTTGCATATTTATGCATTAATTTTGCAAATATATACATTTTTTGTCATGTATAAAGCAGATTTAAAAAAATGTCATACTTTTGAAAACTAAATTCTTTTAATGAAGGAAAACCTAAGGAATGTGATCATTCTCGGATCAGGAGCCCTGAAGATAGGTGAAGCAGGGGAATTTGACTATTCCGGCTCGCAGGCTCTCAAAGCCCTCAGGGAGGAAGGCATAAAAACAATTCTTGTAAACCCCAATATCGCTACTGTCCAGACATCAGAAGAGCTTGCAGACAAGATCTACTTCCTGCCGGTCACCCCTAATTTTGTTGAAAAAATTATAGACAGGGAGAAACCTGACGGGATACTGCTTTCATTCGGGGGACAAACTGCATTGAACTGCGGAACTGAACTTTACCGCAGAGGTGTTTTTGAAAAATATAATGTCAGGGTTCTTGGCACACCGGTAAGGGCCATAATTGATACCGAAGACCGTGAGCTTTTTGTAAAAAAGCTTGAGGAAATAGATGTTAAGACCCCTGAAAGCATTGCTGTTACAAACGTCGATGAAGCTCTTGATGCGGCAGGGAAGCTGGACTTTCCGCTGATTATCAGGGCAGCCTTTACACTCGGGGGGCAAGGCAGCGGCTTTGCGGCAAGCATGGAAGAGCTGAAGGTCCTTGCTTCCAAGGCGTTCTCATATTCCGGGCAGATCCTGGTTGAAGAATCTCTAAAGGGATGGAAGGAAGTTGAATATGAGGTTGTCAGAGACATGTATGATAATTGCATTACAGTCTGCAACATGGAGAACTTCGACCCTCTCGGGATACACACAGGGGAAAGCATCGTGGTTGCTCCTTCCCAGACACTTACGAACAGCGAATACCATAAGCTCAGGGAACTATCGATAAAAATCATAAGGCATATCGGCATTATCGGTGAATGCAACGTGCAGTATGCACTCTCGCCTGATTCCGAGGATTACAGGGTGATCGAGGTTAATGCACGTCTTTCGAGGTCAAGTGCACTCGCATCAAAAGCCACTGGATATCCTCTGGCATTCGTTGCGGCAAAGCTGGGTATAGGTTACGGACTTCATGAACTAAAGAATTCGGTTACACGGGATACGACCGCCTTCTTCGAACCTGCCCTTGATTACATCGTATGCAAGGTCCCGCGGTGGGACCTCAATAAGTTCAAGGGTGTCTCGCACCTGATCGGGAGCAGCATGAAAAGTGTCGGTGAGGTAATGTCAATAGGGAGAACATTTGAAGAGGCTATCCAGAAGGCCCTTCGTATGATAGGTCAGGGAATGCACGGATTCACAGGCAACCTTAAGCTTGAGTTCGGCGATATTGAGAAGGAACTTGCAGAGCCAACCGACATGAGGATCTTTGTCATTGCCGAAGCACTTGAAAAAGGCATTTCTGTCGACAGGATATTTGAGCTCACAAGGATCGACAGATGGTTCCTCTACAAGCTTAAGAATATAATCGACATCAAGCACGAGCTTTCCAGATTCAGGACTCTTGAAGATATTCCTGAAGTCCTCCTGGCAGACTCAAAAAAGTACGGATTCAGTGATTTCCAGATTGCACGTCATGTCCTGAGATCCGGATCGGTTGATATCAACAGCGATCTCATGAGGGTCAGGGAGTTGAGAAAAAAGCTTGGCATCATACCCTATGTCAAACAGATCGATACCCTTGCAGCCGAATACCCTGCTGTAACAAATTATCTTTACCTTACCTATGGAGCCTCAGAACATGATATTTCCTTTACAAAGGACGGGAAATCTATTATTGTTCTGGGTTCAGGTGCATACAGGATCGGTTCCAGCGTCGAATTTGACTGGTGTTCTGTAAATGCTGCTGACACGGTCCGGAAAGAGGGATTGAGGTCAATAATGATTAATTACAATCCTGAGACTGTCAGTACAGATTACGATACCTGCGACAGGCTTTATTTCGATGAACTAACCTTCGAAAGGGTGCTTGATATTTACGAACTTGAGTCACCGCGAGGTGTCATAGTATCAGTTGGCGGTCAGATCCCCAATAACCTTGCCATGAGGCTTTATGAGTGGAAGATCCCGGTTCTCGGCACATCACCACTTTCCATTGACAGGGCTGAGAACAGGCATAAGTTTTCTCACATGTGCGATATGCTATCGATCGATCAGCCGAAATGGAAGGAGCTGTCCTCGATTGATGATATATATGATTTTGTTGACAGGATCGGCTTTCCTGTTCTGATAAGGCCTTCCTATGTACTGTCGGGAGCAGCAATGAACGTTGTTTCCAACAGGAATGAGCTTTCCCATTATCTTGATCTTGCAGCACAGGTCTCTAGGCAGTATCCTGTCGTTGTTTCGGAATTTATAGAAAATGCAAAGGAGATCGAAATAGATGCGGTTGCAAGGGAAGGAGAGATAATGGCATATGCCATCAGTGAACATGTGGAGTTTGCAGGAGTCCATTCAGGCGACGCCACAATGGTATTCCCTGCACAGAAGATCTATTTTGAGACAGCAAGGAGGATCAAGCGGATTTCCAGGCAGATATCGAAGGAGCTTAATATTACAGGGCCATTTAATATACAGTTCCTTGCCAGGGACAATGATATAAAGGTGATCGAGTGCAATTTAAGGGCAAGCCGCAGCATGCCTTTTGTCTCAAAGGTCCTTAAAACAAACCTGATAGAGCTGGCAACTAAAGTCATGCTGGGGATTACTGTCGAGAAACCCCATAAATCCGTTTTTGAGCTTGACTACGTCGGTGTAAAGGCTCCGCAGTTCAGCTTTTCACGTCTGGCAAAAGCCGATCCTGTCCTCGGAGTGGACATGGCCTCGACTGGTGAGGTGGGATGCATTGGCGAAGGTTTCTATGAAGCTATTCTCAAGGCAATGTTTTCTGTAGGATACAGAGTGCCGAAGAAGAGCATTCTTCTTTCAACTGGTCCGGCGCGATCGAAAGTTGAGCTCCTTAACAGTGCCAGGGCTTTGCGCGAAAAAGGGCACAAATTATATGCGACAAGGGGAACACACCAGTTCCTGCAAAATGCCGGCGTTGAATCGCATGTTGCGTACTGGCCCGATGAAGATAAGTCACCGAATACTATTGAACTGATCCGTTCAAGGGAGGTTGATCTGGTCGTCAACATTCCCAAAGACCTTTCCTCTTCAGAACTGAATAACGATTATTCAATAAGGAGGAATGCTGTGGATTTCAACGTGCCTCTCCTTACGAATGCCAGGCTCGCCAGTGCATTTATCCTGGCATTTTGCAGGCTCAGTGAGGATGCCCTGGCAATAAAGAGCTGGGATGAATATAAGTAGGGTGACGGACAAAAGGCGGAGGGCGGAAGGAAGAGAGCGGAAGGCGAAGGGCATAGGGCTATGGGCACAGGGCTTTGAAACCAGATAACCAATTAACCAGTTAACCAGATAACCAGTTAACCCATTAACCATGATATCAATCCGAAAAGCAACACCTGCCGATGCCCCGGCTATAATTGATTTCCAGCTAAAGATGGCATGGGAGACCGAAAAGCTGGAGCTTGATCGTGAAACAGTTACAAAAGGCGTCACCTCCGTTTTTGCCGATGAATCAAGAGGCCAATATTATGTAGCTGATGCAGACTTTCAGATTGTTGCATCCCTCCTGATAACCTGCGAGTGGAGCGACTGGCGTAACTGTAATGTCTGGTGGTTCCAGTCAGTTTATGTGCTTCCAGATTTCCGCCGCCAGGGCATCTTCAGGAGAATGTTCAATTTTA
>JAUZNW010000154.1 GCA_030706785.1 Bacteroidota bacterium | reverse complement strand
GGCAGCGCAACCAGCAGATTGTCAATATCTTCAAGGTTCTGTCTGTAGTCTTTATCCAGCCGGACGACAAGATCGAACCTCTTTTCCTCATCAAAAACAACACCTGCTTTGCTTCCTGCGAAAGCTGCCTTCAGATTCCGGTTCATATCTTCGACCGATAGTCCGTACTGAGCCAGTCGGTCACGGTTGAATGTAACCTGGATCTGGGCCAGCCCGGTAACCCTTTCGACGTTGATATCCTGGACACCATTGATATTGCGTATGAGTTTTTCAATTTTTGCAGCTTCGGTTGCAAGTGTGGAAAGATCGTCACCGAAGAGCTTTATGGCAACATCCTGTTTTGTTCCGCTCATCAGCTCATTGAACCTCATCTGGATCGGCTGCTGGAACTCGAACTTGACCCCTGCAAGCGGTATTAGAGCTTCCTCCATCTTAGCGACCAGCTCTTCCCTAGTTTTAGCCGATGTCCATTCGCTCTTGTCTTTTAGAGTGATTATATAGTCACCGGTTTCCATTGGAGTGGGATCAGTAGGGATCTCTGCAGAACCTATCTTGCAGGCTGCATGCTTGATTTCTGGAAATGTACTCAGAAGTATTTTATTGGCCTTTTCCACAGTTCCAATAGTATGAGAAAGAGATCCTCCCTGCAATGTCATAACACCTGCAGCCAGATCTCCTTCCTCAAGCTGAGGAATGAACTCTCCTCCAAGACGAGTAAAAACAAAGATGGCGAATATGAATAAAACAGTAGTAGAAACTGTAACCAGGAGTTTGTGACTTAGTGCAAAATCAATGACTGGAATAAAAGCCTGGTGGATTTTATCCATAATCCATTGTGAAAGGTTCCTCCGGTGTTCGGTCTTTTTGTTAAGGAACAATGCCGACGCCATCGGCACCCATGTAAGTGACAGTATGGCAGCCCCTGCAAGTGCGAACGTTACTACCTGGGCCATCGGCCTGAACATTTTACCCTCAATGCCGACAAGCACCAGGATTGGCACGTAAACTATCAGAATAATAATCTGTCCGAATGTGGCAGAACTCATCATTCTTTTTGCTGATTCAAATACATTCTCGTCCATCTGCTTCTGAGTCAGCTTTGATAAGCCTGTTCTCTGCGGAACTGTCTGGAATATGCGGTGGACAACATTCTCGACAATTATCACAGCTCCGTCAACTATCAGCCCAAAATCGATTGCACCAAGGCTCATCAGGTTCCCGGAAACACCGAATGTTTTCATTACAGAGATAGCAAACAGCATGGAAAGAGGGATCACTGAAGCCACAATAAGCCCTGCCCTGATATTTCCAAGAAAAAGCACCAATATAAAAATGACAATAAGCGCGCCTTCAATCAGGTTCCTTGATACAGTCCTGATCGCACGTCCGACAAGGTCAGAACGGTTCAGGTATGGTTCAATTGTTACACCGTCGGGCAGTGATTTCTGGACCGAAGCAATACGTTTTGTCACATTATCAATGACCTTGTGTGCATTTTCACCTTTGAGCATCATCACAACACCGCCGACGGCCTCGGTCGTATCAACAACAAAAGCGCCATACCTTATAGCATTACCATATTGAACATTGGCAACATCCCTGATCAGTATCGGAATGTCTGATTCATTGTTCTTTATAACGATCTTTTCTATATCCCCGAGTGATCTTACCAGGCCTATTCCCCTGATAAAATATGCATTCGGATTTTTATCTATATATGCGCTTCCGGTATTTTCATTGTTTCTTTGCAATGCATCGAATATATCGGTAAGCGTAAGGTTCATGCCTCTCAGCCTTTCAGGATTAACAGCTATTTCGTATTGCTTTACATAACCGCCATAACTGTTGATATCAGCAACTCCAGGTGTCCCAAGCATTTCCCGGCGTACTACCCAGTCCTGCAATGTCCTGAGATCCATAGGATTATATTTCCCTTCATATCCTTTCCTGACTGACAATCTGTATTGGAATATCTCACCAAGCCCGGTCGACACAGGTGCAAGACTGATGGATGCAATCCCTTCAGGGATCGACTCCTCAGCCTCCTTCAGACGTTCTGTGAGTTGCTGACGGGCCCAGTAAATGTCAATACCATCCTTAAAAACTACTGTAACTACCGACAATCCGAGCCTTGAAATGGACCTAAGCTCAATAATGTCGGGAATATTGGCAACTGCCACTTCAATCGGAGCTGTGACAATACTTTCAACCTCCTGTACGGCAAGGGAAGGTGTCAGGGAAATGACCTGCACCTGGTTATTTGTAATGTCCGGAATTGCATCAATAGGAAGTTGTGTCAGCGAGTAAATGCCCCAACCGGTAAGGGCAAGGACAAAAAGCCCGATGATGAATTTATTCCTGATTGAAAAATTTATAATGCGTTCGATCATAAGAATTAGAATAAAAACCTGATAATCGGGAGATTATCAAAGGATTAAAATGTGTTAGCTTGGTTCCGGAAAGAGATTCAGGCAAGAGGAGGTGCCCTGAATGAAGTTGTCCCGTGATAAAGATCAGAAACGTATGACTGGTCAGTGATGCTTTTTACAGGACTGCCAGTTACCTCAGGACTTACAATAACAACCTTGCACAGATGCAAGATCAGGTGGTCGTCGTTCAGACTATTGAATAAAAGGTTGGATATGTGGCAGATACTTGTATCAGATTGCTCGCCGATTGTATTATTGACATCAGGAGCTTGATGGAAACCAGTATCGCAATAATGGAATCTGCCATTACATAAACCAAGGTACTCATCGGCGTGATTGTGGGGAATGATTCCGTGAAGGAATATCATCATCCATGCGATCAGGAGAGGCCAGATTTTTATTTTGAGGTGTCTTCTCAAACTGCGGTATTGAACTGCAAAATTAACAATTATTGGATTTGATGTACTTTAGTAAATATTTTAACTACGTCATAAACAGGAACTCACTCCCGATCCTCTCTGAAAACTGGCAAAAAAAGAGGGGAACACCTGTGCCCTGAGCCCTGTGCCTCTTTTACCAGTTCGAATCATACCAGGACCTTACGTCCCTCACGCGCATGCCTGCCTTTTCAGCGGCTTCAATACCCTGGTCTCCGTCCTCAAAGACCTCAATGAATTCGGGATCAATTTTCATAAGCTCCGCGCACCTGAGGAATGTTTCAGGATGCGGTTTGAATGCATTAACATCATTGGCAGTTACTATTATGTCGAAGTACTTTTTGAGACCAGTCATCTCAAGCGTCCGTTCAACGGCTTCATGGTGCCCACCTGTTCCGACAGCCATTGGCAGTACTCCGAAATATTTCTTTACAATGTTGGTAACCGGATCAATAGGTTTAACGAGGTGCTGCAGCCGGAAGTATTCTTCAAGCTTCTCCTCCATGATCTGCTCTACGGTCACGCTGCCGTCAAGTCCGCAATCCTTTATTATTTCCCTGGCTATAATCCATCCCGGGCTACCGGTGTTTTTGCGGAGAAATCCTGTATCTATGTGAGCTCCATATTTAAGGCAGGCCTTTCTCCAGGCTTCAAAATGATAAGGCATGGTATCAGCTAGCGTTCCGTCAAGATCAAAGATCAATCCTTTTATCCCCGGACTGATATCGTATTTCATAATGTTGCGATGAAGGGACAAATGTATCGAAAAAATATCACCAAATCAGTAATCCTTGCAATCGGCGCCGAGCTTGTAGATTATTGTGTTTCTTTTATCGAAATCTGCGTAAAATCCCTCAAGATAGTTTATCATATCTTTTTTTGATCTGGGATGGAGGTAGGGAAAATCATTTATGATCCTGTAAAATTCTTCTTTTTTATCCAAAAACTCCTGTAGTGCTTGCTTATATAAATCGTCTGTCCTGCACAATCCCATATAAAGTCTTTCCCTGACATTCTCGATTGGCAGGATTTCAAGTGGGACTGCATACTCCGCGTTCACAAGTCCGGCATAGTCAAAATCGTAAGGAACGGCAATTCCCATCTCCGGATTTTCTGAAAATGGCTTCGAGAGAATAGCAACATTATGCAAGGCTGGTACGGAATAGTCGGTATTTCCTATCATATAATTGAAAATTGAAACCCTGTCCAATATATCTGGTTTAATTGTTTTCCGGGTCACATATTTGCTGACCGATTCACTCGTATGTGTCCTCTTCTCCAGAAGCTTAAGCGGTTCTATTGCGAATCCGAACTGGTTAAGTGGTTTGGAGTTCTTTGCAGTGTTAATGAAGGTTATTCTGAGGAGCCTTACCCTGAAGCTATAATCAGTAAGAGCATTATAAAGCTTATAAATAAGATATTCCCTCAGAACATAATCTTCATATCCGATCCTGCAGTACGGGACAACCTTTAATTTATTTATTCCGATGAATTCTCCGCCAATAGTATCTTTCATCCTGAAGTTCAGGCTTAATGGCGGAAAGTCACAGATAGCACTGGTACGACGAATTTTCCCTCTAGCTTTCAATCTGATGTTTTTATTTATCGTATCCCCTTCATCTGTAAAGTAGGTCAGGACAGCATCCAGATAAGTTGTATCAGATCTTTTCCTTTTATATGTTGTAATGTCGAAGCGGAGAGAAATCTGAAACAGATCATCACGGTTAAAAAGCTTGATATTGACATTCTGCGTGTCTTTAACAGCGTACCGGGTCAAGGCAGAATCCACCACCTGGGCTGAAGCCCGGTGAATCAGAAAGGCTGCGAGCATGATCAAGAGGAGGAGTATTCTTTTCATAACCAGTGAAATGAATGATCAGGTAAAATCTAAAATTTTATCTAATTTACTAAATACATTGAAAGTGTCCGAATAATTTTATTGTTTCCCGAACTTCTTTTATGTAAAAAGGCCGCTGATGAGGCGGCCTTAACGAATGATCATAATGTTTATCCTTTATAGTGAGCCAGGTAATCCTTCACCTGGCGATAAACATTCTCTCCAGTAAAACCAAACTTTTCATCGAGCACCTTGTATGGTGCTGAGTAACCAAAGTGATCAAGTCCCCAGATCCTTCCCTTAGGACCAGCTAGGCCACGAAGGGTAACAGGCAAGCCAGCAGTCAGTCCAAAGACGGGGACATTATCCGGCATTACTGATTTCTGATAATCTTCCGGCTGATTTCTGAAAAGCCCTTCCGAAGGGGCAGATACGATACGTATTTTAATATTTTCCTTTTCAAGCAGATCAGCTCCCTCGAAAAGCGTTGATACTTCAGATCCGCTTGCTACCATAATGATATCCGGACTTCCCTTGCAATCCTTCACTATATAGGCTCCCTTTTCAGCCTTGAGAGCCTCTTTAAACCTGTCATCCTGTACGGATGGAAGATCCTTTATATTTTGCCGGGAAAGAAGAAGAGCAGTCGGCGTTTTTGTATTTTCAAGCGCCATTTTCCATGCAACGGTCGTCTCACTGGAATCAGCAGGCCTTATCACCAGCATCCCGTTAACACCGTGATGGTTTTTGAGCTGCTCCATAAGCCTAATCTGGGCTTCCTGCTCGACAGGCTGATGGGTTGGTCCGTCTTCACCAACCCTGAATGCATCGTGGGTCCAGATATATTTTACAGGAAGTCCCATGAGGCATGCAAGCCTTACTGCTGGTTTCATGAAATCGGAAAACACGAAGAATGTCCCGCATGCCGGGATAACACCCCCGTGAAGGGCCATACCACTCATTACCGCTGTCATGGTAAGCTCGGAAACTCCAACCTGTAGAAAAGCCCCCGTGAAATCTCCCCTTGAGAAGGCTTTGGTATTCTTCAGGAACCCATCCGTCTTATCCGAATTTGAGAGGTCGGCAGAAGCAACTATCATATTCTCCACCTTCTTTGCCAGTACTCCCAGTACGGTTGATGAAGCGGCCCTGGTAGCGGATCCTTCCTTCTGAACAATGGATTTAAAATCGATCTCAGGTGTTTTCCCTGAGTAAAAAAGATCAAGCTTAAAAGCAAGCTCGCTGTTTTGATTTGCCCATTCTTCCTTCTTTTTTCTCCATTCAGCAGCATACTTTCGCTTATCAGACAGGATTATGTTATAAAAGTTTTTTACTTCGGCAAAGATCTCAAACGGATCATTAATATTACCATGCAGGTTGAGCAGAGATTTCTCGAAGGATCCTCCTGCTTCACTGACAGGCATCCCGTGAGTTGATGTCTTTCTCTCAAAGCTCTTTCCTTGATTGTCAAGAAGCCCTTTGCCCATGATTGTCTTCCCGATAATCAGAGTTGGCTTTTCTTTTTCGCTGACAGCTTTCTTAAGGGCTTTTCTGATCTGATCCTGGTCATTTCCATAAATTGTGGTTACATTCCAGCCCCAAGCCCTGTATTTCATAGCAGTATCTTCAGCAGTTACGATCTTAGTTTCTGTTGAAAGCTGGATATCGTTTGAGTCATAAAACATTATCAGGTTGTGAAGACCCAGGAAACCTGCAATCCGTCCTGCCCCCTGTGATATTTCTTCCTGAATGCCCCCGTCAGAAATATAAGTGTATATTTTATGTGAAAAAAGTTCACCAAACCTTGTTGCCAGGAACCTTTCAGCGATTGCTGCTCCTACAGCCATCGTATGTCCCTGCCCGAGAGGCCCGGATGTGTTTTCGATCCCCCTCATTATATCAAGTTCTGGATGTCCGGGAGTCGGGCTTGCGTATTGCCTGAAGTTCTTAAGATCGTCTGTAGTGAAATGTCCTGTCAGGGTAAGTATGGAATAAAGCATCGGAGACATATGGCCGGGATCGAGGAAGAACCTGTCACGGTTTATCCATGCAGGATCATCAGGATCGAAATTGAGGAACTCCGAGAATAGCACATGGATATAATCAGCTCCTCCCATTGCACCTCCGGGATGACCTGATTTGGCTTTTTCAACCATTGCCATTGAAAGGATCCTTATATTGTCCGCTGATCTTAGGTTAATATCAGTTTCCATAAAAAAACAATAACTAACTCTCCATTAAATATTTTGATGGATACAAATTTAAGATTTATTGACGACAGGACAAAGCTGTGTCAGAATTGAAGAATGGGAGGATATCAGAGATATTTCCTGTCTTCTTCCGGAACGTCAAAGTACTTGATGTATTTAACGGCGTCCGGCCCTAGTTTTTCGACACTGGATCCGCTGATCTTGTAAGTGCACTTTTCACCCACGATATCGGAAAAGTAAATGTCGAATTCCTGGCCATGATCATCGATCATTATTATCCTGACAAGATGATCGTACTTGAGGCTGTTCAGGTGGGCATGGCAGATAGGGCATTTGATCAGATACTCTTCTCCTTCCTCCATCTTGAAAGAAGGATGAGTTGTAACCGTGTAGTTACCAAGCTCAGGATTAAGGTAAACCAGTCCTTTTTTGGAATTGTTGGCGTTGATTGCCGAGAGGATAATGGATGTTTTTACGTTCAGAATCCCCCTGCAGGCTTTACATAGATATTCAGTTGCCATAAAGTACCTCCTGTTGGTTTAGTTTGAGTTTATCTCGTTTATTATTTTGTTGGCTTCCTCCTTAACAAGATACGATATATTTTCACCAAATTTAACTTTTTCAGGCTGGATGCCCAGTAAAAAAACAGGCATTTTGAAAAAATCATTGAATCTTTTTAGCGAAATGTTGTGGGTATTGAAGGTAAAATCTCTCACCTGGCTTATTTGCAGCAATTTGGATGTCCCGGGGCTTGAATCCATCTCTGCACAGTCTATAAGGACAAGTACATCGGGATTCAGGGAATTTATTTTACCAATATAGTTTTCCAGGCTTACCTCAACTGTCAGGGCTGAGATAAGGCTGGTACTCTTTATATTGGAGCTGATATACACGCCAACCCCATCATCCATTTTAAGGATATTCCCGATCCCGACAAAAAGGATCTTTTTATTCTTTTGCTGAGCAAGAAATCGAATAAGGTCTTCAGGCACCCTTGAACAAGTATTTCACAAGTATCTGCCTGAGACAATTCGGGCAGATAATATTGAACATATCCTTCCTTTTAAGCTCATCCCTTACTTCCAGGCTGATATCCTGACCTTCGGCAAGCCGTAACTTCTGGTTAAGCATGTTCAGGTTTAGTATGGATGAGAATGCTTTCGGCCCCAGCTTCATATGCATATAATGAAGATGCTCCTTCGTTGTTATGACCGCCCCGCAACTTTCGCAGATGAGCAGCTCCTTTTCCTGGTACTCGATATTTTTGCTCCGGTCAAATACAGCAAGATCAAAGATTTTATCCGACAGCAGTACTCCTTTTTGTGTAATACAATGCTCCTCGCACATACCACAGAAAATACACAGACCATAATCCCTTTTTATTGTTCTTATCCCTTTTCCCTTGTCATCGGTAAGGGTTATGGCATGAGGTGGACAAACATTGGCACAGGTTTCACATCCCACGCAATTTTCGTTGTCAACAACAGGTTTTCCCCTGAAATTCTCGAAAGGAATGTGAGGTTTCGCAGGAAACTTAGAGGTATAAGCCGGCGTAACAAGCGACACAACGGCTTCTTTCAATTCTCT
>JAUZNW010000153.1 GCA_030706785.1 Bacteroidota bacterium | reverse complement strand
TGCAAGAAGCATGACGCAAAGCGCAGGGCTGAAAGAGTTGAACGTTATGAACTCTGTGTTCTCTTTGGTGAGAAACATAAGAAGCTCTTATCCATAGAGTTACACGGAATTATTCCCGGAGTAACACCATTTTGCAAAGTATTAAAAAAGGGGGTGCGAAATGCCACCCCTTCAATATTGAATTATGAACTTACGGTTACAGATTCAGAGTATAGCGTTTGAAAGCAGTAACGGTCAATGCTTTATCGGCTGACTGAATATACTGGCGTATGGTAAGTTTATTGTCCTTGATGAATTCCTGGTTGAGCAGGGTACTTTCCTTATAGAATTTTCCGAGTTTTCCCTGCGCGATCTTGTCGAGCATCTCTTCAGGTTTGCCGTCGCGTCTTGCCTGTTCCCTTCCGATCTCAAGCTCCTGGGCGATTATCTTTTCAGGAACATCATCCTTGTCGACAGAGACAGGATTCATGGCAGCAACCTGCATAGCAATGTCTTTGTAAACCTGTACTTCGAGGCCTGACTTTGAAAAGCCAACCAGCGTTGCAAGCCTGTTGCCGGGATGGATATATGCCTGCACATGCGGAGCTTCAACCTTTTCATAATATGCGAGGTCAAGCTTTTCACCGATAACACCAATGTATTCAACTATCTTGCCGGCGACCGTAGTATTTTCGAGTGAAAGAGCTTTCAGCTCATCGAGAGTGGCCGGATTCTTTTCAACTGCAATGTCAAGTATCCTTTTTGCCAGGGAAAGGAACTCTGCATTCTTTGCAACAAAATCGGTCTCGCTATTGAGGACTATTAATGCTCCCCTCTTCGTATCGGGTGTAACTTTTGCAAGGACAACACCTTCTGTAGCTTCCTTGTCAGCCCTTTTGTTGGCAACTGCCTGACCCTTTTTGCGAATTATCTCGATTGCCTTGTCAAAATCGCCATTTGATTCTTCAAGAGCCTTTTTGCAATCCATCATTCCTGCAAGCGTGACCCGTCTCAGCCTTGCGACCTCAGCAGAACTAATTGTAGCCATTATTATTCCTTTCTGATTTAAAACTTATTTTGCTTATTCTTCATCGGTATCGTCAATTTCGGCAGGAATTTCATCCTCCTCATCCTGTTCTTCAGTGACCGCCTCCTCCTCGGTTTCGACTTCCTCTTCAGAAATTGCTTCTATCACTGATTCCGGAAGATCACTGGTTTCAAGATCCTTCCTGATGAGTTTCTTGTCCTTTTGTGCAGGCTCCTTGTCCTTTTCGAGCTTCCTTTCGTTCAGACCTTCCTCGATGGCCTGGCACAGGAGATTTACTATCAGTGATATTGATTTTGATGCGTCATCATTTGCGGGAATGGGGAATTCAATGTCGGAAGGATCCGAATTTGTATCTACCATGGCAAAAACAGGGATCCCGAGTCTTTTTGCTTCCCTGACAGCGATATGTTCTTTTGTCACATCCACAACGAAAAGCGCCGAAGGCAGGCGTGTAAGATCAATTATGCTACCCAGGTTCTTTTCCAGCTTTGCCCTTTGCCTTGTTACCTGAAGCCTTTCACGCTTTGAAAGGTTTGTAAATGTGCCGTCTGATGCCATTTTATCGATAGCACCCATCTTCTTTACTGCCTTCCTTATTGTCGGGAAGTTGGTGAGCATGCCGCCAGGCCAACGTTCAACTACATAGGGCATATTAACCTGCTTTACTCTGTCGGCAACTATCTCCTTGGCCTGCTTTTTTGTCGCAACAAAGAGTATCTTCTTGCCCGATTTTGCAATATGCTTCATTGCTGAAGCCGCTTCATCAAGCTTTACAATTGTTTTTTCAAGATCGATAATGTGAATTCCGTTCCGCTCCATGAAAATATACGGCGCCATGGCCGGATTCCACTTTCTTTTGAGGTGCCCGAAGTGGACACCTGCATCCAGTAATTCCTGAAATGTTGTTCTTGGCATTTTATGAATTTTTAAGTTTACATTCTGTTAGATCAATCCCCGGGTAGTTTCTGGCGAAAGTCCCGGCGATTTAGATACTAAACTTACATCTATATTGACTTTAGTGTCAATCCTTATCGTTTACTGAACTGGAATCTCTTGCGTGCCTTCGGGCGTCCGGGCTTTTTCCTTTCAACCTCACGGGGATCGCGCGTAAGAAATCCGTTTGATTTCAGTGCCGGTTTATTCTCGGCGTCAGCCTGAACCAGAGCTCTTGTTATTCCAAGCCTGAGTGCTTCAGCCTGACCTTTCACCCCGCCACCAATGAGATTAACTTTGATATCATACTTATCTGTCGCATTCAGTACAACAAGCGGCTGGAGTATTACATACTGCAAAGTTTCGGTACTGAAATATTCTTTATAATCCCTGTCATTAACGGTTATCTTCCCTTTGCCTTCACTCAGGTATACTCTGGCAACCGCTGCCTTTCTTCTTCCAATAGTGTTGACTGGCTCCATAAATATTGCTTAGTGTTAAAGTTCTATTTTCCTGGGTTTCTGCGCTTCGTGAGGATGGGAAGCACCTGCATAAACGTGCAGGTTCTTGAAAATCGCTTTTCCCAGCCGGTTTTTAGGAAGCATCCCCCTGACAGCATTCTCCACCATGCTGATCGGATTCTTTTTCATCATCTCACTGGCAGTGGTGAACTTCTGGCCTCCCGGATAACCCGTATATCTTACATATTCCTTATCGGACCATTTGTTTCCTGAAAGGGATACCTTTTCAGCATTTATTACTATAACATTATCCCCGCAATCCACGTGCGGCGTAAAATTAGTCTTGTGCTTGCCCCTCAATGATGAAGCTACAAATGTTGCAAGCCTGCCGAGAGGCGTGCCTTCAGCATCGATGATCACCCACTCTTTGTTGACAGTATCCTTGTTTGCCGATACTGTTTTATAACTCAAGGTATTCACTTTTAGTTAATTTTATATTTTAAGCTCCTGAATACGTCGTAAAACCCCGCATTTTGGGACTGCAAAAATACAATATATTTCATAAAAAAAAAGAATATTGCCAGGAATTTAACCCAGGTAACAAAAAGGAGGATTATTTTTGCCTGCAGTTATTTCCCTTTAAAATCAAAAGTATTCACATCTGATGGACAATGACGGAAAATTCCTCAGGAAAGCAATTGATCTTGCTGTTGCCGGTATCAGGAAGGGAGGAGGCCCTTTTGCTGCAATAATAACCCTTAATGATAACATTGTGGCAGCTGCCGGCAACCGCGTTGTTTTAACTGGTGATCCAACCGCACATGCTGAAATACTGGCAATCAGGGAAGCTGCCTTAAAGCTTAAAACCCACAACCTTAGCAGGTGTGTTCTGTATACAACATGTGAGCCTTGTCCAATGTGCCTTGGCGCAATTTACTGGGCCGGAATAAAGAAAGTTGTATATGCTTCCGACAGGCACGATGCTGCTGAAGCAGGATTCAGCGACAACTCGATCTACAAGGAGGTTATACTTGAACCATCCAACAGGGAAATAGAATTTTTACAGCTCAACGAACCGGATGCAAAAAAAGTCTTTGCGATTTGGGAAGAGTATGAAAACAGGATCCTTTACTGAACCAATGGGAGAGACTGGAAGGCTAGGAAGGGATTTTTATACAAGGGATGTTCTTGAAGTAGCTCCGGAACTGCTTGGCAAGGCACTGGCAATCAGGCTACAGAAGGGAGACATACATAAGTTTATCATAACAGACACAGAAGCTTACCGGGGTGAGGAGGACAGAGCTTGCCATGCCAGCAGAGGCAGGACTCCAAGGACAGAAATCATGTTTCACGGAGGCGGCAGGCTGTATGTTTATTTTGTATATGGCATGTACTGGATGCTTAATATTGTCACTGCCGGAGAGAACGATCCGCAGGCCGTGCTGATCAGGGGAGTGGAGAATTATCCAGGACCCGGGAAGGTAACAAAAGCTCTCGGGATTGACAGATCATTTTATGGTGAAGACCTGGTGACTTCCGACAGGATCTGGATTGAGGACAACGGCATTGTTCCTGTTTTTAAATCCGGACCACGGATTGGAATAGATTATGCTGGTGAGATCTGGAAGAATAAACCCTGGAGGTACTTTACCTTACAACTTCCTGTCGACCGCCCCGGGAGAGAACGGGGGATTTAATACCCCTACCACTCCAGGGGAGGGGACACGGGAGAGGTTTTATAATGGATTTCTGTTAATCCCTAAGGTTTGTGATCTTGAATGACTGATTAAACCTCAGATGAAGGGTTAATGCATAATCGAACCTATCCAGGTCATTATCGTAATAACCGTCAAATCCAAAGTAGATACTGAAAAGCCTTTCAGGCCTGATTTTAAGAAAAACTGATCCTGTAACCAATCTCCTGTCAGGAATGACAAGCCCTTCAATGTGATCTGAAACTGATCCGAAGATGTAATTCCCTTCCGGTGCATAAAAGTCATGCGACCTCCAGTAACCGGCTTCGATTCCTGCGATCCGGAAATTATAGAATAATTTGAACCAGTGTCCATACCCTGAATTAATGCCGGAAGGCGCATTACGGGTAAGTGATCTGCCATTGAAATACTGATACCCGATGCCCATGGTCCCATAAGTCTGTTCCGCAAGATCAATTGTCGCATTGGCTCCGGCCGAAAGGTTCAGATAGGTTTCAACCTGCTCAGGGTAATTACTGATCTGCCCCCCGAAGTGCTTTGCAAAGATCTGAACGGGTATATCAAACCGGAAAATGTCCCCGATGGAGGGTGATGAATACCGGAAGGATTCACCGGCTGTAAATATCTCCCTTTTATTGTCTCCCCTGATAATAAAATTCTCCCAGCTCAGCCATATATCGTTGAAAATATGTTCACCAGAAACCGTTAGTTGAGCTCCGTCTTCTGAATATTCGTTGTATAGCCTTTCTTTGTTAAAATGCGGATCGGATAATCCGTGGCTATCGCTTCCCTGCAGGGAGCCTAATGTTAATGTTGCGGAATTTGATAAATTCAAGACTGCGGAGAATACAGGTTTTATCTGCGTGAATTTATTTGTCCCGGAATAGCTGAGAAGATTTGCTCCAAGACTGAGAGTCAGCTTTCCCGAAGGGAAGTAAACCAGCTCAGGCTGAAGGAAATATCCGAGAAGTGTATATCCTTCAATAACAGGATTTGAATACTCATTGTCCTTTATAAAGCTTATATTCCTGAAATTCAGATAAAGATCTCCCCGAGTGCCGTGTGTATCGCCTGGAACCTGGCTGTTCCCGGGGAGTATGCATACTGATAAAAACAGGATTAAAGCACCTGGAAATCTCATTCCTTACACTCTTTAGGACAAAAGTAACAAAATAAGTATCACGTTAAATTAAAGTTAATTAGCACAGGATAGATGTTTAGATAATATTTTTTTTACGTTCTTTGTCTTCTTGATATTCCAATTGCGTTAAACATGAAGTTAATTCCAGGTAATTTCCGCCGTCTCGACTCAATGACAGGGTGGATCCTGTTTTTTATTTCCACATTGGTCTATATGCTGACGCGTGAACCGAGTGTAAGTTTCTGGGATTGCGGGGAATTTATACTCTGTGCCAACCGGCTCCAGGTCGGACATCCTCCGGGAGCCCCGATATTCCTTATGCTTGGGCGGATTGCAACACTGTTTGCCGCAGGAAATACGGCAAAGATCTCAATTATGATGAACTCTTTGTCGGCCATATGCAGCGGTTTTGCAATCATGTTCCTGTTCCGGACAATAACTTACCTTACCAGGAAGGCAATTGTAACGGTTTATGATGATGAATCAAAACATATCCCTGCTATACTTGGTAGCGGTGTAATTGGTGCCCTCGCCTATACATTTTCGGACACCTTTTGGTTTTCTTCAGTTGAAGGGGAACTGTATGCCCTTTCCTCGCTGATAACGGGACTGGTTTTCTGGCTGATGCTTAAGTGGGAGGAGGAAGCGGACAAACCCTATTCAGGGAGATGGATAATGCTGATCGCATACATCATGGGCCTCGGATTGGGTGTCCACCGGCTGAACCTGCTTGTAATCCCGGCAATTGTTTTCGTTTTCTATTTCAGGAAATATGAGGTCACGACTAAAGGTTTTATCTTGGCAATCCTTACCGCTATTATCATTCTGGGAACTATGGTATTTGTTCTTATTCCCGGAGTGCCGAAAGTGGCTGGATGGTTCGAGCTTCTTTTTGTAAATACATTCCGGTTGCCCTATAACAGCGGTCTGATCTTTTTCCTGATAGTTCTTGGCGCCCTTCTCGTTTACGGCATAAGATACTCATTCAGAAGCAGAAGGGTGATATTGAATTATGCAATTACAGCTTTTACCCTTATCATGATCGGCTATTCTTCCTATGCGATGATTATGATCAGGTCGTCGGCAAGACCGCCGATGAACCAGAACAACCCATCCGACATTTTTTCGCTTGCATACTATATAAATATGGAGCAATATGGCAGTGCTCCGAAAATATACGGGAATTATTACAGCGCTCCCGTGGTGGATGTAAAGCAGGTAATCGCTGGATACAATAAGATCAACGGCAGGTACGAACCTTATTACCGGCCTGAATATAAATACAAGAAGGAATTCACGACCATTTTCCCGCGCATGTACAGCTCCGAATCAGAACATGAGGATGACTACAAGTACTGGGGAAAGGTGAAGGGAAGAAGATACTCGGTAAGCTCCGAATCAGGTAACAAGCAGGTGATCGTTTGTCCTACATTTGGTGAAAACCTCAGGTATTTTTTCAGGTATCAGACAGGCTTCATGTACCTGAGGTATTTCATGTGGAATTTCGTGGGTCGTCAGAATGATATCCAGGGGAATGGCAATCCCATTTACGGGAACTGGATAAGCGGGATAAAATTCATTGATGATGCGAGACTCGGGAAGCTCGACAGAATGCCTGAGGATCTAAAAACCAATCCCGGAAGGAATACATATTTTTTCCTTCCGCTGCTGCTTGGCATCTTTGGACTGGCATGGCACTGGAACAGGGACCGGAACGGTTTCTGGCTCGTACTGGTGTTCTTTGTGATGACGGGTCTGGCAATAATCCTGTATCTGAACCAGTATCCTGACCAGCCAAGGGAAAGGGACTATGCCTATGCGGGATCGTTCTATGCCTTTGCAATATGGATCGGACTCGGCTTTATGTATTTATATGAGAATCTGATCCGGCTGATTAAAGAGTATATGTCAGCCATAATTACATTTATTGTCCTTTTGTTTGCAGTCCCCGTACTGATGGCCACTCAGAACTGGGATGACCATGACCGTTCAGGCCGTTACACTACAAGGGATATCGGTGCCGACTACCTTAAGTCATGTGCCCCGAACAGCATATTGTTCACATATGGCGATAATGATTCATTCCCCGTCTGGAACGTGCAGGATGTGGAGCAGGTAAGACCGGATATGCGCGTGGTAAACCTCAGCTATATTCAGGCAGGCTGGTATATCGATATGATGAGGCAGAAGGCGTTTGACTCTGATCCGCTTCCCTTTAGCCTGGGCTCTGAAAAATATATAGAGGGGGTGCGCGACCAGGTACCGGTGATTAACAGGATCGACAAACCGGTCCCGCTTAATCAGATCTTGGATTTCGTCGGGCAGGATGATAATAAGTACAAGACCGATATAACCGGAAGAGGGGATTTATTTAATTATATTCCGACAAGTAAATTCCTGGTCGATGTCGATTCGGCTACTGTTGTTTCAAACGGGACAGTCAAAGATTATTTTAAAGACCGGATATTACACCCAATGATCTGGGAATATAAAGGCGATGATGCTTTTAAGGGTGATCTGGCAATGATGGACCTTATCTCAACGAACAAATGGAAGAGGCCTATCTATATCTCCACAACAGTTCCGTCAAGCCAGTACAAAGGGCTTGAGAAATTCTTTGTACAGGAAGGGCTGGCATACAGAATTGTACCCATCAGGACCGATAAGCCCGAGGAGGGCGAATTCGGTATGATCGATAACAGTGTAATGTATGATAACTTAATGAATAAGTTTGGCTGGGGAAATGCTGCTGATCCTCACGTGTACCTTGATGAGAACAACAGGAGGATGTTCAGCAATTTCAGAAGGCTTTTCGGGAACCTGGGTAAATCGCTGCTTGCAGCAGGCGACTCCACGAAGGCAGTCGAGGCAGTACACAGGGGACTTGAGATTGTCCCGCCGGAAAAAATGCCATACGATTTTTTTGTTATCGGCGACGCAGAAATATTGTTAAAGACGGGAAAAACCAGTGAAGGGACCAGTTTGTTAAATGACGTGATGAATTATTCGAAACAATACCTTGATTATGCAGTTGGGATGCAGCCTGGCCTGCGTTTCGGAATGGATTATGCTGTAGGTATAAATATGCAGGCCCTTCTTGATATTAACAGGCTGGCGATAGATCTCAAGATGGATAGCCTGGCCCGGTCTGTGGGGGCTGACGTTAACAAGTATTACTCGGTACTTTACTCAAATAAATAAATAAATATAATGCGGCTTTACAGGCCATTCTTTATGTCCGGTCTGATCTGGCCGCGTAT
>JAUZNW010000152.1 GCA_030706785.1 Bacteroidota bacterium | reverse complement strand
TCTATATCTGGGAACCAATGCGCCTGAGTATACCGGTTGATTCACTCGATAAGCCGGATTCAGCCGACGTAACAGCTTCTGATACTTTGCTGAAAAATTCAGGGAAGTCACTGAAAGATACAACCGTCAAGGTCATTGTGGACACGCTAGATGCCGTAACATCCAATTATTCAGGGTTCCCTTTCAGGTACTACAGGTATCCGTTGCAGGGTGACTCAATTAAGGCTGCAGTGAACCAGCTGCTTGATTATATTGAAAAGCGGGATTCAAGTATAATACACTTCACCGGTTCCGGAGGAAGTGAATACCCCCTCTGGCTCAACTCACGGTCAAAAATGATGATCCGGTACTGGCTTAAGAATGATCTTAATGATTCGGTCACGGTATGGATAGGCAATCAGGGAAGGGATACCATTGGACTTTACCTTGAGCAGGGTGTCAGCTTCAGGAGGCCTGCAAGGCAGGGAAATGTTTCAGAAGCCAGGATAGATTTCAAAAAACAGGATAACAGCAGCCTGGTGAATATCAGTAAGATCATGACAAAAACCCAGTACTGGCAGTACCACACGGAAGCCTCATTTGCACTAACCCAGGGAATGCTGACAAACTGGGTCAAAGGTGGTGAAAGCAGCATTTCGACAGCACTCGACATAACCTGGTTTGCTGATTATAACAACAAATCCATGCTGTTGTCTTCCAATAATTTTGCAAGGATAAAATATGGCCTGATTGCCTCGGCTACAGATGGTATAAGGAAGAACCTTGACCTTCTTGAAACAAATTCCAAGTTAAACCACAAGGCATTCGGTAAATTTGATTTCAGCGGCATCATGCTGTTTAAGACCCAGGTATCAAGAGGCTATAACTATCCCAACGATTCGATTCCGGTTTCGAAATTCCTGAATCCGGCGATACTTACACTGGGAATCGGACTCGATTATAAGCCGAACAGCCAGACGTCGATCAACTTCTCACCGCTTTCATACAAGGTGACGTTTGTTCCCGATACCGTGCATATCGATCAGACCAGGTACGGCATTGCAAAAGACAGGAGGTCGAAACATGAACCAGGAGCAAGTTTTCTGATCTCAAATGAATTCAAGCCCATTAAAACCGTGACTGTCACCAACAGGCTGCAGCTGTTTACAAATTATATCCACAAACCTCAGAACATCGATTTAGACTGGGAGATGATCGTCCAGGCAAACCTCAACTGGTTCACGGATGTCAGGCTGAATACTCACCTGATATTTGATGACGATACCAAAACTCCTGTTTTTGACAGGGAGAGAAATCCGGTATTGGGCCTTGATGGCCTGCAGAAAAAGACAGCCAGGATCCAGTTCAAGGAACTGCTGGGATTTTCGTTTATTTTCAGATTTTAAGATTCTCCAATAAAGCAGGGAACAGGGAGGTCAGAGCATAGGGCGAAAACCAACGCTTACTTTTTACAGATGACCGCTGACAGCCCAGAGCTAAAGTGCTTTCTGGTATATCCTGAACTTTTTGACCACCTTGCCGCTGAGCCTTTCGCATTCTGCCCTCATCCTGGCATTGTTTTCGAGGATAAGATGGCTGTCGATGATGGTCATATTTTTCTTTTTGGCTGAGGCAAGTATCTTAACTGCCATTAGTACATCAATCCCCTGCCCCCTGAACTCTTTTTTAATCCCGCCCAGCATAAGCATTATCTTTTTGGATTTTTTCATCTCCCTGAGGATCTTGAAAATCCCAAAAGGCAGGAATTTACCCCTGGCGGCTTTGATTCCCGGACCTACATCAGGCATCGCTACAATGAAACCGATAATTTCGCCGTTGGTGCTTACTGCTTTTACAAGCTGGGGATCTATTATCGGAAGGTACCGGTCGGCAAATTCCTGTTTTTCCTTGTCATTGAGCGGAACGAAACCGTATATTTCAGCAAATGTTCCGTTCATAAGCTCGAGCACTGGTATGATGTATGGTTTAAGATCTTTTTTAGTGTTGAACTCGATTATTTCAAATTCACCTGTTTTTGCTACTCTGTCAAAGGCTTTCATGTAAACTGGCGGGAGCTCGTCTGGCATCGGGATATTATAATTTACCAGATCGATTTCTTTTGTATAGCCCTCAGGCTCCATCATTTCCGGGAGGTACGGGAGATTGGTCGCTGCAGTGAAAAGATAGGGATAATCCCAACCTTCGATCTGGAAGCCCTGCGGATCTTTATCAGAGAATCCGAGCGGTCCGACAATCTTTGTCATCCCTTTCTGACGGGTCCATTCTTCAACTTTTATCAGCAAGGCATGAGCGACCTCACGATCATTTATGCATTCCATGAAACAGAACCTTCCATTCGTTTCATTTTTTATACTGTTGTACCTGTTATTGACAAGCCCCATGATCCTTCCAACCGCTGTATTATCCTTGTATGCCAGGAAGAAAATAGCGTCAGCATATTGATATGACCTGTTTTTCTTTTTATCGAACAGCAGCCATTCATCCACGTAAATAGGGGGGAGCCAGTCAGGGTCAGCCTTATGGACCTTTGCAGGTAGATAAATGAACTCACGCAGATCTTTTTTGGTGAGTACCTCTTTAACAATAATTTCTGACATCAAGGTTCTAGTTTTCAGGTTTCAGGGGACAAAAATATTGTATTTCCCGTAATAATAATCTACATTTTAAATTAATTCAGCGGAGAAAGATTAGATCAAGAATTACAAAGGCTGCAAAAATGATGCTTGCAATTCCGTTGGTAGTCTGGAATGCAAGTGTTACCCTGCTAAGATCATCAGCCTTTACCAGGTGGTGCTGCCAGATCAGCAGCACTGAAAATATTCCAGCACCGATCCAGTAAAGGTAGTGACCTTTCCCAAGGATCCCTGCGATGACCACGAGGATGAACGTTACAAGATGGACTACCGATGAGATTACAAGTGCCTTCCTCTTTCCTGCCGACGAGGGTATTGAGTGCAGATGATTGATTTTGTCAAATTCCTCATCTTCAAGGGCATAAATTATATCAAATCCGCTTACCCAAGTCAGGACGATAAAGGAATAAATGACAGGTAAAAGACTAAACCTTCCTGTAACAGATATGTATGCCCCGGCGGGAGCAAGACTCAGCCCGAGGCCAAGAATAAAATGACACAGATAGGTTATCCTCTTTGTGAGGCTGTAACCGAGTATAATAAGCAGGGCGACCGGGGATAAAAAAAGGGTCAGCCTGTTTATGAATCCTGTTGTTATGATAAACAGGACTGCATTCAATATGACAAATATGACAGCCGACCTTGCAGAGATCGTTCCGGTCGGAATCTCCCTTGAGCTTGTCCTCGGATTAAGTGAATCAAACTTCCTGTCAGCCAGACGATTAAACCCCATCGCAGCATTCCTGGCAAAAATCATGCAAAGTATTACCAGAAGAAGCAGCCGTATGCTGAATTGAATTCCAGGAGCGGTGACAGCAAGCGTGAAACCAATTAGTGCAAACGGCATCGCAAATACCGTATGAATGAATTTCACAAGGGATAAATAGTCAGAGGCAGTCTTCGCAACGCTATTCATCGTCAGGCTTATCTGATCTTTGCATCAAGTTCACTTTCAAAGGCTTTGATAAGGTTTTTCATGACATTATCTATTGCCTTGTCGGTCAGTGTCCTCATATTGTCCCGCAGAATGAAGCTGACTGCATAGGATTTCTTGTTCCTGCCAAGACTTTCGCTTTCATAAACGTCAAAAAGACTTACTTCCTGAAGGTTATTTCTTTCAGTTTTGAAAGCGATCTCTTTTATGTGGCTGAATTTGTGTTGCTTATCGAGTAGTATTGCAAGGTCGCGCCTGACTGATGGGTATTTCGGAAGCTCACGAAATGAAATTGTATTGTTTTTTATAATACTAAGAACAGAATCCCATTCAATGTGGCTGTAATAGACATCCTGGTTGATATCGAACTTTTCAAGATACCTCCTTGATATTTTTCCTGCCTCGGCGACAAGCTTATTGTTGAATGTGTACGTTACAGATTCTGAGAAATACTTTCTGCTGCTTTCTCCGTTCGAAAGTGTACCTGACTTGATTCCCAGTCTTGAGAAGATCATCTCGGTTGCTGACTTAATATGGAAGAAGTCGGTCAGTCCTGCTTTATTGTTCCAGTTCTCTTTTCCTGTTTTACCCGAGATGAAAAGGTCAAGGGATGTCTTCTCAGTATAATCATCCACAGAAGGCACAGGTTCTGAATGCTTTTTCCTGAAATAGCAGTTCCCGAACTCGTATAATTTAAGGTCGGTATTCTGTCTGTTTATATTCCAGAGCACAGAACTTAATCCACCAAATAGTAGCGATTGCCTCATTGCGTTCAGGTCGGAGCTCAGCGGATTTACGAGTGTTGCCAGCTGACTTGCATCAAAATCACTGCTTTGCTCATACCACGAAGCCGGATTGAGTGAATTGCACATTATTTCATAGAAGCCGTTTGCTGAAAGCAGATCGGAGATAGCATTCACAACATCCTCTTTGTATGGCTTGTCAATGTATGTTAGGGTGGAATTTACATGGCTGTTGATTTCGACATTGTTATAACCATAGATCCTCATTATCTCTTCTATCACGTCGGCTTCCCGTTTAACATCGACGCGATAAGCCGGTATCTCGAGTGACAGCAGATCTCCTTCCTCCTTAAGTACGACTATATCCAGCAATCTCAAAATCTTCCTTATAATATCCCTGTTAATTATTTTCCCGATCAGCCTGCCGATATTTTTATAGCTGACTTCAACCGTTACATTTTTAATCTTTTCGGGATAGATATCGACAACATCAGAAGTGATCTCTCCTCCTGTAAGTTCCTTAACAAGCATGGCAGCACGCCTGAGAGCCCATGGAGCTATATTAGGATCGGTTCCCCTTTCAAACCTGAAGGAGGCATCTGTCTGTAAACCATGCCTTTTTGATGTCTTCCGTATCGAAACCGGATTGAAATGTGCGCTTTCAAGAAAAATATTCTTCGTTAAGGATGTTACACCTGATTTAATCCCCCCAAAGACACCTGCAATGCACATGCCTTCCTCGCTGTTACATATCATCAGATCACGTCCTGAAAGCTCTCTCTCAGATCCGTCAAGTGTTATAAATTTTGTCTTTGGATGCAGATTCCTGATAATCACTTTTTTACCTGAAATCATGTCGGCATCGAAAGCATGGAGCGGCTGACCTATTTCATTCATAACGAAGTTGGTGATGTCAACCACGTTACTGATCGGATTAAGTCCGACCGATTTCAACCTGTTCTTAAGCCAGTCAGGCGACTCGCCGATGGTTACATTGCTGATTGTGATTCCGGTGTACCGGGGGCAGTCAATTCTGTTTTCAATAATTACCTCGAATTTTTTATCGGTATTGTCTGGCTTGAAACCAGCTACAGAAGGCATTTTGGCTTTATATTCTTTGCCTTTATTCAGCGTAAGATATGCAGCAAGGTCGCGGGCTACGCCGAAATGAGAACCGCTGTCGATCCTGTTTGGCGTAAGTCCGATCTGGTAAACTGTGTCTCTTATCACCTTGAAATACTCGCTGGCAGGCATCCCGGGTTTTGCATCCTTATCCAGGACCATGATCCCTTCATGCAGGGTGCCGAGTCCAAGCTCATCTTCGGCACAGATCATTCCCTCTGAAAGTTCACCTCTTATTTTGGATTCTTTAATTTCAAGACGTTCATCACCTTTAAAAACTACTGTTCCTACCGTTGCAACAGGTACTTTCTGACCTTCTGCCACATTTGGTGCGCCGCAGACAATATGAAGCGGTTCCCCGGACCCGATATCCACTGTTGTAACAAAAAGCTTATCGGCATTGGGATGCCTTTTGCAGGAAAGGACTTTCCCTATCACGATTCCTTTCAGACCTCCTTTCACAGATTCCCATTCTTCAACAGCTTCAACCTCAAGTCCTATTCCGGTAAGTATTTCACCAAGTTCGTGCGGATCAAGATTGATGTTCAGGTATTCTTTGATCCAGTTGTAAGAAATTTTCATTTATTGATGATTAAGCCAGCCGTTAAACCTGCAAAAGTAAACAAATTAATTCACCGAAAAGGTATTTATCTATCTTTGTAACTTAAACATTCATCGCATGGTCCTCGAGCAAAATGACAAGCTAATACTGCTAACCAATGATGACGGATTATATGCCAACGGCCTTAAAACACTGATCGAGGTAATGGAGGAATTCGGGAAAGTCGTTCTGGTTTCAACAATTGAAAGCATGTCGGGAATGTCTCAGGCTCTGACTGTTAAAATACCCCTTAGGGTAAAGCTTCTGGAGGAAAATGAAAAACACAGGATATACACCTGTAACGGGACTCCTACAGACAGCATAAAACTGGCAGTCAATCAATTGCTCGAGAGGATGCCTGATTTTGTCGTGGCCGGGATCAATCACGGAGCTAATGCCTCAGTAAGTGTGCTTTATTCAGGAACAATGGCAGCAGCACTTGAAGGCTGCCTCTATGGAGTTAATTCAGTCGGATTTTCACTTAACGATTTCTCACGGACTGCCGATTTCTCAGTTTGCAAGAAATACATAAGGATAGTGATGGAAAAGATTGCCGTCGAATCACTTCCACCGGGTATATGTTTGAATGTCAATATTCCTTCACTGCCTGAAAATGAGATAAAGGGCATTAAGGTTTGCCGCCAGGCTCGTGGCAACTGGAAAGAAGAATTTGAAAAGAGAAAAGATCCCATGGGAAGAACCTACTACTGGCTGACAGGTATGTTCCAGAACCATGAACCTGATGCCATGGATACTGATGAATGGGCGCTTACCAATGGATATGTATCGGTGGTCCCGGTATCGGTCGATATGACCGCACACTGGTACATGGATAAATTAACGGGCAGGTTCAATTAATGACCAGGTCCGAGAAATATGATAAGATATCCCTTGGAGCTTTGTCGGGGTTCCTGTTGCCTTTAATTGTCGGATTACTGGTGTTCCTGTTCTCAGCCGGGAACAGGACTCTTGTCCAATATATTCACAGGATAATCGATGCTGATATCCTAACGCATGCAATCTCACTTTGTGTTTTCCCTAACGTTGTTATTTTTCTGATCTTCAACCGGCTGGATATGCTCCGGGCAGCCAGGGGAGTACTTGGGATCACATTCTTCTGGGCTGTTCTGGTCTTTGCTGTAAAATTCCTTGTATGAGATATTTCATTGTTGCAGGAGAACAGTCAGGCGATCTGCACGGATCGAACCTGGTGAAGGAGCTTATTAAAAGCGATAGCGAAGCAGTCATCGGATGCTGGGGCGGAGATATGATGGAGTCAGCAGGAGCTACTCTCCTCATGCACTACAAAAAAACGGCCTTCATGGGATTTGTTGAGATCCTGAAAAACCTGGTAGCAATACGGAAATTTTTATCCCTGTGCAGGAAGCAGATAACAGAGTTCACACCTGATGTAGTTATACTTATTGATTACCCTGGATTTAATTTAAGAATCGCGGAATTTTCCAGGAATGCAGGACTGAAGGTCTTCTACTATATTTCACCGAAACTTTGGGCATGGAACGAGAAACGTGTTGGACGGATACGGAAGTATGTTGACAGGATTTATATAATCTTCCCGTTTGAGGTCGATTTCTACAAAAAGCATGGTATTGAAGCTGAGTACCTGGGAAATCCTCTGCTGGATGAAACTGAAAAGAAACTCAGGGAACTTCCCCGCAATGAAGAGATCAGGAAATCTCTCGGGCTCGTCGACAAGCCTGTAATTGCGATACTTGCAGGAAGCAGGAAAAGTGAGGTAAAACAGATACTGCCGGAAATGATTAAAACAGTAAGTCATTTTCCTGATTATCAATTTGTTCTCGCAGGTGTTAAAAGCCTTCCGGATGAACTTTATTTTAAAACTATCGGTAATGAACGAGTCCGTCTTATCAAGGACAGGACTTATGAGATCCTCAGGATCTCCGAAGCTGCCCTTGTAAAGTCAGGTACTTCAACCCTTGAGGCTGCATTATTTAATGTTCCAGAAGTGGTCTGCTTTAAAGGCGACTTTTTCTCCATACTTATAGCATGGGCGGTGATTAAGGTCAAATATATTTCCCTTGTGAACCTGATTTTGGGGTATGAAGCAGTGAAGGAGCTGGTCCAGTTCTCGCTTACTGAGAAAAATCTGGTCAGCGAACTCGGATCTGTTCTGCCTTCAGGTTCAAAACGGCAAAAAATCCTGGCAGATTACCGGAAATTAAAAGATATACTTGGTCCGGCTGGGGCCTCGGAGAGGGTGGCGGTCGATATGGTCGCCACTCTGAAAAGAGTTCTGAATAAATGAAGATGTGCTGGGTGCGTGGAGCAGGGAGCATAGGGCTGGGAAAATAAATACTGCAGGAATACCTTAGTAGTAATGAAATGGTATATTAAAAGTCCACCAACTCCTCCCGCCTTTGGCGGGATATTCCTCCTCGGTGAGGAGGAGAAAGTAATATTATTGAATTTCAAAATTTTCCCCTCCTTTTCAAGGCGGGGTGTCACGCCGCAGGCGTGACGGGGTGGTTTAGATTTATTAAAATTATGTTATTCAAGTATATAGCAATTGAACAACTTGTCTTTTTCCTGATATCCTTATCAGT
>JAUZNW010000151.1 GCA_030706785.1 Bacteroidota bacterium | reverse complement strand
CTGGCCGCCTTCTGAAATAGTTTCAAAAACGAGGTTACCACTCACATCAGTTATTTTAACCCTCGTATCCCTCATTAATCCTGTTATTGTGACATTGCCTGTGTAATCTTCACGAACAGGATTCGGGAATGAATAGACTCCTGTAAACTCCGGTTTACCGGATATAGCGGTCTCCCTTACGGATAATATCCCTTTTGAAGTCCCAAACCAGACTTCTCCAGACTTGTTGTTTATACTAACCGTAATTATTGAATCGGAGTACATAGGACTGTTTTTTTCATTGTAGCTCTTCAGCATTTTTGTTCCGTCAGACGAAAGCAGGTATGCTCCTGAACTCATAGTCCCTAACCATTTTCTGTTGGCACCGTCAACCGAAATTGAAGTTATCGTTTCGGTACCAAGCATGTAGTCAGCAAGACCTGAACCGTCATTCCGTGGAACTTTTATCCTGTATCCTCTTATGTCATTCTCAAAGATCCTGTCCGGATTGGTATAAATTACCGGACCTTTGTCAGTACCAAGCCACATGCTTCCGTCGAGATCCTCCGCGATTGAAAAGACCGAATTGCAAACAACTCCGTCGGCATCAGTCACAGTAAGCTTTTTAGATTTGTCGTCAGTCAGAAGGGCAGGAGTATTATTATCATCAATGACGCAGATACCATATCCGCCGGGAAGAACTATCCATTTTTGTCCTGACCGAGTGGAAATAATATCTCCTAGAACAGGGACATCGGTAAGAGTTTGATGTACAGCCCATGAACCATCTTGTTTGAGGATCTTTACACCCTGTGTTACTCCGGTCTGAGTGACCCAAAGGTTATGTGAATCATCCATTGCAAGCCCTAGTATCTGAATGCCTGAAGAGGTTGACTGAAGAGGTGAGTTTGTATTATCCCAGTGTTTGGTAAGCTGATTGTTATTATATTCAAGTAGTCCGTCTCCCCAGGTAGAAATGAAAAAATGATTGTTATCTACAGGATCGAAACAAACCCTCATTGCGTCATGATATTCTTCCGATTCAAAGTTGTTGAAAAGATTATTTTCAAACTCTGAAACCTGTAATTTCCTGTCGAGGGCTTTCCATGATTTGTCGACCCCGCCTGCGCAAATAATAGTTTTACCTTCAGATGAGGTTATTGATCCCGTAAGGTTGGAAGCGGGCCCTGATAAATGCAAGGTATTGAAGCCAGATCTGTTGTCCGACATTTTAAGTCCGGAATTCATGTCAGCAACCCAGATGTAGTCCGGTTCGATTACTCCCTGCGACAAATCCGGAGTACCCTGGCCGAATGAGGTAAAGGTCTGTAACAGGCTGCCATCGGTTTTAAAGTATTTCAGACTTTCCTGTGAAGTGATTGAAAATCCTTCAGGAGCGATGTCGAATGAGCGGTTGACTACTCCCGGAATAAGTGAATGGAGTGTTGCAGTGCCGTTTATTGCATAAACCTGATCCCCTTCTGCAGCAGGATCAGATAAATTTACATATAACGTGTTCCCGGCAAAAATTGCCAGGGTATACCTGGAGTTGGAGTAAGGCAGAATCTTTAACTGACTCCAGTTCCCGAACCAGGCCAGTCCCTGGTTTGAAAGATCACCCTGCCATACACCTGAATTTGTTGCAGCATAAATGAAATTGTTCCCCAAAGCAATGTCAAAAACCTCGTTATTCTCCGAATCCGGACCTGGCCTCCAGGTGTCGTTGATCTCCATCTTTATCAGGTCGACAAGGACAATTCCGAATCCTGTTGCCAGGTAGGCATATCTGCCTGAAGTCCTTATCTTATTTATCCTTTTTCCTGAAGCAATATATTTATTCATGATATCGGGGATAGTGTAAACTGCACTCTTTTTCAAGAGGTCAATATTTGTGCTGTTGTAGGTTATTATAAGAGTGTTGTTTTCTTCAGACCATGCAATTGCACTTATCCCTGTTTCTGTTAATCCGTTGACAGTGGACATTTTCTTCAGCTCACCGAACTCTTTGTTGTAAATCAGCAGGGAGGAACCGGTTGAGGCAAATACTTCTTTTAAACCAACTGCGAGACAATTCGCAGTATTGCATCGTAAATGGTCTGACCATGAACCGACAGGAAGTTGTCCGGAAACGTGATTCCAGAAAACGAAGAAAGTTATGGAAAACAGCAGCCTTGTCATTGATTTTCCATATGATCTGCAAGAAAGGATTTGAGCTTCTCAAAGGCCCTGGCCCTGTGAGATATCCTGTTCTTCTCGTTCAGATCCATTTCAGCAAAAGTCCGGGATTTCCCTTCCGGAATAAAGACCGGATCATAGCCAAATCCTTCCCGGCCTCTCTTCTCCCGGATGATCCTTCCGTTCACATTGCCTTCAAAAAGATATTCCTTCCCTTCAAGAATCAAAGCAATAACTGTTCTGAATCTTGCATTCCTGTTTATGGAGTCATTCATAAGGTCGAGCAGTTTAATAATGTTTGCATCGGAATCTTTAGCATCACCTGCGAATCTTGCAGAATGTACACCGGGCTGACCGTTCAGGGCTTCAACTTCCAGCCCTGTATCATCGGCAAATACATTCATGCCGGTAATCCTGAATATATGCCTTGCTTTTTGAAGGGCATTACCTTCAAGAGTAGCCTCATTCTCAGCAATATCCTCGTCCATTTTAATATCATTCAGGCTTAAAAGTGTAAAACTGCCACCAAGCACATGTCTGATTTCACGGATCTTATTATTATTGTTTGAGGCAAATATTATCTTCATAAATGCGTTTTTCTGAGGTTGAAATTAATAAAAACAAAAGTCTACCGGTGTAATAATCCCCTTTCTGATTTCTCCCACTGGGGAAATGATTAATCTTTCCTTCCCAGGAGTGGGAAATCTGGGAAGGGATTATAAATTATGAGTGAAGTCAGTTTTGGCATTCATAAACTTAATTGATACATTTGAAACCGGATACATCAATCGGCAATTCAGTGCTGTTAATCAGGAAGTTGAAGCTCTGGTCCGCAACAGTAATTTTCACTTTAATACTGTTGCTCATCTTTATCATGATCCAGTCTGATCTGAACGCCACTCCGCTGATGGACATGGGTCTCACAGCCATAATTCACCCGTTTTTCCTTTCGGGATTTGCACTGGCACTTTACATAATTCTGTTTATATTGGTTCTGTGGGTTATCTATGCACATCTGGAATACCGTTTTGCGCAGAAGCAGTATCAGCTTGAACAAATCATCAACAAACGGACCGAAGACTTTATAATAGAAAAGGAAAAAAGCGAAGCCCTCCTGGCAAACATATTGCCGAAGAACACCGCTGATGAAATACTTGCCAAGGGGAAAGCCACAAAAACAAAATTCAATTTTGTAACAGTCTTATTTTCAGATATCCAAGGCTTTACGCAGATAGCTGAAGAAATGAATCCCGAGGTGCTGATCGATGAGCTTGATAAGTTCTTTTTCCATTTTGACTCAGTGGTCGAGAAATACCGGATCGAAAAGATAAAAACAATCGGGGATGCTTACATGTGTGCCGGAGGAATTCCTGAAAAAAATCGAACAAATCCGATTGAAGTTATTCTTGCAGCTCTTGAGATGCAGCAGTACATGATCAGGCTTAAGGAGTCTTCAGTTCTGCACGGGCTGAAATACTGGGATATCAGGATCGGGATTCACACAGGGACTGTTATTGCCGGTGTGGTAGGGCACAAGAAACTGTCGTATGATATCTGGGGTGATACTGTCAATACGGCAAGCAGGATGGAAACAACCGGGGAAGCCGGAAAGGTAAATATATCAGGAACAACCTATGAGTTTGTAAAGGACTTTTTTGTCTGCCAGCACAGGGGGAAGATGCCAGTAAAATACAAGGGCGAACTGGATATGTATTTTGTAAACGGGATACAACCTGATCTGAGGGATGCAGAGGGTGCTCCAAATAAAGAATTCCGTTTGAAGATACAGATGATAAAGCTTCAGGATGTTGAAGAAGCGGTAAACAAGATTTTTGATGAGGAAGCACCACCCGATCTTTACTTCCACAATGCCCTTCTTGCTCGGAATATAACAGGACAGACCGAACTGCTGGCCACTGCTGAAAAATTGCCGGAAGAAGGACATTTCTGCCTGAAGCTTGCTTCAGTGTTCCTCCTGACAGGATTTATTTCAGACTATGAAAAGCCTGCAGAAGGAGCATCAGCACTTATGGAAAAAATTCTTCCACGCTTCGGATTTGAAGAAGATTATATTGCTACGGCAAAACAAATAATAAAGAACTCATTCAGCGGGAAATATGAATCAGCTGCCGACAGGATCCTTCATGATGCCCGGTATGATTACCTGGGACATATCGATTATATCCGGCTTACCGACAAGCTTCTGAGGGAAAGGAATGAACACGGACTTCTCACAACACCTGGCACCTGGATTGAAATTCAGAAGAAATTCCTCGCAGATCATGAATTTCTGACCTCAACAGGGAGACTGCTCAGAAGCGTATCAGTTGAAGAGCAGATCGGGTCTCTCAGGACCTTTTATACATAATCCATTTTCTGAGTGCTATCTTTTCGGGGTTTTATTTTTATAATGTACATTTACCGATTGTTTTAAATATTGCTGCCATGGACAATCTTGACTGGAAAAATTTGCCTTTCGGTTATATACGGACCGACTATAATATCCGGAGTACCTATAAGAATGGCAAATGGGGAGAATTCGAGGTATCAACATCTGAATACATTGATATTCATATTGCTGCAACTGCGCTGCATTACGGGCAGGAGGCCTTCGAGGGTTTGAAAGCATATATGGGAAAGGATGGGAAGGTCAGATTGTTCCGGTGGGAGGAAAACGCAAAAAGGCTTGTCTTTTCAGCGGGGGGTGTGAAAATGGCTGAATTCCCTGTGGAAAAGTTCAGGGAGGCTGTTTTTAAAGTTATCCAGCTCAACAGGAGGTTCATTCCACCCTATGGTTCCGGAGCCACTCTTTATATCCGTCCGCTTCTTTATGGAAGCGGGGCAGAGGTAGGGGTTAAGCCTGCAAGTGAATACCAGTTCATTGTATTTGTAACTCCCGTAGGTCCATATTTCAAGGGAGGTATTAAGCCTGTTACGATGCTGATATGCAGGGATGTCGACAGAGCTGCTCCGAAAGGAACAGGAATTTTCAAGGTCGGGGGTAACTATGCAGCAAGCCTCAGGGCATGCGTTGCTGCCAAAGACGGAGGATATGCCAGCGCGATCTTTCTGGATGCAAAGGAAAAGAAATACATCGATGAATGCGGACCGGCAAATTTCTTCGGTATAAAAGAAAATACATATGTGACACCCAAATCAGAATCGATCCTGAACTCAATTACCAACATGAGCCTGATCGATGTGGCCAAAAGTCTTGGAATGAAGACAGAAAGACGGAAGGTCCCTGTTGAAGAGCTGACCAAATTCTCTGAGGTCGGGGCCTGCGGTACAGCTGCAGTGATAAGCCCGATAGGCAAGATCCTCGATCCTGAAAAAAACAAAATATATGAATATTGCAGGGATGGCAAGCCTGGTCCCGTTTCTATGAACCTCTACAATAAGCTTATTGCCATCCAGTACGGTGATGCCCCTGATGAATTCGGATGGACAACCATTGTTGAATAGGATCTGTTATAACCTGTTTTAGGATCAACTGGGATGAATGGATAAAAATGTCTTGAGTGAAAAGAAAGGAAACCAATTTTTCAAAAGCCAGGCTTAAGGGTTCATATCTGACACTTGTAATAAGTGTTTCTTTAGTTCTGTTCCTTCTTGGAGTACTGGGCCTTGTCGTCATAAATGCACGGGAGGTTTCCGATTATTTGAGGGAAAGCCTTTCTTTTTCTGTGATGCTTGCAGATGATTCAAGGGAAGCAGATATCAGGATGCTGCAAAAGGACCTTGACGCAAAGCCATATATAAAATCTACCGAATATGTTTCGAAGGACGAGGCTGCTGAAAAAATGAAAAAGGATCTCGGGGAGGATTTTATCAGTTTCCTCGGAGATAACCCCCTGCCGCCGACAATAGATGTATATCTCTATGCTAACTACACCAGCCCCGACAGTGTGTCAAAAATTGAAAAATACGTTCTCGAGTATCCGTTTGTCAAGGAGGTCTATTATCCTGAACCCCTGCTGAGACTTATCAATGAGAATATCAGGAAAATAAGTCTTTTTCTTCTGGTCCTGAGTTCTATTCTTTTCCTGATAGCTGTGACCATTATAAACAACACCATCAGGCTTGCAATCTATTCCAAAAGGTTTCTGATCCGCACGATGCAACTGGTGGGGGCGACAAGATCATTCATCAGGAAGCCGTTTCTGGTGAGGAGCATTTATCATGGTTTCCTTTCCTCGCTTATTGCCATACTGCTTCTTATGGGACTTCTGTACCTTATTGAAAAAGAACTGGCAGTAATGTTCTCCTTTGAAAGCACAAACATTCTGATACTTCTGGGAGTTACACTTATCATTGCAGGTATTCTGATTAATCTTGTTTCTACATATTTTTCAGTGAACCGGTACCTCGTTATTTCAGAAGATAAATTATATAATTGAACATGGCAACAAAAAATGAGAATAAGGAAAAGCCGAATTTTGCGCTGGGCCGCGAAAATTATAAGCTTCTCGCAATTGGTTTCGCCATTATTGTATTAGGTTTTCTTCTCATGCTCGGCGGGAAATCACACGATCCTAACGTTTTCAGCAATAAGATATTCAGCTTCAGAAGGATCACACTCGCACCGATAGTAGTCCTTGCAGGATTTGCTTTTGAGATCTGGGCTATAATGAAGAAGCCAAAGAATGCTGAAAAAGAGGATTAACTGAAAATTCCTTATGAATTTCCTGGAAGCAATTGTCCTTGGCCTGATACAGGGACTGACTGAATTTTTGCCTGTGAGCAGTTCAGGACATCTTGAGCTCGGGAAATACCTTTTTGGAATTAATCCTGAGGCAAATTTCTACTTTTCAATAGCGGTTCATGGGGCTACTGTCCTGAGCACCCTGATCGTCCTCTGGCAGGAGATAGCTGCCCTCATTAAAGGTGTTTTCGCATTCAGGATGAACGATGAAACCAGGTACACGATAAAACTTGTCATTTCGATGATCCCGGTTGCTGTAACAGGTTTATTCATGCAGGATGTTGTGGATAAATTCTTTACCGGAAATATGGTCTCGCTCGGTATCCAATTCTTTATAACAGCACTTTTCCTTGGATTGACCCTGGTTATCAAGCCAAGGGAAAGGCAGATGACATATTTTGATTCCTTTGTTATAGGCATCGCCCAGGCATTGGCTGTTCTTCCGGCAATTTCCCGGTCAGGCGCTACAATTGCTACAGGCATGATGCTAGGGAATAAAAAGACGGAAATTGCCAAATTCTCATTCCTGATGGTCCTTGTTCCTGTAATCGGAGCAAATATCCTTGAGATGGCCAAAGGCGACGTATCGAAGGAGGGGACATCGTTATTTGTTATTGCGGCCGGTTTTCTTGTAGCCCTTGTCTCCGGGTACTTTGCCTGTAAATGGATGATAAACCTGGTAAAAAAAGGTAATCTGATCTGGTTCTCTCTTTACTGTGTTCTGATCGGTATCTTCTCACTTCTATTGGGCCTGCATGTCTTCTGATAAAGTTTCTTTTATTGAGAAAGGAGAGGTTCTTCTTTTTGACAAACCTCTCTACTGGACCTCCTTTGACCTTGTGAACAAGGTAAGGATCATGATAAGGAGTTTGGCTGGAATTAAGGACATCAAGATCGGGCATGCAGGCACACTTGATCCGCTTGCGACCGGCCTCATGATCATCTTAACCGGCAAAGCAACAAAAAGGGCAGAGGAATTCAGGGATCTTGATAAGGAGTATGTTGCAACAATAACACTCGGAGCAACAACCCCCTCTTTTGATCTTGAAACTGAGATTACTGGTGAATTCCCGGTTGGTCATATTACGGTGGACCTTGTCAAAGCCACTCTTGACAATTTTCTCGGCGAGCAGTTGCAAATGCCTCCAACGCATTCGGCAAAGCTTCTGAACGGAAAAAGGTCCTACGAGTACGCAAGGAAGGGTATTCATAAGGAGATGAATCCGGTAAAGGTCGTTTTCAGTGAAATTGAATTGCTGTCATTTGACATTCCGGAGATAAGAGTAAGGATTCTGTGCAGCAAGGGTACCTATATTCGGGCTTTGGCGAGGGATCTGGGGATAGCTTTAGGCAGCGGAGCTTATCTTTCGTCACTGGTCAGGACTTCTATAGGGCATTTTCAGCTTAAAAATGCATATACACTCGAAAATTTTGAAAAATTTTTAAAGAATTTGAAACAAATTTAAAAATGCTTCGTATAAAGGTTTCAAAAATTTTATTTTGTCATGAAACTTTCACAATTCAGGTACACTTTACCGCAGGAACTTATCGCCCTCTATCCCACAGAAAACAGGGATGAATCCAGGCTTTTTGTCGTTCACAGGAAGACCGGAACTTTCGAGCACAAAATATTCAAGGAAATAACGGAATATTTCCGTGAACATGATGTGCTGGTTTTCAACAACACCAAGGTCTTCCCAGCCAGATTATACGGGAACAAAGAAAAGACAGGAGCTGAAATCGAAGTATTTTTACTGAGGGAGCT
>JAUZNW010000150.1 GCA_030706785.1 Bacteroidota bacterium | reverse complement strand
GGTTCAACTGGTACAGCAGGGGATACACACCTGCTGGCGTTGAGGTTTGGAATGCCATACGGGGACTTGATCTTCTTTCAGAACGATCAGAGGTTGATAAGGAGAAACTGGGGGTTACAGGGATCTCTGGAGGCGGGGCTCAAAGCTGGTTTATCGCCGCAGCAGATCCCCGGATCAAAGCCGCGGCTCCGGTCTGTGGCGCAAGTACACTGGAAGCCCAGATATCGACGAGGACCATCGACGGTCACTGTGATTGCATGATGCCGATAAATACATACCAGGTAGATTTTCAGAATATAGGTTGTCTCATTGCTCCAAGGCCTCTTCTTATAGGTCAGGCCAACCGGGATGGGCTGAATCAGGTTGAATCTGTGCGGCGGATTTACAACGACCTCAAAAAGATATATAATCTTTATGGAGAATCAGAAAATATCGGATACGTTGAAACACCGGGTGGACATTCATACCACCAGATTTCAAGGGAAAGGATATTTTCATTTTTCCTTGATCATCTAATGGGGAAAAAGATATCTCCTGAAGAAGCAGGAGATTTAGATGAATCACCTCAAAACCTGCTATCTGAAGAGACATTGAAAGTCTATGTCGACAGTCCTCCTAAAGATGACAGAACAACAAAGATCCAGGACTCTTTTGTAAAGCTTGCCGGGGCACCAGAAATTTCAAATGAGGACGAGTTGGAATCACAACGCAATACTATAAAAGCTTCTCTAGCTGAGAAGACTTTTGGGGCATTCCCCAGGACTGCTCCCTCTTTCGACTCAGTTCTTGTCTTCCGCACACTTGATGAGGCAGAATTCGGCCGGGAGGTGTATAGCTTTGTTACGGAAAAAGGATGGCGCCTTAAAGTGGATATCCGGTGGAGAAATGATCCGTCAGAAAAGAAACCACTAATGATTGTCCTGCGCAACGTTGATGAGAATCGGTGGGAGTCAGAAGAGTTTATCGGCAATCTGAAAAGTGACTGGAATCTGGCGTTTCTCGAGGTACGGGGAGTGGGAGAATCAGGATGGGACCCCGGACTACAGTGGCATGTAAGGCGGGCTTCAGCCTGGACAGGGAGAACAATCGCATCCATGCAGGTCTGGGATCTATTGAGGTGTATTCAATTCTGCAGAACATTCCCCGGTGTCGATGTGGACAGGATCGGGATAGCAGCCAGGAATGATATGTCAGTTATCGCTCTATATTCCGCCCTGCTCGACGGAAAATGCAAAACCTTAGTATTAAAGAATCCACCTCCAAGCCAGGATGTGGCGAGCAGTCCTGACGGAAGAGGGGCTGCAATTGAAATGCTTAACTGCCTGAGGATCACTGATATCTATCAGCTCCCGGTACTATTGTTCCCTGCTGAGATCATATTTATCGGTGAGGTACCAGGTACTTATAAATGGTCAGAGAATACTTTGATAAGGCTTGGTAAAAATACTTTTACGAGGATTGAAAAATTATAACATCTGACAGTGTAACTCCGTCCTGACTCTAAGAAAATCCGTTGTTAAATTAAGAATCTAAAGAGAAACTATTTCAGTAGCACCCTTTACCAGGTCGAAACAAATAAGAGTTCCTGTTTTATCTGGATACCATGTCCCGGATTTCAAAGCCTTTTTATCTTTCACCCGTATCAGCGGCTTCATTCCGGTACCATTAATCCTGATGCCGGGACTTCCGGGTAAAGCATTGATCCTTAATGTAAAACCCGGAGCTGAAAAAGGAGCTTTCAATGAGATCATATTTTTTGCAGGTATAATTGAAGTCAGTTCTTTTGCAGCCCAATATCTTGCAATTTCACTCAGCTTCATCCAGATGAGACTGTCATATTTCTGGTCAAGCCTCTTTTTTACTTCCCTGAGTATCAGAAATCCGGTTTTATCACCATTAAAATATAATCCCGGCCAATGACAGACAATAATGGCTGGTTCCCCGCTTTCAATTACATCCACCATACGGCCTGACTTCAGATCCTCGGTGATGAAATTATCAGGATTCCCTTTTGAAAGTCCGTCCCATCCGCCGAACCAGTCATCCGTACAACCGATTATTGATACAGTACATTTCGGACTGGCACTTTCAAGATCTGACGGAAAGAATATCCTGGGAGCTACACTTTTACCTTTATCTGTGATTACATCCCGGAAATAATGAGGTAGCTCGGCACCGAAAACGGACCTTACAGCCTCAAGTGTGCTTAAAGCCAGGTTGTCCTGGTTGCGGCTTCCATAGCCTCCCGGTGTGGTCAGACCATCGCAGTACAATCCCGCTTCTTTTAATATATTTAAGGCGTATGCCTGATATTCTGCAAGTTCATCAACACTTTTCGTCTGGCTCCATTCCCAGTTTTCCATGAATTCAGGTGTTGCTTCAGGATATGGTTTTCCGGTCCTGATATCGATCACCCGTGTATGGCTGACCATCTCGGGGTGGATATCCCAGTTTGGCATGATCAGATTCCTTATCAGATCAAGGCTATTGATAAGTTCCTTTTTCGTCCAGCCCGGTATGAACCTGTTAACCCATCCTGTGCATGCGGGATAAGGGACAACACTGTATTTCCCCTTCACACCATTTTCGAGAGCCCATTCAGCGAATTCCCTGACAAAGCTGTCGGGTATTTCCCTCGGGAGCTTCCTCCAGTCCTGTTTATACTGTTCAGGGAATACTTCGGCAAATTGAGGTATTCCGTAATAAGCCATATTAGCAAGACAAGTTGCATCATCAATTATAAGGCTCACCGGAACCCTGTTGCAGGGATTAAGGATTTCGACCTTTAGCGATTTTTCACCGGATAACAACGGGAAAGGCCCTGAAACTGCAGCCAGTCCTCCGAGTCCGGTAATTTTAACAAACAAACGTCTGGAATATTTTTTTGGTATCATATCTGATTATTTCATGGCTGTGAACCAGAAGTAAGGATTTTCATGAACCTGTACATGAATTCCACACCGTTATAAAATTCCTTAACACCGATACGTTCATCCCTGCCATGTGCCCTGACATCATCCGAATCGGTGAATATGCCCGATATCCCGTAAACCGGAATGCCTGCCTTTCTCAACCATCTCCCGTCTGTAGCGCCGGTCGACATGACCGGAATGACTTGTACGCCTGGCCACATTTCATTTGTGATCTTGTCAAGTTTGTCAAGGACATCCTTTCTGAGAGGTGATAGTGGGCTTTGTATCGAGGTATTTGTACAGGAAATTGTTACCTGGGGATCATTGACAACAGACTTAAGTGTATTCAAAACATTCGCAGTGTCGTCGTCCGGCAGCATCCTGCAATTGACATTGGCCTTAGCGGTCTGCGGTAGAGCATTATTGGCATGACCGCCGCTCAGGACTGTGGCAACACATGTGGTTCGCATCTGTGCATTGTAATAAGGAGAAATTCGTGCGAGCCTGTTCGCAATTGCCGTATCAGTGGGCAGTCTTGATATTGCCAGCATATCTGCCTTTAATGGCCCGGTTTGGGTTGCAGCACTGCGTTCAAAAAATACTCTCGCTGTTTCATTAAGCCTGATCGGAAAATCATAAAGTGCCAGCCTGTTAAGTGCTCCGGCGATGTGGTAGATAGCATTGTCTTTTAAAGGCAGGGAACTATGGCCTCCCTTATTATGAGCTTCAAGAGTAAAATCTGCATATACTTTTTCACTGGTCTGTATACTCATAAGGACCTCTTTCCCATCTTTCTCATCCCCTCCTCCTCCATCCGGGTTAATACAGAATTCGGCATCGATCAGGTCGCGTCTGTTGTTAAGCAGCCAGTCCACACCGTTATAATTGCCTCCTTCCTCGTCCTCTGTAAGAGCCACTATGATATCACGGTCAGGCACAAATCCTTCCTTTTTAAGCCTTATAAGGTTGGCAATCAGTATAGCATCGTTACCTTTCATATCTGAAGTCCCCCTTCCATAGTAATACCCGTCTTTCTCAATCAGTTTAAAAGGTTCCATCGACCAGTCCTGTCTCAATGCTTCAACAACATCAAGGTGACCGATAAACAGGATCGGACGGGAAGTCCCCTTTCCCCTGTATCTTGCGACCATGTTCATGTGGTCAGAATGAGGACCCGTAAGCTGGACATCCATATCAGGAAAACCTGCTGCTCTGAGTCGCATAGCCATTGCCTCAGCTGCTTTTGTGCTGCCCATATTAACGGTAGTGTTGATCCCTATCAGCTCCCCGAGGATCTCACGAGCTAAAGTCTGTTTTGGATTTAGACTTATCGTTTCCTGGCTTAAGGAGTTAAGGCTTGTGGCTGCCACAGTTGCTGCCAGCAGCATAAAGAATGGGTATTTCATTTCAGTAGATTTCTTTCATATCAAAAGTAAGCAGAGGATGGGTTATGTTCAATTATTTTGCTACAAAAATTTGTACCGCCCTTTGGGGGCTTACAGGTTTGAGAGATACCTCCATGTCTTGCTCAAGCCCGAAATAGGGTAATCGAACCATTCCGCGGTCATATTGTTATACGCAAATACTACAAAGCTATGAACCGCGGAAAATTCATTCTTTCATCCATTGCCCTGATCCCCCTGGCAATACTGGCAAAATTTGCGGAAGTGGCAGGATCAGGATCCAATAATGGATTTAAAGTTGCATCAGGCGAGGCAAGAGCCGGAAAACGATATAAAATGAAGGGGATAACCACAGATACCCTTGATGTAAAAATTTCATCCGGTGATACAAATGGAGAGCTTGCCATCTTTGAACAGACAGGATCTGCAGCAAAAGGTGGGCCTCCCCTGCATCTTCATCTTCATCAGGATGAATGGTTCTATATTATTGAAGGTGAATATCTCTTTCAGGTTGGTGATCAGAAATACCCCATGAAGGCAGGCGACACAATTTTCCTTCCCAGAAATGTTCAGCACGGATATGTCCAGCTTACCGAGAAGGCAAGAGTCATTGTTTCGTTCATGCCGGCCGGACAGATGGAAGAGTTTTTTAAGCTTACCGATTCGTGGACCTCTATTCCTTCGGATGATGAGATCGCCGAGGTCTTTGAGGACCACGGAATGAAGATCACAGGTCCTCCGCTGAAAGCTTGATGGTGCTCTCACCTCTAATATTCTCAAATTTTGCCTAAAGCCCGACAGGATAAATTATTATGTTGTCACAAATAGTTATGTGCATTTTGATTATTATTTTCTAAATTTGAAGAGGTCCAGAATTTTAGATAATTAAGACAGAATTGAAATCCCGGTATCATGCCCTGATTGTCTTGCTGCTTTCTATTATTGCATCAGGATTTGTCTCATGCAGTTCATCAAAAATGAGTGCAGTAAAATGTTCCAAAGTTATAGCCCAGACGAATCACAAAGTAGCTGTCAGGAATCATCGGAACAAGTTAATGAGACTTAATATCCGGCAGAGGGCCAGAGGCAGGAGACAGCATTCAGAACTGGTCAGTACCAATTTTGTGACAGAACCTTGTTTCCGTTACGGAATTCGCCAACCTGATAGGAGACTCTGACAGGACCATCATTTTCAATCCGGTAAATCCATGATCCGAATACATCGGAAGACTGGTAAATCCTTCTAATGTAAAGTCTTTCTCCCTGCTGAAAATCACATTTCTTTGAATATGCCGATATTTTCCCGTACAGGGTGTCGAGGGTGGTCGTAATCAGCAAAATATGAGGACTGCCAAAGTATGCCGGCGGGGAAACCTTTCCTTCAACAAAATTGCCGACATATTTTCTGGTGATGAACAGCTCATCCTCGGGTACAAACCCGGCTCTGTGAACAACCGTGCAGGAAATCCCTGTCAGAAATATCAATATAAAGCCCAGTTTATTCATGATCTACCTTTAGTATCCTGTCTGTCTGGATCTTTTAAGGTATTTATTATTTCCTGTTAATTTCTTGTATTCTTTCACGGGTGCCCGTTTGCATACGGTTCTTTTGAGCCTGACCTCGTTTTTTCTGTCTTTCTTCCTGTCTTTGGATTTCTGGTCCGGCATTGCACCGGCAGATAGGAAAAAAGTAAGAAATATAAATATAATGAGACCGAAAGGAATTATTTGAGTCTTTTTCATTCTTACTATAAGTTTATTTCTGCTCTTAATTTATGAATTTTAATTATTTAGAACTAATCAAATTTGACCGAATTATATTAATCATAGCATTGCTCATTTAATGCTTTTGACAAATGGTATCGTTGAAATGATAATTCTGCAACAGAAAGGCCTTAATTATCCATCATTGCTATCCCTGTATTACCTTCAAAACCTCATTTTTTATAACCAAATGCAAAAAACTTGAAAGTGAAACCTCAATAATTTACTTTTGAATAAATAAAAAGCCGGTTCTGATTTATATTTATTCCGGGAGTTACTTTTGCGATCAGGATTTTCAATGAAATGAGCGATCTGATACCAGTATTGGTTGAATGTCATTCAGGGTATAAGGCTGATGAATATCCAAGGTGCTTCTACCTGGGTGATGTAAGATATGAGATCACAGAAATAACGGACCGGTGGTTCCAGAGCGACCGGTATCCTGAATGGCCTGAATCAGATTATTTTAAGGTGAAAACCAAATCAGGAGGACAGTATATTATCAAGCACGAACTCAAAAGTGACCTTTGGTATATTGTTGGATCTAAAATTTAGCCATCTGAAATAATTCATTCGTCAAAAGCTTGCCCGGTTAGTAAATCCAATTGGCATGATTTATTATCCCACTCATTACCTGCACATTATGAAATTGATTTTCCATATTTAAAGCTAAAGCTCTTTGTTTCATGGTAAATTTTGATCTGAATTTGACGAACCACCGGATTTCTTTTATCAGATAAAGCCCCCTGTTAATTACACGCCTGATTTTATAGATTAAAATTATTGATGTCATCCTCATTAGCCCATTAATTGGACATTTGCGACTTGCCTGCGAATCCATTGCATGTTACCTTTACAATGTGATAAAAATGTCTGATTATGGAACAAACTTCTACTTTAACAACAAATGGAGTACTTAACGGGAATTCAACCATAAACCATCCCGACAGGGATAAAAGCTCTCAGGGCGTGTCCGGATTCTTTCCTGCAATAGTGAATATGATTGCTGAAGACGGTCAGAATTTCTTTCAATACCTTAAGTCGCTCGGTCTTTCAAGGGAAAACAATCTGGTAGTCCTTTCCTCGAGGCATCACTATTACTATGATGAAAACGAACTGAAAAGTGTCAGCACGCTTGTCAACCTCAGGAAGCTGAATGCGATCAAGTACCTTGATGAGTTTCTTTTTACCCTACTTCAGGTTCTTCCTTCTGACACCAACTTCATCGGATGCTTTTATGATTCAGGAATATATCCCGAGAATGGGAACGGGATCAAGCTCTCATTAAAGGCACTTAAAAAGATCTTATATGTACTTGATTCAGGGACTAAAAGGCTTCTGGTCAGAAGCAAGGTCACGGAATTACTCGAGACTCATGGTTTTAAGGTAACAGACATGACTGAAATGAATGGTCTTACCTATTTCTGTTCACAGAAAATACATAAATCATCAGCTCTCAGAGCCTGAAAGTTCCAGGGAAATATCAACAATCTCTGGCTTCTATACCGGCCTTCAGGCTAAAATTAAAAAATCTAATCTCTCAGCAGTAACTAAAATATTGAGTATGAATTGAAATCTACACCCAAATGAAAAACTCAAGGAGGATCAGCATGGGGCTGGTTTTACTAAACATTTTCCTGGTCAGCACGGTAGTGCTGCTAATAATTCTCCTGTGTAAAATCCTGCCCCAGGAAAAAACCGGATTACTGGTTGATATCTGGCTTGCCGAAATGTTCATTTTGGTCATTTACTGCCTGCTCTTTTATGACGCCGGTAAGGCTCATAAAGCGGGAGGGAAAAAGATGTCCGTACTGAGACATTGAAAACCTGTTGAAAGACCAGAGATCACAGGCATATGCCATAAAAATTTTTTCAGGATTCATTATTGAAACCCGAAAGGTATTCTTTTTGAGTTATTTAATTAATATTCAACTTCTCCTTGAGCTTGAACACCTCAATAGCATTTTCCCTGAAGATCCTATCCATAATCCTAAAAGCAATTTCTTCTGTAAGCAATCCCCGTTCAACTCTTTTTGCCAGGACCTCTGATACAGCATCCTTGGCAAACTCAAGCGATCCGACTGATTCCTCAATCAGTCCGCAATCGCCTCCCCAGAAGAACTTGTTGTAAGGGACACAATCGAGCATAACATCCAGGGCTTTTATAGCTTCTTCGCGGGAAATTTGAGGCAGCCACACAAGGTTAATGTAGACATTAGGGAACATTTTTCCGAGAGCTGCGATTTCGCCTGTCCATGGAAATCCGCCATGGAAAATATCAAATCTGGCATCTCTGTATTTCAGGAACAGGTTATTAAGCTTAACCGGCTCCCCGTTGTCAAGGACATTCCCGTTTCCGGCAAGGTATCCTGTATGTATCTGAACGGGCAGATCATATTTAATAGCTTCCGTGATTATCCAGTGAAACATGAAATCCTCAATCTTCTTTGCTTCATTTGGAGTCAGGGATGATGAAGGCCTGTCAAACAGGATTTTAGCATCTCCGTAAGGAACATCCTCGTAATACAGAGTCCTTGAATATGCCTGTGAATTCTTAAT
>JAUZNW010000015.1 GCA_030706785.1 Bacteroidota bacterium | reverse complement strand
CTGGCTGTCGAACATTGAAGAGCCATTCCCGACCGGAGCTCTCAGAATGAGGCAACTGGCATGGTGGCGATCTCCTGCAGTACCGGCAGGATCACTCGTGATAGGAAACCTTCCTCTTGACAGTAAAAACTTCGATTTCGACCTGAAATCACTGATAGGGACACTTCCTATCGTTCTCGGTGATCCAAGAAAGCTGTCACAGGAGAAAAGGGCAGAAATAAAGAAGTGGGCTGACTGGATGGTAAGCATGCAGGGTAAGTATGATTATATGTCTTTCAGGCAGGATCTTCCCGGTTTCGGGGAACCGGCTGAAGGTTCCTGGGATGCCTGGGCACGCATTAACACCGAAAAAAAGAACGGAGGAATCCTGGGAGTCTTCAGGCAGGGATCCAGGGAAAAATCCAGGATTGTAACTTTCCCCGGTCTCGATCCATACAAAAGATATTCAGTCCTGCTGGCACCGCTGGGAAAATCTGTGACTGTCCTGACAGGGAAGCAACTGGCAACCGAAGGATTTAATGTAATCCTGACAAATGATTATGACGGAAACGTGTTCGAGATAAGGCAGATATATTGAAAAATAACCGGAATATGAAAAGAAGAAATTTCATCAGGAAATCAGGCGGTATCCTGGCCTTCACACCGCTGGCATCATCAATCAGTCACATGGATGCCGGATCAAAACCGGTAAAGGGAAGTGTAATTGCGGATAACTATATATCAACAGTTTCTATACGGGATAACGGAATTTATATAGATACAGCCACATTATCTGCAACTATTTCCGGGGGATTACTGACTTCCCTTAAAAACAAAAAAAGCGGGGAAGAGTATATAAATGAATTCAATACAGCAGATCATGCCGCCCTTCAACTCATATATCCTGGTAATGAGATCGTAGAATTCAATGAAAAGAACTTCACCAGAATCAGGCTTCACCAGGTATCGGATCAGCGGGTCGAGATTTTTTTCAATTGCTGGCATGGCGATGGGGTTGTTTCGATATACACTGATGATATGACGGGAGACCTGCTTGTTGAACCATCAGCCTTTTCATCGCGGCCCGGTGTGATTGCATGCAGATGGAATATTCCTGGGATCAGGCCTGAGCTTGATCTGGTGGCGCCATTCTTCCAGGGAATAAAGCTTAAGCTTGATGATAAACTTATCAGTAATACAAGATGGCCCTGGCCATTTTACTGGGAAGCCGGACTGGCAATCATTCAGTCGCCTGCAGGTGGATTCTGTATTTATACCAGGGACAATAAATACAGGTACAAAGCCCTTAAGGTCGGTTCGGCAAATTATCCCTTTGTCCTTGGGCTTGACTCAGAGGCATATGGCCCGATAGATAATAATCTGGCAGCAGGCGGCTTATGCTGGAGAATAAATGTTTTTGAAGGAGACTGGCATGTCCCTGCCCGGAAATACCGGGAGTGGCTCTGGGCAGCCTATGAGCTGGAAAAAGCTGAAGCTAACCGCAGATCATGGATCAATAATATAAGGCTCGCTCTCAGCTGGTGCCCCGGTGATCCGGCAATACTCGATGCCCTTTCAAAAAAGATATCACCATCCAAAGTCCTGATCCACTACCCTGACTGGAGAACTGATAAATATGATCAGAATTATCCTGACTATAATCCGAGTGAAAAAGGGAGAGCATTTATTAAGAAATGTCAGCAGGACGGATTCCATGTCATGCCCCACTTCAATGCAAATGATATGGATCCTTCAAATCCGGTATATAATCTTATCCGTGATTTCCAGTACCGCGATCTTGAAACCAAACAGATCAAGGGCTGGAGCTGGATCGAGGGCAGATCCATCGGAGTTCCTGAATCAAACTTCAGCCGCATGTATAACAGGGAGAACAATGTGATGGTTAAGGTCCATCCGGGATTGTCAATGTGGAGGTCAATACTTGGAGAGAATATACATAAAGCAGTTGTGGAACTGAGGCTTGACACTATTTTCATTGATGTCACACTCGTTACTCTCAACCTGTACAACAGCCTTATCGAATCTACAAGCTCCACAGAAGGAATGAAGCTGCTTATCGAACATATGGGATCGCTTGATAATGGCGTAGTTGTAGCGGGAGAAGGGCTGAATGAAATAACCATGCAGGGACTTTCTTTCGCTCAGGCTCATCTCTTTAAAAGCTGGCAAAGCTCTATTGAAGGTATTGAGAGAACCGGCGGGTGTGATCTCAACCAGCTGCTTTTCGGGAAATTATGTAAAATAATAGGTTACAGTGGCTTAAGCGGGAAAAATAAAGATGAGGAAATAAGAATGAAAATTCATCTTGAACACGGTGGTATACCTACAATAGTTATCCGGAGACCTGATGAAATTTCAAATCCGAATCCTGCTGTAGAAAAAATGTTTGATATCGCAAATGGAATTTAACCGGTGGTTCTGACTGCAATGACGGGAACTTCAAATTAACAGGTACAGGAAAATGAATAAACTTGAACAGTACAGGTCATTATTAAGCGGCAGTAAAAATGGGAATAAAGTATTTTTCCGCCCTATCCTCATGCATTTTGCTGCAAGATTCAATCGTACAACCTACGGCAAATTTGCTTCAGATTATAAGATCCTGGTTGAAAGCAATATACGGGCAATGGAATATTTCGATACAGACATGGTCTCTCTGATCTCCGATCCTTATCGTGAAACTTCGGCTTTCGGAGCAAGGATTGAGTATATTGAGGAAGGGGTCCCAAGGTGTCTTAATAATATTGTGAAAACGCCTGAGGATGTCAGAGATCTTCGTAATCCGGATGTCTATAAATGTGAACGGACCCTCGACAGGATAAAAGGGGCAGAATATTATAAGAAGCTTCTTAAAGGCAGTGTCCCGGTCAGCGGATGGATTGAAGGGCCACTTGCTGAGGCATGCGATCTTACCGGGGTCAGTGAGATGCTTTACTATCTGATGACAGACCCTGACCTCTCAAATTCACTGATAGACAAATGCATGATCACCGCGAAGGATTTTGCCGGGGCACAGATCGAAGCCGGCTGTGATCTTATCGGTATCGGGGATGCAATTTGCTCACAGATCGATAAGTGTACCTATGACACCTATATTAAACAAAGGCACATGGAACTTATTTCATATATCCACGAATCAGGAACTTCCGTTAAATTGCACATCTGCGGCGATATAACACATCTGCTTGAATCATTGAAAGATCTAAATACTGATATCATTGATCTTGACTGGCAGGTTGATTTGGACAGGGCAAGAGATATCCTTGGGAACAATGTTGTACTGGGTGGAAATATTAATCCGGTATTTGTCCAGGATAAATCAGAAGAAGAAGTCTACAGCTTTTCAAGAGCCTTGGTTGAAAAATATAAAGATCAGAAATATCTGCTTGCTGCCGGCTGTGAAATAACAGTTCTGACCCCTCATAAAAACCTTCTGGCTATGAGGAAAGCCTCAATCCTTTAAAGAACTATTTTTACATTCACTCCGGATGAGTGACAGATCCTTAAAATTCCTCCGGTACCAAGAGGTTCCCAGTTCCACCCTTCTCCGGTGCTGCCTGTTGATTCACTCAGCTTTGCCCCATTGACCATGACAGATACTGGCCTGGAAGTCAGACGCAGCACCTCCCTTGATTCTGGATCATAGGTGGTGTAAGTTATTGATCCTGATAGGTATCTGATATACTTCACAACCGAATTTGATCCCAGTAACCTGTTCCTGCCGGGAGGAGCCAGCTCAGGCATGGCAGCCATTGCTCTGAGATAATGACGGACATAATCGCCATAACCGTCTGTCAGCCAGATATCATCGCGGATATAACGGTTACGGCCGTCACCGGCAACTGTATAGGTAGCCCAGTTCAGGGTACGGATTGCATTTTTAGTATATGAGGTATCGCCTGAGAGTACAGCATACATCAGCTCGACAGATCCCTGTCTCGAAGAGTGACTGTTACCCGGGACCCTGTACACGGTCTGCTCATTCATCACTACCACCTTGTATTTTTCATAATCGTGGTTTCCTAGTTCTGAATAGGTCCAGTCAATTATGCTTTTTACATCCTTTTTCCATTCAGGAAAAAGGTCACGATGGTTCAGAATAAACATGGCAAATGTGATAGCATTGGTCTGGGTATTGCTCCAGCCGGGGACATCCTCAAAAAAGGGTCCCCATTTATTTGTTTTGAGAGGGTATGATTTCATCCAGTCAAGTATTCTATTAAAGGCTGTCTCATAATACACCTTCTTCTCAGAATCCAGCTTCTTCAATTCCTCAAGCAGCATCATGGTGCCTGTCCAGTTTGAAGTATACAATGCAGGCTGTACCAGTTTACCTGATCTTGTATCTTCAGTCAGATATCCCGGTTGTCCAGTTCTTGCATTCACCCTGAACGGTAGCGGAGACCTTGTCTCATCTCCTTTTTGCAGTTTGCTGATGAGCGTTCCAGCTATCTGTTTGGCCGCTTCCAGGTAATTTTTGTTTCCGGTGATCTTGTACAAGGTTATCAGTTCATATCCGAAACTTCCGGCCTTATCAGGCTGTGTAATAAATTTCCCGTTCCTCATGTCGCCATCATATATACCCAAATGAACATCAGTATTGTACGGGTAAGGAATGAAAGGCCAGCTGTCAGTAGGTGCTGACAATGATCTTGCCAGGTAAGTATCAGCGAGGTATCTCATATTTTTAACTACCTCAGTATCACCGGCATATGCATAGAGTAAAGCCCATGAAGACAGCGCCATGTTAATCTGGTCACCTCCCAGGCCTCTCATATCATGTTGCGGTTTCCACACCTGATGATTCATGTAGTACTTCAGCCCATTTGAGTCCGTTTCCATGTTTTTCCAGAAATTCCAGACAAGCATTAACACAGTATCGAACGACTTACCCTTATCGGCCGAGAACCACGGTAATATAGACCCGTCCAGTCTGCTTACCCTTACCGGATGGTACTGAATCGTATCACTGATAAGTACTGTGTCATTTGAAGGCTGTACTGTTGATACTTTTCCTTTATGGGAGCACTCAAGCATTAAGAACACTCCAAATAATATGTAAATCAATCTTTTCATAGGTAAATATTAAATTCTCAGGCTTCTAATGAAGTTTTTATATAAATTTCAATTTTATTTTTTATTCTCCGGCCTTTGAGCTCACTAATTTTTAGCTTATTCAGGATAATTTTTCAGGACAGAAAGTTAATGACTCATGGATTTCGTACATGACCCAATGATGCAATATATCCGGGAATTGCCGGATCGGATAAAAAATACCGGCAGGTCTGAAGCAGATCCTTTGGAAATTTCACTCATGGCAGGTAATCTCACCATGCATTTATCTAATGGATCCCTGAGATATATTTCAATTGGGAACAATGAGCTGATCAGAAGGATTTATGCTTCTGTGAGAGATCCTGAATGGCTGACAATCACACCCGCCATATCTGAAAAAAAATACAACATCAGATCTGATTCATTCCGGTTAGAATTCTCCTGCAGATATATCTCAGCAGAAATTGATTTTACAGCCAGGTTTGAAATTGAAGGACGAATTGATAATTCAATCATCTTCAGCATGGACGGTATTGCGACCAGGACCTTCAAAAAAAATCGTATAGGTTTTTGTATCCTCCATCCCATTGAGAACACAGCAGGAAAAGTATGTTTTATAACACATACAAATGGCATTGTTGAAAACTCTCTTTTCCCGGAGTTTGTTCAGCCTCATCAGCCCTTTCTGGACATTAAATCAATGAAATGGCAGGTAGCTGAAGGCACCTGTTCTCTTGATTTTGAAGGAGACGTTTTTGAAACCGAGGATCAGCGGAACTGGACGGATGCTTCATTTAAAACATACTGCACACCTCTTTCCGAACCATTTCCGGTCATTGTCCATGAAGGAACTTCAATAAAGCAGAGAATTGTTTTCAGGGCCGAAAATTTCCCGGTTCAAAATCAGTCTGAAAAGAAGGCTGCAAGAATATCACTCGATCCGCAAATATCAGTAAAAGTGCCGTCAATTGGGATAGCCCGTGCAACCAGGGCAGAGCCTCTCTCCGGGGCAGAATTAAGATTGCTAAGGCCGCTGAGATTTGATCATTACAGGATCGAAGTCCGGTTGTTCGAAAATGGATGGAAAGAGATTGCTATAAAAGCGGTGGACGAAGCTTTAAAACTTGCAGCAAAGATCGAGTTCGTCCTGTTTGTAGATGATAATTATGAAATACAGACGAAGGAATTTTGTGATTGGCTTAAATCTGCACAGCCCGGGGTTTTATGCTTACTGTTATTTCATAAATCATTTCCTGCAACACCTAAGGAAATAGCAGAAAAGGTTATTCCTGTTTTTAAAACTCTTTTACCGGATATAAAGACAGGGACTGGTACAAATGCCAACTTTGTACAGTTGAACAGGAACCGGCAGCCAGCCCGACTGGCCGACTTCATTACCTTTTCAATCCAACCTCAGGAACATGCATCGGATAACCAGACGCTGATTGAGAACCTAGCTGCACAGGAAGATGTTGTAAGAAGTGCTGCAGAGTTTGCAGACGGATCTGCAATATGGATCTCGCCTGTAAACATCCAGAGAAGATTCAATGCGAACTTATCTTTCATAGAAGAGCCTTTTACCGGTCACGAAATTCCGCCACAGATCGATGCAAGAATTATGTCGTTATTAGGGGCAGGCTGGACTGCGATCAGTTTGAAATACCTCTGCAGAAATAATATTGCCGGCGTCACGTACTACGAAACAGCGGGTGAGAGAGGTATCATGCAGGGAGAATACAGTTCCCGGTGGCCGCAGGAATTCCCTGCTTACAGCGGAATGATCTTCCCGGTATATTTTATTTTCAGGTACCTCCAGGCAAACAGATCCTTAAAAGTAATAGGATCATCCAGCTCACAACCCCTGTCTGCGGATTCGCTCGTACTGTCGGATGGGAAACAAGTAAGAATGATACTTGTCAATTTTACCAAAGACAGGATAACAGCAATAATAACGGGATGCAAGGGAATGATGAGGCTTCGGGAATTAAACAGCCGCAATTACAGTGAAGCGGCTTCAAATTATAAATGGAGAGGAGAAACCGGTGAAAAAATGGTCCGGGCAGGTATGCCATTGATCATGGAACCCTTTTCGATATGTTTTATCGAAGGATGGCTTAAAAAATAAATCCAACTGAATAATTTCTTAATTTTATTATCACCTAACCCATCTCACATGGTACTTATTCAAAACTATTCACTTGCAGTATTCCTTTGTTTTATTGCTATGATATGCTGGGGCTCATGGCAGAACACTCAGAATCTTATTGGTAAAGAGTGGCGGTTCGAACTCTATTACTGGGATTATTCCATAGGTATTCTTCTTTTTGCCCTATTAATGGCTTTTACATTCGGAAGCCTTGGCAGTCAGGGACGTAGTTTTATACCTGATGTTGAGCAGGCTGATCTGCGTTATCTGTTTTCCTCGGCTGTTGGCGGATTTATCTGGAATGTCGGTACCCTTTTACTCGTAGCCTCTATATCGATAGCCGGAATGTCAGTTGCATTCCCAATTGGAGGAGGTATTGGATGGACACTTGGCATACTTATCAACTATCTTGGGAAACCAGAAGGAAATCCCTACCTGCTTTTTGGGGGTACTTTGATCATAATCCTTGCGATACTTTTCAGCATGCAGTCTTACAGGAAGCTGGCAACCTTTCTGAAAAAGCCTTCTTTTCTGGGTATACTGCTCGCATTTCTGGCAGGTATCTGTATAGCATTCTTCTACAGGTTTGTTGCTTTATCTCTGGCATCAGATTTCTCTCCTGCCGATGCCGGTAAGATAAGCTCGTATACTGCGGTCGTCTTTTTCTCCATCGGCGCTCTAATCAGCACTATTCTCGTGAATCCGCTTTTTATGGCGAACCCGGTTCAGGGGAAGCCTGTAAAAATATCGCAATGGTTCAGTGGCCCAGTCAGGGCACACCTCATCGGAATGCTGGGCGGAGCCATCTGGTGTCTTGGCAATTCGGCAAGTTTTATGTCGGTGGGAGCCGCAAGTCCTGCAATCTCTTACGGTTTAAGCAACGCGGCTCCCGTTGTGGCAGCGTTTTGGGGAATTTTTGTCTGGAAGGAATTCAGGGACGCTCCAAAAGGTACAAACCTGCTTTTAACACTGATGTTTACGTTCTACCTGATAGGCCTTGTCCTGATAGTCTGGGCAAGAATCGGTTAAACAATTTCTCAAAATGCATAAATCCCTCTTTTTTGTTACAGGTTTGATTTTATTTTCTTCTGCAGGATTTTCCCAGGAAAAATTCTGGAACGGACCATCTGTTGATTTATCTCACGGCAATCTGAAAGTATCGGAGAATAAACGCTTTTTGATACATGAGGACGGGACTCCCTTCTTTTATCTGGGCGATACCGGATGGGAGCTTTTCCACCGTCTTAATAAGGAAGAAACGGAAAAATACCTTGAGAACCGCCGCGCGAAGGGTTTCACAGTCATCCAGGCAGTTGTCCTGGCCGAACTCGATGGTCTCGATACTCCAAATGCAGAAGGAAACAAACCGCTTATCGGTAATGACCCCCTTAAACCAGATGAAGCCTATTTCAGGCATGTTGACTGGGTAATAAATAAAGCTGCTGAAAAGGGTATTTACATCGGGCTGCTTCCTACATGGGGCGACAAGGTTGATAAAAAATGGGGAAAGGGACCTGTGATCTTCAACAAGGATAATGCCTTCAGATACGGGCAATGGATAGGATCGAGATACAAGGATTTCCCGAACATAATCTGGATAAATGGTGGCGATCGTGATGGCGGAGATAACAAACCTGTGTGGGAAGCTATAGGGAATGGCATAAAATCAGTTGATAAGAACCATTTGATGACTTACCATCCGGGAGGTGAGCGCAGTTCGTCAGACTGGTTCCAGAACAGTACATGGCTCGATTTCAATATGTGCCAGACAGGTCACGGACAGCGCAGCTATGCTATTTATAAAAGACTGATTGTCCGCGACTATAATCTGGAACCTGTCAAACCCTGCTTTGACGGTGAACCAAGGTATGAAGACCATCCGGTCGGATGGAATCCTGAGGTACTTGGCTGGTTCAATCATGAAGATATACGGCAGGCACTTTACTGGAATCTCTTCAGCGGTTCCTTCGGGCACACCTATGGATGCCATCCGGTCTGGCAAATGAAGACGCCGGAAAGGGAAGCTGTCGGACTGGCCAGGCATAACTGGTATGATGTACTTGATCTGCCTGGAGCTTTCGATCTTATTCATGCCAGGAGACTGATAGAATCGCGTCCATTCCTTTCAAGAATCCCTGACCAGTCGCTGATTGGGCCTTCGTATTATCCTGAAACTGACTATGTGGTTGCCACACGCGGCGAAGGATACGCTTTTGTATACTTTCCGACCGGATGGCCTGCCGAAATAGTCCTTGACAAGATAGGTGCAGAAAAAATCAATGTATCATGGTATGATCCTAGAACAGGTGAAATGAAGCCGGTTGAAACGATTTCCGGAAAAGGCACAAAAAAATTTACTCCGCCATCCGGAGGGCGGGGAAACGACTGGATCCTGGTGCTTGACGATGCTTCAAGGAATTTTGACAAACCATGAGAGGCTGAGATGAAACTTGGTTTAAGTTCATATACATATACCTGGGCTGTCGGTGTTCCGGGTTTTATGCCTGAATTCCCTTTATCCCACATTGGGTTGATCGACAAGACTTTCAATGCCAGTCTTGAGCTTTTACAGATTGCGGATAATCTTCCTCTTGAAAACCTGGGGGAAGAGAAGCTCGATGATCTTCTTAACTATGCCAGAGGGAAAAATGTATCAATCGAAATGGCCGGAAGAGGTCTAACTCCGGAACATACAATTAATTGCCTCCTGACTGCCGAAAAACTCCAGTCACCTCTACTTAGAATGGTCATCGATTCTCCGGGATTTGAACCCGGACTCCAAACAGTAATTGATACTATTAAAGATCTCCTTCCGGAATTCGAATCAAGAAAGATAAAGCTCGCAATTGAGAATCATGACAGGTTCAAAGCAAGGGAATTTGAGAAAATAATTCTGTCAGTTGGAAGCAACATGGTCGGGATTTGCCTTGACTCGGTCAATTCGATGGGAGCCGGCGAGGGATTCGAAACTGTTTCTGAGATACTTATTCCTTACACTATCAACTTCCACGTTAAGGATTTCACAATTTTCAGGATATCGCACAGGATGGGGCTGATCGTTGAGGGCAGACCTGCAGGGAAAGGTATGCTTAAAATCCCGGAACTTCTGTCTGAATTGAATGAAATCGGAATATGCCAAAGTGCAATACTTGAGCTCTGGACACCTCCTGAACCGGAATTAAATGACACAGTGTTAAAGGAATCCGACTGGGCCGATAAAAGCATAAAGTACATGAAATCAATACTTTGGGACTAAAATGATAAGAAAATAATCTCAGATAATGAAAAAACTAAGATTTGCTGTACTTGGCTGCGGATTCTGGTCAAAATTCCAGATCGGCGCATGGACAGAGGTTGAAGGAGCGGAGCTGGTCGCTGTGTATAACCGGACAAGATCGAAAGCTGAAAAGATTGCCGGATATTTTAGTGTGCCAAAAGTGTATGATAATCCCGACGAGCTTTTCAGGAAGGAAAACCTTGATTTTGTTGATATTATAACCGACGTTGACACTCATTCCGATTTTGTTGAAATGGCTCTTAAATACGGTATAAAAAGAATAATTTGCCAGAAACCAATGGCGCCAGATTTTGAAACAGCAAAAAGGATGGTGAATTCATGCGCTGCCAGCGGAGCAAAGCTTTATATCCATGAGAATTACAGGTGGCAGGCTCCGGTAAGAAGGTACAGACAGATTCTGGACTCAGGAATCATTGGCAAACCATTCAAAGCCAGGGTTTCCTTCCTTTCAGGATATCCTGTATTCGATAACCAGCCGTTCCTGAAGGAGCTTGGTCATTTCATTCTTACTGATATGGGTTCCCATATTCTTGATGTGATAAGGTTCCTGTTCGGGGAATGCGAAGAACTGTGGTGTCAGACCCTTGCAGTCAATAAAGGAATAAAAGGTGAGGATCTGGCCACTGTCATGATGAAAATGAAGGATGGCATGCCGGTTTACTCCGAGTTGTCATATGCTTCCATTGTGGAACATGACTCTTTTTCGACCGTCCACGTACTTACTGAAGGAGAACTGGGATCAGCTTTTCTCGGACCCGGATTTGAAATAAGAGTAACGACACGGCAAGGCACAATGTCGGAAATTGTAAAATTCCCATCCTATGCATGGGCCGATCCGGATTATATCGTAAATCATGAAAGCGGCATCCACGTTAACCGTAACATCCTGAATGATATGCTGGGTATTGCCAGGGCAGAGAACACTGGTCAGGATAACCTTGAAACAGTAAGGCTCATATGGGCATGTTATGAATCCGCGTCTTCAGGAAAAAAGATAAGTATTGAAGAGTTTAAATAACCGTAAAACAGGCATTTATGTTAAAAGTTACCTTAGTCGGCGCAGGAGGCAAAATGGGTCTCCGGCTTACCCGTAACCTGAAGAATTCATCATATGATATGTATTACATTGAAGTCAGTTCTACAGGGATTGAAAAGCTCAGGGAGATGGGTGTTATCGTATCCGAATCTCCTGATCCGGTGAAATATTCAGATATTGTAATACTCGCTGTCCCCGACGTAGCTCTAAAAGATGTATCGGGAAGAATGCTACCGATAATGAAATCCGGATCTATGGTTGTAACTCTCGATCCGGCAGCAGCGCTTGCGGGTAAACTCCACGAAAGGCCTGACGTCTCTTACTTCATTACACACCCGACGCATCCCTCAGTTTTCAACTGGGAGCCAAAGGAAGAAGCTATGAAGGATCATTTCGGAGGTACGGCAGCAAAACAATCAATTGTATGTGCTTTGATGAGAGGAACAGACGATGATTATATAAAGGGGGAACAACTGGCCAGGATATTTTACGCCCCTGTCACCCGGGCGCACAGGATTACTGTCGAGCAGATGGGACTTCTTGAACCTGCTCTTGTCGAAACGCTCGCATCGACCTGTATTTATGTAATTCGCGAGGGCCTGTCCGAAGTAGTACGACGGGGAGTGCCGGCTGAAGCTGCAAGAGATTTTCTTCTTGGCCACCTCCGTATTCAGATGGCAGTTCTTTTCAATGAGCTCCCCGGGGCGGTCTTTTCCGATGCTGCCAACAAAGCGCTTCAAAGGGGACTCAGGGAGTTTATTAAAGAGGACTGGAAAAAGGTCTTTGAACCGGAAAATGTGAAGGAACAGATATTAGCTATCACCTGACTGGCTGATTTAATTGCCTTAAAAGAAATAAATTCACAACTGATAAACCCGTAATAATTCATGCTATGAAAAAACTGATTCTTCTACTCTCAACCTGTTTGTTTTTATTCTTTACTCCATCCGGACTGCTTGAAGCTCAGCTGACTCTTCCATCAATTTTTGGGGACAATATGGTACTGCAGCAACAGACTGATGCTGCATTCTGGGGAAAGGCCAGCCCGGGAGCAAAAGTTTCCGTAAGAACCTCATGGAACGGAAGATCATATTCAGCTATGACTGATGCAAACGGTAACTGGAAAACAAAAGTGTCAACTCCAGCCGCAGGAGGCCCTTATACAGTGACTGTCAGCGGAGGAAAGACAATCAGTTTTAAAAATGTCCTTATCGGCGAGGTTTGGGTATGCTCGGGCCAGTCAAATATGGAAATGCCCATGAAAGGATACCTTAACCAGCCCGTGCTTGGATCAAACGAGATAATTGCCTCATCTTCTAATGACAGAATAAGATTAATAACGGTCCCGCATGCAACCAGCCTGACCGCCATGGATAATTTCACTGGTACCTGGGAACTTTGTGAACCTGAAAATGTGGTTGATTTCAGCGCGACTGCCTACTTTTTCGGATCGTCGCTGAACAAGTTATTGAATGTCCCTGTCGGACTTATCTGCACAAGCTGGGGAGGCACCAGGATCGAACCATGGATAAACGAAGAAGGCTTAAAGAATTTCGACTGGGTCAAACTGCCCGACAAATCAGCGCCTCCTCAGGAAAATCTTTCACCCCAGACTCCGACGGTGCTTTTTAACGGGATGATAAATCCGATAGCAGGTTACGGGATACGCGGCGCTATCTGGTACCAGGGTGAATCCAACAGGAATGAACCGAAGGAATATGCGAAGCTTCTTCCCGGGCTGGCTGAAAACTGGAGATCAGCCTGGAGAGTTGGAGAGTTCCCGTTCTATTATGTTCAGATAGCCCCCTATGACTATGGTTCATCAGGCCTGAATTCAGCATACCTGCGTGAAGCACAGCTGAATGCAGCATCGGCTCCGAACATGGGAATGGCTTGTGTAATGGACACAGGTGAAAAAGAATGCATACACCCGGCAAACAAAAAAGCTGCCGGTGAGAGACTGGCCTATCAGGCCCTGGTCAAAACCTATGGGAAAAAAGGATTTGCATGTGAAGGTCCGGTGGTGAAGGATATGAAAGTGGAAGGTCAGGTTGTGAAACTTACTTTCAACAATGCACCCAACGGACTTACATCATTCGGCAAGACCCTTTCCTGTTTCGAAGTTGCGGGAGCAAACAAACGTTTCTTCCCGGCTGTTGCATTCATTACCAATCAGGGAATCACACTTATGTCACCGTTTGTAAATGAGCCTGTCGCTGTAAGGTACGCATTCAGGGATTTCATAGTTGGAGATCTGTTCAACACCGAGGGAATTCCTGCTTCATCATTCAGGACTGATGACTGGGAATAGATTATTTATGAAAACGCCTGCAATTATATTCCTTTTCCTTACCAGCTCAATATTAATTGCCCAGCCTCCGATTCAGTACGTAAATACGCTTGTCGGTACCGCTCCGGCAGCTACTGAAAGTGCAAGGAGACATGGTTCCGATACTGAAGAAAAGGGTCAGACATTTCCCGGGGTAGGCAGACCGTTCGGCATGACTCAGTGGACACCCGAGACCAGAACTACTGAAGCCAAGTGTGTTTCACCATACTATTATACTGACAAGTATATAACAGGCTTTCGCGGTACGCACTGGATGAGTGGAAGCTGTACGCAGGACTATGGAAGTATTACCATAATGCCGTTCACCTCCTTAAAACCAGATACCCTGAGATACCTTCCGGCTTCAAAATTGAACCACAGGAATGAGATTGCAACGCCGGCATATTATAGCCTTGCACTCGATAATTACCAGGTCACAGCTGAGATGACTGGATCTGTAAGGTCAGGAATAATGAGGTTCTCTTTCCAGGGGAAATCTGCCGGATTCATCCTGATAAGAATGAACAGCGACAAAAACGAAGGCAGAATATGGGTGGATAAAGAGAGAAATGAGATCATCGGGACCAATCCTGTTCACCGCATTTACCAGGGATGGGGTAAGCCTGCAGGTTTCAGCGGATGGTTTTTGATCCGGCCTGATAAGCCATTTACTGTGACAGAATATCTTAAAAGCAGTCAGCAGCTGGTCATCTCGGTTGGAACTGGGCAGGCTGTCACATTAAAGATTGGCAGTTCATTTACAGGCGGAGAAGCTGCCAGGCAAAACCTCGAGAAGGAGTTAACAACATTGGATTTCAATGCAGTAAGAAAAGCAACGGAAGATACATGGAATCAGGTCCTTGGGAAAATCACTGTAGGGGGAGGAACTGAAGATGATCGGAAGAAATTCTACACCGCACTTTATCATTGCTATCAGCTACCGAGAATCGTAAGTGACGTTGACGGATCATATCAGGGATTTGCTGAAGATACTCTGATCCACAGGGCAGAAGGGTTTGATTATTATGATGATTTCTCAATGTGGGATACCTACCGGGCTCTCCATCCTCTGCTTACGATCCTCGAACCTGTAAGGACCCGTGATATGATCAGGTCATTGATCCTGAAGGCTGAGCAGGGAGGCTGGATGCCAATATTCCCTGCATGGTCGAGCTATACAGCTGCCATGATAGGTGATCATGTGAGCACAATGATCTGCGATTCTTATCTCAAGGGTATTACAGGCATCGATGCTGAAGAGGCTTATAAGTATATGAGAAAGAATGCTTTCGAGATACCATCAAGGGAAGAATATATTGACGGCAAAGGCAGGAGAGCCCTGGAAAGCTATCTGAAGTATGGCTATATCCCACTGGAAGATAGTGTACCTGAGGCTTTTCATAAAAATGAACAGGTTTCAAGAACACTCGAATATGCCCTGGATGATTATGCACTGGCGCAATTTGCTAAAGTCCTCGGGAAGGAGGATGATTATCAGATCCTGATGAAAAGATCTGAAAACTGGAGGAATGTGTTCGATACAAGGACCGGATTCGTAAGGGGAAGGCATTCGGATGGCACCTGGATTGAGCCGTTTGATCCAAATGAAAAGGTAAAGTTTATCTGTGAGGGGACGCCCTTTCAATATACATGGTATGTACCTCAGAATGTTAACGGACTGGCAGCTTTGATGGGGGGTAATATTGCTTTTATTTCAAAGCTCGACAAATTCTTTGATGAGGGTTATTACTGGCATGGAAACGAGCCCGGGCAACAGATCCCTTTCCTGTATACAATGGCAGGTGACCCCGGGAAAACAATGAAAAGGGTATTTGCTGTAATCTCGGAGGAGTATGGGACAGGCCCGGGAGGTTTGAGCGGGAATGAGGATGCCGGTCAGATGTCAGCCTGGCTGGTCTTTGCAATGATGGGATTCTATCCGGTATGCCCGGCATCAAACCAATATGTGATCTCAACACCGGTATTCGACGAGGTCAAGATCCAGCTACCGGACAAGAAGTATTTCATTATCAGCGGAGTAAGCAGCAATACTACAAGTAAATACATAAAGGCGATCACAAAGAATGGAGGGGTATATCCCTACTTGTACATAACCCATGAAGATATAGTCAGAGGGAGCAGGTTCACGCTTCAGCTGACAGACAAACCTATGCCTGTCAGATAATCCTTCAGATACAGAGTATAGTATCAGACAAGCCCGAATTTATTCAGGTATCCCTTCAGGAAATCCATGTCTTTCCTGAGCTTTAAAACTATTATATCCTGCTGCTTTGAAAGTGGCAGCTTTTCTTCACCTTCTGCCAGAAGAGGATATTCGATATGCAGTGTGATGGGCCCGCTTATATTAAGCTCCTTTATGGTGCTGAAATAAAGATCCCAGTCGACCATCCCTTCGCCCAGCGGGACAGTGACTGCCTGGGGCTTTCCGTTTATGGTCAGCCATGTGAAGTCTTTGATTGCCAGCGACCTTATATGATCAGCTATCAGGCGCATTCCAAGGATCCAGGAACTGGCTCCTTCAACAGTCGCATGCCTGACATCATACTGGCTTCCGATTAATTCAGCCGGAATATCGTGAAGCAGCTCATACAGATCCCATACAGGGCCTCCCACCATTGTCCCGGAATGATTCTGATAATCACCATGTATCTTGAATTTCCGGTTGAGTTCGGCAATCGCCCTTAATTCAGCTTTATATTTTTTTAGCGATTCGAGTATCCCTGTCTTATTGTCGTATTCAAACCAGCCCAGTCTGTAGTTTCTTATTCCCAGGCCGGAAGCGGTTTTAAGTATTTTCTCAGTCATGGGATCCGAGGCTGAAAGGATTCCGGTGACCATCATATCGAGGGCAATGTTATATTTCTTCGCTTCTTCGACCATTCGTGGGAGGACAGAGTCAATGTATGCAGGTTCTGCCTTCCCCTTGGGCCTGACGGTCAAATCAAATCCGCCGATACCTGATTTAACAAGGCATTCGCACATAAAATCAAACTCGTATGCATCGAGGGGCTTTGAAAAAAGATGTATTGGAAATTTTGTATTTACAGGGGATGTATCCAGAGGTTCAATGGCTGAAATAAATGGTATTGCTGCTCCTGCTGCTGCAATGGTCGTGATAAATTTCCGCCTGTTCTGTTTCATATTTAGCAATTTAAAATATAAAAGTAGGAAATCTGAACATTAGTTACACAGAGTTCAAAAGAGAAGATATAGATATCCACAGAGATTTAACCCGAATCCCAGAAAGGAAGCTTAATTAATTCTACAATTTTCACCTCCTTTCAGGTGGGGTATCGCAACCGAAGTGTCGGGACAGGTAGGTTTTATGAATTTATTTGTTTCACTGATCCCAGAAGTAAGGTTTTGTTGTTGTTCCCCTGGTAGTACAATCAGCACAGCCTCTGGCATCAGTAATAACCGTATAGGGGGGCCTTGCGTAAAGTTCCTGTTCAAGTATCCATACAGTGATATTCAGATTAGGGATCGGCCCGGTTCCATAAATAGTATCTCTGATACAGTCTCCGTAAAGGTTAACTATTCCCGAAAAATTATCCTTGATAAAAATCCTTTTTGAGGTTTTAGCTGAAACGCTGAAATAACCTAAGACCTTTTCAGCAGGATCCTCCACACAGAAAACATTGCCCGGAACAAAGGCAGGGATAATATCATAAAGGCCACCCACATCCTGCATCACATTCTGCATTTTCTCCCAGTAACCAAACTCGTCCATGTTAAGCGAATACTGATTTATCAGAATGCTGTATCTGACTTTTAACCTGTCTGTTTCATTAGAAATATAACGAATTGGGAGCCTGTTTATCCTGTCTTCAGACATGAGGCTCGCATTCTTTATATTTATTGCAGATGAATTATCCGAAATCCAGCATGTATTGTTTTTCGGATACCCAAAAGGAAGGCGGAATTCCCATGTTTCATTAAAATCCCATCTGTAGTATTTGCATTCTCCGGCAGGATCATGAGTGTTAAGGTAAACCTGGCAGCCTTCCAGTTTTGGTCTCTCAGTTGTTTTTTCAGCTATCGTCACCTTTTCATAGAATACACTGTCGATTAAAGGTACCGGCTGCATTTCCATAGGCAGTGAATAATATGAATAATTCTTTGTCAGGATATCCCTTGTGATTACATGCAGGGTATACTTCCTTCCGGTTATTCCCTGCATGCCTGATTTATAGGTTCCGGCAGTTGATGTTTCGGTGAAATAATATAAGTTTCCCTTGTCATCAGTTACGGTGACGGTGCATCCTTTCAAGGGCTTAATATTTGCTCTTCCCCCGAGAGGCATCGATAACGAAAGTTTTACAACATTATCTTCAGGGTGATCAGTTATCAATCCTTCCACCACAAGCATATTTTTATCCTCATTGGTCTCCGGGATAAATTTGGTTATGCAGCTTGCTCCAATCAGGATCAGGATTAATACTACTATTATGTTCTTTATTTTCATTTGCCTAAAAATGCAGATCAGACAGTTTGTATCAATTGCCTTCGTCCCAGAAATCAGGTTTTGTTGTTGTTCCCCTTGTGGTGCAATCGGCGCAAGATCTGCTATATGTTATCAATGTGTAATACAAGCTTTGTTCAATTATCCACCACGTAATATTCTGTTTTGTCGGGTCAGCATAACTATCGAGGGTATCCGCTTCAAGGTAACAATGGAAGTAAGGGTTGACCAGACCTGAGAAATAATCCTTAATAAAAATCCGCTTAGAGGTTTTGGCCGAAACACTGAAAAAACCGAGAATTTTTTCGGCGGGATTATCCACACAGTAAATATTGCCCGGAATTGATGCAGGGATTATATCGTATAGTCCGCCAACATTTTGTGCCACATTCTGTACTTTTTCCCAGTAGTCAAATTCGTCCGCATTGAGTGAATATTGATTTACAAGAATGCTGTATCTGACACTTAATCTGTCGGTTTCGTTTGAAATATATCGAAGGGGAAAGCGGTTTATCCTGTCTTCCGATATTACATTGGTGTTTTTAATGTTTATTAGAGTCGAATTATTGGATATCCAGCATGTGTTATTCGGAACAGGAAAAGGAATACGGAATTCCCATGTCTCATTATAGTCCCATCTGTAATACTTGCAATTCCCGGAAGAATCGTGCGTGTCAAGGTATATCCGGCAGCCTTCCTGCCTGGGGTAGTCAGCCGTCTTTTCCGCGATTGTCACCTTTTCATAATATATACTGTCAATCGGAGGTACAGACTTCATTTCCATCGGCAGGGATTCGTATGAATGATAGTTTGTCAGCAGATTCCTTGTGTTTATGTGCAGGATATATTTCCGACCGATCATCCCCGGCATGTCTGATTTATAGATTCCGTCAGTTGTTGTCTCGGTGAAACGAAATAAGCTCCCTTTGTCATCCGTTACGGTAACGATGCATCCTTTCAGTGGCTTAAGAATTGCCTTTCCCCCCAGCGGCATTGATAAAGATAACCTGACAACATTGTCTTCAGGGTGATCTGTTATCAATCCTTCCACTACAAGCAGGTTTTTATCCTCTTCGGTCTCCGGGATGAATTGGGTTATGCAGCTTCCACCAATAAAGATCAGGATTAATATTATAATGCTCTTTATTTTCATTTAACTGAAATCTGGACCAGGCAGGTCGTGGACTATTCCTAAAACCTCAAATATCATGCCTGTGCTGAGGCACTTACTGCTGTAATTTTAAAGTTTTTGTGAATGTAATTGCCTTCCCGTCAGAAGTCATCCCCTGAATGTTTATAACATAATCCGTTGTGAAATCCGAGGTCCAGAACTCAATCCTGGCCTTTCCGCCCGCATCTGTTTCAACAGAGGGATTCCAGTAAAGGGTATTTCTCAGGTCCGGGATCCGGCTCTGTTTCGATACCTGGGTATCATATACGGGATAATTGAATGATTTTACCGGATCGACCACTCTGTACGGAAGTCTTACCGCATTGTCCGGAAGTGTTATATTACTGAAATCCCCGGTTCTGGTAATGACATTCACCAGTCCGAAGAACAGGTAATCCCCTACAAAATACCTCTCCTTAATGGCATCTATCTCTTCAACATGCTCAGGATCAAGATTGGCTATGACTGATGCGTCATTAATAATTACCCCGTCGACCAGAAGCATCGGAGGCCGGTCATAGATCCTGTTCTCGACCGGATCAGCGATGCTGATCTCGTATTCTGCTTTTTTCTTACGCAGGAATACACCCGGCATAAGTTCGAAAAAGACCTCCTGCATAACCGGCAGCTTGATGTAATCATCCATCATCAGTTTAATGTCGGGCTTCCCGTAGAAATTCTTATTTGTCCATATATAGGATTCCGGTTGAGATTTTGCGGCTGCTTCCTCCGAGCTGTAAATCTTTTTTACCTGGTAATTAATCCCCAGCTTTGAAACCCCTGAAGAAATCTTTTGAGCGGAAGTGTCTCTAGTAAAATGCAACTCAGGATATATGTTTGAAAATGATGATTCAATCTTGATGTTATCATTCCTTGCCATGTCCTCCGGCTGGATTATCAGATCCATGATTTTTTCATCGATCGGTAAAGTAAAAAAGAAGTCTCCGTCAGCATCAGTCTTTGCATATTGAAAATATGCTTTCTTGCCTGGTATTGAAAGGAAGAGATATTTATCCACGTCAGGTGCCTGTGTGTTTTTATTGATAAGGCGGCCGTGAAGGAAATGATTCTCCGTTTCCCTCCCATATTTAATATCCGGCAACTTATCTGACAAAATATTGTTCCAGTCAATCCAGTTGCTTCTGAGGCCGGAAAGGAAAGCATCAAGCTTCTCAGCCGGAATATTATCAGGTCCGGCTTCGCTGAGTTCGTCAGGCAAAAAGCCAAACTCCGTTCCGAAGATCATATACTCCGCGATGTCGGCAGAAGGATTTTCAGTCAGGGGGGCAACGGATACACTCAGCCCTACCGGTATAAGGTCGTTGCCTCTTTTATCCGTAACCAGCATATCCAGAGCTATCTTCTCCCTTTTCCTGATAATGTCCGGTGCCGAGATTGAAAAAGGCTGATGGCTGTTTGCAGGAGTATAAATGCATCTTTCTGCGACAGGTCTTCCCAGAGAATTGAATATCGTTATCTGGTTAATACCCGGAAGTAGCTGAGCAACAGGTACTGCTACACTAGTACTGTCAGAAACAAGGTTTACCGGACGCTGAACATTGATCACACCGTGTGTCTGGATAACCATATAACAGGTTGTACCTGATACAGACCGGTAATTCCGCGTTGTATTTATGCTTACATCAAGGTCGTTTTGTCCGGTTCTGCCTACAGACAGGCTAAATCCTTCAGTCTGAACATTTCCCTGTTTCCCGGTGGTGGTGATCCCCCGGTTAAAGGTTAACTCAGTTAATTTTACACTTCTGGCCTTTGTCCTGAAAGGATTATAGATGTATACCTTGCTCATGAAGCAGTTATAAGGAAGGAAATTCTTCATCCAGTTCGTGTAGGCGCGGATAATATAGGTCCCGGTGCTCAGGGTGTCGGGTAACTGAGCTTGTCCGGGTCCGGCTCCGTTCCGGAGCAGGATGCGTTTCTGCACGACCGGTCTGCTTTCAGGATTAAGAACTTCAAAATAAGCTATCCTGCTTCCTGAGGATAGCTCTGAGCTCTTTCTGTCAATCAGGTATGCCCTAAACCAGATCTCTTCTCCCGCAACATAATCGTTTCTGTCCGTATGGACATATATCTCTTCCCTCGGAATTTTAGAGCAATAAGAATTTAACTTCTGTGCAATTGACATTATCACCCTGCTCTGCTCCTGTCCTGATACAACAGTAAAGCCGAGAATCAGGGAAATTAATATCCATGTTGATCTCATTACCTGAGAACTATTTTTTACAATACTATCAGTTGCCATCATCCCAGAAATCAGGTTTTGTCGTTGTTCCCCTGGTAGTGCAATCGGCACAGTATCTGCTTTTTGTTATTACTGTGTAATACCAATTTTGCTCGAGTATCCAGGTGTTGATGTTAAGCCCTTCTATATCAGGATTACTGCCAGGAATTGTATCCGATTCAAGAGCGCAGCTGGTATATAGGTTGACTAATCCGGAGAAATAATCCTTTATAAAAATCCTCTTTGATGTTTTAGCCGAAACGCTGAAATAACCCAGAACTTTTGCAGAAGGTTCCTCCACGCAGAAAATATTCCCGGTAACAGTTGAAGGAATTATATCGTACAGTCCGCCTACATCCTGCGTCACATTTTGCATTTTCTCCCAGTAATCAAATTCGTCCACGTTAAGTGAATACTGATTGACAAGAATACTGTATTTGACACTTAACCTGTCCGTCTCGTTTGAAATATACCTGAGCGGAAAACGGTTTATCCTGTCTTCCGACACAACTTTTGTATTCTTAATATTTATTATGGTTGAATTATTCGATATCCAGCAGGTATTGTTTTTCGGATACCCAAAGGGAAGTCGGAATTGCCATGTTTCATTATAGTCCCACCTGTAGTATTTGCAGTTTCCTGTAGGATCATGGGCGTTCAGGTAGATCTGGCATCCATTCAGCTCTGGTCTTTCTGCAGTTTTTTCTGCTATTGTCACCTTCTCATAATATATACTGTCAATCGGTGGTACAGGCAGCATTTCCATTGGCAGCGACTGGTATGAATAATAGTTTGTCTGAGTATTCTTTGTACTTACATGCAAAGTATATTTCCGTCCGATTTTCCCCTGCATGGTTGATTTATATGTTCCCGCAGTTGAAGTTTCGTAGAAATAATATTGACTTCCCTTGTCATCTGTTACGGTAACGATACATCCTTTCAATGGTTTAAGGATTGACTTTTTCCCGAGAGGCATCGATAATGACAGTTTTACCACATTATCATCAGGGTGATCTGTTATCAATCCTTCCACCACAAGCAGATTTTTGTCCTCATCAGTTTGTGGTATGAATTGCGTAATGCAGCTTCCGCCAATCAGTATCAGGGACAATATCAGGATGTTCTTTATCTTCATTACATTAAAAATCAAAGTTGAAGCTTACCGAAGGAATTGCTTTCCCGAATACTGAAAGTTTATAGCCTGTAACGGTGTTGTTTTCATTCTTAAAGTAGATCGAATAAACATTCTGTCTTCCGAGAAGATTGTAGACTGAAAAGATCCAGTGCGGATTGGCTATTTTATGCGATTTCAGGTTTCCGCTCAGCGTTAAGGAGATATCAAGTCTCATATAGTCAGGCAACCTGTATTTATTTCTTTCGGAATAATGTACCAGAAGCACATCTCCCATATAATAAGTTGCAACAGGATATGTAATCGGCCGGCCTGTGCTCCATGTATAATTGGACGAGAAGCTGAACCTGCGTGAAAAGAGGAAATTGAATGTTGCCACAAGGTCGTGCGGTCTGTCAAAATTAGCCGGGAACCATCCTCCGTTATTTATGATTTCGTCGCTGAACCTGCCGATGCTTTTCAGGAAGGTCCTCGAGTAAGTGTAGCCCAGGTTCCATTGAATCCTGCCTTCATTCTTTTTAAGCGACAGCTCCAGTCCATATGCTTTACCCTTTACATTCACAAGGTCCTTTTCAATGTTTTCATCCATTATCAGGTTGGTGCCTCCCTTGAAATCAACCATGTTCCTGATCTCCTTGTAATACACCTCCACTGATGATTCAATTTTGCTTCCGAACAGCATCTGGTAAAATCCGACTGCATACTGGTCTCCGATCTGCGGCTTCAGATAATAATCGCTTAACTTCCATGTGTCAGTCGGCGAGATTGAAGTAGTATTTGTCAGCAGATGAAGGTATTGCCTTGTACGGTTGTAGTTGATCTTGAACGAACTTTTAGGTGAAGTCCTGAAATTCAAAGAGGCCCTGAATTCAGGTCCGGCATAGGTTCTGTAAAGCTGATGTGAATTGAAAGTGACAGTGTCGATTATTGTCGATCTTGAACGGGAATAGTCGGGATCGTACAGCGGGAAGCTCCTTGGCCCGATCGCAAAGTACGATGAAAATCGTATGCCTGCATTTATCGACATAAAATCATTAACAATGAATTTATCATCCACATAGAGCCCTGTCTCAATTGCTTTTTCAGTCTCCAGTTCCCTGGGAACAACAAGTGAGGAGTCGCCAACAGGCATGAATTTTCCTGGAATAACGGCGTAACGGTTGGCATCAAATCCATAGTTTAATTCATTCCTGCCAAGGAACCAGTTGAAATCGGCTTTAAGGCCAGTGCTGTTTATACTGTGCGAAAGTGAGAAACCCTCGGTCGGGTTCTTTGTGCTTGTCACATCATATCTGTAATTGCTGTTGTTAACCGATATAAGTGAAAAGAACCTGCTGTTGAAGAAATGCCGCCATCTGATTGCAAAGATACTATTGTTGTAGCTGTAAACAGTATCAGTATTGAACCTGAATGAATCATGACTCAGATAGGATGACAACTCAATCTTGTTGTTTTTATTGAAGTCATAGGTTATCCTGCCGTTAAAATCGTAGAATGAAGCCCGGCTTTTCTTGAGGGCAGCATTGCTGATCAGGCCGAGGACCCAGTTTGAGTAAGTTGTCCTGCCGGTAAAGATGTAGGTACAGGTGTCCTTTTTTATAGGACCCTCTACCATAAGATGGGTGGTTATCGGACTGATACCTGCATTCCCGGCGAATTCTTTCCTGTTCCCTTCCTTTGAAGTGATGTCAAGAACAGATGAGATCCTTCCGCCATAACGGCTTGGTATTCCTCCTTTGTATAATGTCACATCCCTGATAATATCCGGATTGACTGCAGAGAAAAATCCGAAGAAATGGGAAGAATTATAGACGGGTGCCCCGTAAAGCAAAATAAGGTTCTGATCGGAAGATCCTCCCCTTACGTTAAAGCCTTGCGATCCCTCTCCAATCGACTGTACTCCGGGTATCAGAAGTACGCTTTTGATTATGTCAGATTCTCCCATCGACGTAGGCAGAAGCCTGAAGGAAGATATATTAACCTTCTCAACCCCGACCTCATATCTCTGGAATATCACATTTTTCTGAGCAGAAATAGTGGTTTCCTTCAATGGTATCAGCATGCTGTTCATTTCAACATCCAGCTCACCGGTACCGTAGAGGTTTAGATTGATCTGCTTTTCCTTCATTCCAATGAAGGAAAATTGGAGTAGATGAACTCCCCTGGGAAGATTAAGCGTATAGTAACCATACTGGTTTGAAATCGTGCCGATAGAAAGTTTCTGGATATAAACAGTGACTCCGGGAACAGGTTCTTTTGTGTCCCTGTTTGTCACATATCCCGATATTGTGACATTTCCCGGCTTGTAACGGTCCGCCGGATTGCCGATATCGAGGAATATATTACCTGATAATTTCTCTTTGTCCTTTGAATCATAATATTCGGTCGGAGCCATAAAATCCTTTTCATCTCCCTGAGCAGCTTCTGAAAGCTTGACTGCGAAATTCTTGGTTATTATTAAATTTCCTGACTCATCGATAAAATAAAAAAGTGATTTATCCCTGAAAAGGTTGTTGAGCAGATCAGTCAATGAGGTAAATCCAGGGAAATTGCCGGGTTTAAGGTCCTCAACCCATTCATCCTTATAAAAGAACTTAAGGTTTAAGGAACTCTCAGCCTTTGAAACAAATTCCCGGAATGAGAGGTCCCTGTAATCCCATGTAATCTTCAATTCCTCCTGCGCTGTCAGGGTCCGGGATACAAACAATAGAAGGATAAATAATTGTAATCTTAGTTTCATCTTAGTTCCTGGATTGCCCCAATTTATCATAATATTCAAGTACCGGCCTGAAACTTAACGGGTCGTTTTTTCTGACACTGAGCTTATTACTTCTTATATAACTTTTAATCTGCTGTTGGCGGTCCTTTAACTGATTAAGAAAATCTCTCCTGCTATTTATCAGGATGATTCTCCCCTCTTTTTTTATATAAACCTTCTGAACCTGATTAAACATATCATACTTATTCTCGACCGCCAGAAGTAGGATCTCCTTCCTGTATTTGATATATAGCGGTGTATTACCATCATAAAGTACGTTTACAAAACCCGAGAGCGAATTAAGTGAGTCAGCTTCGATCCTTTTAAAAAGGTATTTCCTGTCGAGCCAGGTAAGATTGAAATAGTCAATCATTTCATGGTTAACCTGAAGAATTAATCCGCGATCAGTAATAATCAAAAGCTCATCATTAAAAATATCATATTTCAGATTCAGGTTTTCAAAGATTCTTTTGCCAATGGTTACGTTTCCCGGGAGGAAATCGGTACTGAACAGGAAAGGATCTCCCTTTATTTTCGTGTAAAGGTTCCGCCATGCCCTCCCATTGTACAATATCTGCTTTTCAATTGAATCAGGTTTTACAGGCAGGCCAGCCGGGGATTCACCATAAATCTCGACACCCGATATATAGCTTATTATCAGTGAAATTGAACTGATTAAAAAAATCCTTTTCCCCTTGAGATAGATCATATCAGGCATTCATAAGGGTTATTAAAAAAGTGTTTATTCCGGGAAAGGAGATACAGCGATCTCTGATCCGAGCAGGTTTTTCGATTAATAGACAATCGGAGTAAGTAATATATTCCTGTATAATTATTAATGTTTAATTTTCAATGATTTACGAATAGTTTTATCAGGTGATTCCCGAATGCGTGATTTTATAGAATTATGTGATTATATTTTATGATAAGTGGATTAAAAAAGAGCGTACAGGGTTAAATAATCTTAAAATAGTGTAGTTGATATATAATTGATGGATATATATAATTTATTTATATATTTTATTTCCATTATATACTAATATTAGTATATACTATTTTCAGTATATTTTAAATGTATTATATATAAGTAAACTATATATCCTTAATCCAGAATGTTGCTAAGCCTGAAAACATATGCCATTTGATAATCATCCGGGGTCAAAACCGGAGGGACAATGACAACTCCTTCACCGGTCCTTTTTAAACTGACAGCTTCCTTCGAACCCAAAAGAACAGCCCTGATGCTGCCTTCCATTTTCAATCCTTTGAGAACCAATCCTCTCACGGGCCAGTTCGTGCAGATCACATAAAGATCCTTTCCCTTCCTTGTGAAAAATACACTTTTATTGGCTTCAGGATTAATCTGCATCTGACTTTTAGTCTTTATGAAAGCCCTTGTTCCGTAAATGGCTTCTCCATTTGTTTCAAGCCACTTACCGATATCCAGCAGCCTTTGCTGCATGATAACGGGAATAGTGCCGTCGGCAGCGGGACCTATGTCAAGAAGCAGATTGCCGCCAGCTGAAACAGTTGATACAAGCAGCTTTACAAGGTCCTTTGACGATGTGTAATCACCAGCATTCTCAGTCCTGTTGTACCCGAACGAGGTGCCTATGCCCCGGCACTCTTCCCAGGGCCTTGCATTTGTTTCTACAGGACCCTCCTGGTCGCCAGCAAGGCCATATTCTGATGTAAATATGCCACCGTGCCTGCCTCTCGTTTCGCTCCCCCACCTGTCATTCACAACAATGTTTTCCTTTACCGGTGATTCGTTGAAAAGCCATGCAAGGAACTCCTCACTTTTCCAGTCTTTGCTCGGCTTGTCCCATTCACCGTCAGTCCACAGGATATCCGGAGTATACCTGGTTACAAGATCCTTCATCTGAGGGATCATATGATTATCGACATAACTGTTCAAATCAGTTTTATAAACAGGATTAAACCACTCATAGAGCGAATAGTAAAATCCCATATGCAAACCCTGCTGTTTAACTGATTTTGTCAGGTCACCGCAAAGATCCCGGTGAGGACCTATATCCACACTGTTCCAGTTCCAGCTTTGTGCGCTTGGCCAGAGGGCAAAACCCTCATGATGCTTTGATGTAAGAACAATATACCTGGCGCCAGATTTCCTGAACAACTCAGCCCACTGATCAGGATCAAACAGTTCTGCCCGGAACATCGGGGCAAAATCCTGGTACTTGAAATCCCTGCCGTAAGTTTTGTTATGGAAATTGACGAAATAGCGGTTCACCTTGCTGTCATTGCTGGTGAGCTTGTTCCAGTACCATTCGGCATATTTGTCGTATACACTAATGCTGTCGCCAAACGGAGCCCATGCAGGTACTGAATATATCCCCCAGTGAATGAATATCCCGAATTTTGAATCCTCAAACCAACCCGGTACAGGGCGTTTATCAAGCGATTCCCAGGTTGGCTTGTAAGTTTGGGATGATAGTGTCAAGGAAAAAGATAAAGAGAATGCGAGGAGTAGATTTTTAATCATAGACCTGTGATTTAGATTAATTATTATTATACCTATTGGGTAAAGATCTTTTAACCGCAAAGAGCGCTAAGTTTCTGCAAAGAACGCAAAGAATTAACATTCTGCTCACAAATATTATAAACTTACACAGAGATTCGAAGAAGGAACAGTCCCATTATTGGTCATGCAGTCGTGCAGTCCTGCAGTCCTGCAGTCTTGTGGTCCAGAGTGCCTGTGCCTTTTGCTCTGTTCTCTGAGCTCCAGGACCCCTGTTTCCTGCTATATGCTACCAGCTCAAATCGCAAATAATGTATAATACATCATACATTATTGCAGCCCTTCTTCCTGTACCTGAAGCAGATCCCGCTTATAGAGTCTGTCTTCCAGAATCCTTACATACCTGAGCGCCAGCCTTGTCTTGTAATCTTCCCAGGCCTTCTGAGCCCAGCCCAGAGCGTCATCAAGCTGACCATTTATTTCATTGATAATGGCCATGTTATAACATGCCCTCCCGGCGATCCTCATCCTGGGATTGTTGGTCTCCGTTGCCCAGAGATCCCCTGCTTCGTCCCATTTTCCGGTCTGGGCTTTACGCTTTGCGATCTTGAAATTATTTGTCCCTTTTACAAAATAGTCGCGGGTTACATTCAACCGGAAAGGTAGTATTCTGGTAGCATATGACTGACCCGCATTCCTGCTGACCTCCTGAACAGCCTCCTTTCGTCCGGTCAGGGCTGCCACTGCGGCCACCGGATTGATTCCTTTCCCGGTAAAAACCAGGGATTCAGCGAAATTGAATTCATCGATTATCTCTGGTCTCGAAGGCGAATATATTCTCCATCCGGTCTTGATGATCGTCTCCATTGAAACTTCAAGTCCGATTATCGGTAAGTTACCCAGCGGTGTTCCTATCTTCCCCGAAGGAGTTGAATAACTGACCCTTGTATCAGTATCAAATCTCTCAAGGGCAAACAATGCATCCGTACCGGTGACACGGCATAAGCTGTCGACCAGCCTTGGCCTCAGTGGTGGAGGTAATATACCAATCCTTGAGGCTCTGAAGTCAATATCCTTCAATAGCTTGACCTCTGTAAATCTTTCATTGTTCTTAAGCTCGTCAGAAAGGCCGCCGATACTCGACCAGGCACCATCTTTGTCAAGATCAGCTCCTTCAAGGGAGAAAATCTTGTCAAGCACATCCACAATCTTTGTCTCTTCTGTAGGTATACTGCGGTTAATAATCCCCACCTTCTTAATTTCAGGTGGCATAGTAACTGGTGCGGGTTGCAAAACATTGATATATAATTCATTGGTTTTGCATGAAACCAGTATTGCACCAAGCAGCACAATTATGGCATAGTTTTTCATCGGTCAGGTTTTCATATATAACGCATCAATTCTCAACCAAGTATCTGACAGTTTGATTGGATATTTGTTATTGGTGATTGGTGAGGTACGGGGTACGGGTACGGGGTTCGGGGTACGGGGTATGCAGATTCAGGTATTTGTCAACAGCTTACTGCCAACTGCCAACTACCTCTCCAGCCTTACAACCCTGATGTTCCTTATTGCTGCAGTTGTCCTCCATGAAGCAATACCAAACGGCCTGGATAGTTCTACTTCGGGACGTATTGATAATATATTATCACCAATTGTAAAATCCACCACCTTCTCATCATCGATCCATGCCAGGATAGCATCTCCGGTCACATCCAGCTTTATCCTGTACCAGCGGTCTTTATCAAATTTTCTGAGTGTCGTCGTTTCGTTCTCTGAGGCATCCATCCCGTTTATACTGCTCAGACCCACAATTGTGCCTCCCCACCCACCCACGATTAGTGTGCACGGATATTTGCCGACCGGGAAAGTCATTCCGCAAAAAAAGTCATTTCCGTCGACCCTCCTGGCATCAAGTGTGACCTCATAATCCAATGAAGGAAAATCCCTCTTCCATGTAATTCCAGTGCATCCGTCGCCCATACCAAGGATGATTTCGCCATCGGAAATCGTTACAGGTCCCTGGGTTCCGAAATTTGTAATTTCCCAGCCGTTTAGCGATTTGCCGTCAAAAATATATGTGCTGTCTGCCGGAATGGAACTAACATTCGTAATACTGCCAGCTTTTCTTGGTCTGCATGTGGACAGCATGAAACTGATAGCAACTAAAATTAATACTACCGGAATTTGCTTCAAAACCCTGTATTTCATTTCACTTTTTTCAATAAATATATTAAATCAGTACAATCGGGAGATAAATAATTGATCGTGCCGGTTGCGGTTAACAATAATTGCTCTATTTTTGGATATCTTTTCAATCCATGGAATACACCTGGGTGCTTGAATACAAGATAAAAATCAATCGTTCAGGACTCTGCTGAACCTGTCCGGAGATCCCTCTCCGTTACATCTTCCTGATTGTCTCATTACGAGGTAGTGAATTCTATTCTGATTAAATAAACCTGAAAACACAATTTGAAAATATAGACTATGGAAAAATTAATAATCACCGGTTCTGATCTTAAAATTACTGATGTAGTAAATGTGGCACTATACGGTCTGAAGGTTGAGCTCCATCCTGATGCAAGAAAAAGGATCAACGAATGCCGGGCCATGCTAGAGAAGAAGATAGTTGCACATGAAATAATGTACGGTGTTAACACCGGCATAGGTGAATTCTCTGAAATTGTCCTCAATGACGACCAGATAAAGGATTTCCAGAAATATCTGGTATATAACCATGCTGCCGGGATCGGAGAGCCGGCTTCTGCTGAAATCGTAAGGGGCGCAATGCTGGGAAGGATCAATGTCCATGCTCACGGCAACTCCGGGAATCGTCTGGAGATCACGGAAACCCTTGTTGAGATGCTAAACAAATGGGTTACTCCGTATGTATGCCAGAAAGGTTCTGTCGGCGCTTCAGGCGACCTAGCTCCGATGTCGCAGATAGCCTTGCTTCTTCTGGGTGAAGGCAAAGCTTATTATAAAGGAGAGCTCCTTGAGGGCGGAGAGGCTATGAAAAGAGCCGGAATACCAATCCCCGGCCTTCAGGCACGCGATGGACTGGCGGCCATCAACGGATCAAATATGCTTACCGCAATGAGTGCCATCTGGCTTTATGATGCCAATAACTGGCTCAAACAGGCAGAAATTGCCGCATCAATGTCGCTTGAAGCCCTTAAGGCAAATATGAAACCCTATACCCCCTTGCTTCACGAAGTAAGGGGATTCAAAGGTGCTGTAAGAAGCGCAAATGCCATTAACAAATGCATTTCAGGCGGTGACCTCAAGGAAGGCAGGGTTAAATCGAAGGTACAGGATGCATATTCAATGAGATCAACACCGCAGGTCATCGGAGCTGCACATGATCTGCTTGCTTTCGCAAGATCACAGGTCGAAATAGAACTGAACGGTGTCGGCGACAATCCGATCTTCTTCCCTGACAGGAACCTGCAGCTTTCGGGAGCCAATTTCCAGGGTTCACCGGTTTGTGTGCCTATGGATATGGCCGGAGCATGCATCACCATGGTAAGCGTAATGTCGGAACGAAGGATGAACAGGCTTAACAACCAGGCTCTCAGCGTCGGACTACCCGATTTCCTCACAAAGGGGGCCGGCATGTTCTCAGGGATGATGCTCAGCCAGTATACGGCCGATACGCTGATCGTTGAACAGAGGATCCTGTCACATCCTGCATCCATTCATTCGATCCCTGCAGCAGCCGACCAGGAAGATTTTGTATCGATGGGAATGAACACAGCAATCAAAAACAACCAGATACTCGATTGCGCGTACGGTATCCTCGGGATAGAATTTATGGCTGCAGCCCAGGCTCTTGACTTCAGGAAGGAAGAATACAAGTTTGGCAAAGGGGTTCAGGCAGCAAAAGATGTCATAAGAAGGCATGTCGATTTTCTCGATATTGACCGGCCGCTGTATCCCGATCATACAACAATGAAAGAGCTGGTCAGATCCTGTGAGATTCTCAATGAAGTTGAAAAAGTAACTGGCAGTCTTGAATAAAAAACTGAATATCTTTGTATAAACTATATAAATCACATGAAAAAAACGATCTTTTTAGTTGCTGCAGCAGCAATATTTCTAACCTCATGCACATCCAGACAGGAGAAGGCTGAAAACCGGATGAAGCAATTCATCACCGCTTATGAAGCCAAGGTGATCCCTCTCTATAAAGAAGCTAACCTGGCATCGTGGGATGCTAATGTTTCAGGGTCGAAGGAAGACTATGCAAAAAGCGAAAGGGCATCCTTTGAGCTGGCAAAAGTCTTCACCGACAGTACAGCTTTTGCTGAACTCAAGGAGCTGAAGGAATCCGGATTTGTGAAGGATTCTCTTCTCGCCCGGCAGCTTGACCTTTTATACGACTCCTATCTCGGCGGGCAGGTCGATCCGTCACTTCTCGCAGAACAGATAAAAATGGAGACTGACATCACACAGAAATACACGGGTTTCCGGGCGACTGTAAATGGTAAGCAGCTTACCGACAATGAGGTTGAGGAAATCCTCAGGACCTCAACCAACAGCAAAGAGCTGCAGGCTGCCTGGGAGGGGCATAAAATGATTGGTCCGGTTGTGGCTGAGGATTTAATCAAACTTATCAGACACCGCAACATGATAGCAAAAAAGATAGGCTTTAGCAATTATCACGAAATGAGCCTCAAGCTTTCAGGACAGGATCCGGCCGAAGTAACAGCAATATTTGATGAGCTTGACAAACTTACCAGGAATAATTTCGCACAGCTGAAAAGTGACATTGATACCTATTTTGCAAACCGTTATAAAATAAAGGTGTCAGAGCTCCGTCCGTGGCATTACCAGAACAGGTATTTCCAGGAAGCCCCGCAGATATACCCGGTTAATTTTGACAAATACTATGCAAACCAGGATCCGGTGAAGCTGGTTGCTTCATTTTATAACGGCATCGGGCTTAACATTGATGCCATACTTGCTAAAAGCGACCTTTATGAAAAACCGGGTAAAAACCAGCACGCATTCAGTACCGATATCGACCGTGAAGGGGATATACGTACGCTGGACAATGTCAGGCCCGATTCCTACTGGATGGGGACTCTCCTCCATGAACTGGGTCATGGAGTATATTCGTACTATACCGACAGATCCCTTCCATTCACGCTAAGAGATGCAGCACATACTTTTACAACGGAAGCAATTGCAAAACTGTTCGAACGGGAAGCTCTTAATCCCCAATGGATGAACAAAATGGGAATCATCGATTCCGCTGAAAGTGCAAGGATCGAAGAGAGCAGCAGGAAGGCCCTCCGTCTTCAGATGCTTGTATTCAGCAGATGGGCACAGGTCATGTACAGGTTCGAGAAATCAATGTACGAGAATCCCGACCAGAATCTAAACCAGCTCTGGTGGGACCTTGTTGAAAAATACCAGATGATCTCAAAGCCTGAAGGAAGGAACATGCCTGACTGGTCAACAAAAATCCATGTAGCGCTTTATCCGTGCTATTATCACAACTATCTGCTCGGAGATCTCCTTGCTTCACAATGGCTCAATTATATTACTGAACATATTACAAAGGATCAGTCATTTGTTGGTCAGAAAGCGGTAGGTGATTACTTCAGGGAAAAAGTCTTCATGCCGGGGGCAAAGTATTACTGGAATGATATGATTGAAAAGTCAACCGGAGAAAAGCTGACTGCAAAATATTACGCAAAGCAGTTTGTAGAGTAAAGGCGGAAGACTGAAGACAGAAGGCGGAAGAAGAAAATTTTACCGCGACGAGCACAGAGGACATAGCTGAAAATTTCATTCCGGCTCACAAATGAAGGAAGAGCGCTATGCCCGCAGGTTAAAAAATTAATCAAAGAATTAACAATATAAAATATGAAAAAGTCAATCATTATCGTTCTGGCAATATTGTCTGCCTGCACATCACCAAAAACTGTCAAAGTATCCGACAAAGGTACAGCCTTTATTAACGAAACGACCATTTCAGCAGCGATCGACAGCGTAAAAGCTTCCTATCCTGCTGTTAATGCAGCTCTGCTTGATAAGGGAATCAGGCACGCCGCATCCTTATGGAAAGTTGAGGACGGCACTCCGGCTGAATTCGCGGCCTTTGTTAAAAAGAACTATATAGCGAATCCTGAGAAGCGGAAAGAAGTATTTAATAAAATCACAAACTACTTCGAATCACTTAACGGAAATTTCAACGAGATCACCATAGACCTTAAAAAGAATCTTGATGAAGCCACCGGTGCGATAGATGAAGTTGACCGCATGTTCGGTAACTATTCGGTGAGTTCCCACATGTCTGATGACTTCTATGCCAATAAGATAGCATTTCTTGTAGCGCTTAATTTCCCATATTATACACTTGAGGAAAAAGAAAAGCTTGGTCCGGACTGGGGCCGTGAAGATTGGGCAATGGCCCGTCTCGGGGATTATTTCTTTTCAAGGGTACCTGCAAATCTTATTCAGGGACTCAATACAGCTATCGGGAATGCCGAGATGTATATCTCTGAATACAATATCTGCATGGGTCACCTGAGAACTGATGACGGCAAACAACTATTTCCAGATGATATGGTACTGCTGTCGCACTGGAACCTGCGTGATGAGCTGAAAGCTGATTATGCCGACAAGGAAAAAGGACAGGAAAAACAGGAAATGATCTATAAGGTAATGGAACATATTATTGCTCAGGACATTCCAAAAGTGGTAATAAATAATCCCGGGTATGAGTGGGCTCCCTTCTCAAACAAGGTCAGCAAAAATGGATCACCGGTCGATGCTGCTTCTGAACCGGATGCCCGTTATGGGCACATAGTTGATATCTTCCGGGCAATGATGGAGATCGATCCTTACAGCGAAGCCATGAACACGGCCATTCTGCGAAAGTTTTCGGTTGAAATGGAGATTGCACAGGAGGAGGTTGAAGCTCTTTTTGATTCATACATGAGCTCACCGCAACTTGCCAAGGTGGGCGCTCTTATCCGGAAGAAGCTCGGACGCGATTTGCGCCCTTATGATATCTGGTACACCGGCTTCAAAACCCAGAGTACTATTCCTGAAAATCAACTGACTGCCAGGACTGAATCACTCTATCCTGATGCGGCAGCTTTTAAAGCCGGTATGCCGGTTCTGCTTGAGAAGCTTG
>JAUZNW010000149.1 GCA_030706785.1 Bacteroidota bacterium | reverse complement strand
GTTAAGGTGATATGAGGTTTTGCGGTTATGCGGTTATGCAGGTTATGCGGTTATGCGGTTATGCGGTTATGCAGGTTTTGCGGTTATGCAGGTTTTGCGGTTATGCGGTTTTGCAGGTTGTACAGCATCCAAACTTGCACAACTTGCACAACTTGCACAACTTGCACAACATCACAACTACTTATTGATCTTGGCCCAGGTATCCTTCAGCGAAACGGTCCTGTTGAATACTAGGTGATCGGGCGTTGAATCATAATCGACACAGAAATAACCGAGCCTCTGGAACTGGAATTTATCGAGATGATGTACAGATCTCAGCGAGGGTTCTACCTTGCATTCATTAAGAATCCTCAGGGAGTCGGGATTTATGAATTTCCTGTAGTCTTCATCTTTCTGGCCGGCAGGATCCGCATGATTGAAGAGACGGTCATACAACCTTACTTCAGCATTTACGGCATGAATTGCAGAGACCCAGTGAAGCGTACCCCTGACCTTTTTTTCAGACGTCTGGCTCCCGCTCCTGGTCGAAGGATCATAGGTGCAATAAACCTCTTTTATTGCGCCTGTCCTTTCATCACGGCTGAAACCCTCGCATCTGATGATATAGGCTCCCTTAAGCCTGACTTCAGCACCCGGAGCGAGCCTGAAGTATTTATGCGGCGGATTCTCCATAAAATCATCCTGCTCGATATAAAGTTCACGGCAGAATGGGACTGACCTTTTACCCATGCTATCATCCTCGGGATTGTTAATAAGCTCAACTTCCTCACATTTGCCATCAGGATAGTTTGTGATTATCACCTTTAATGGTTCCAGCACGGCAAAAACCCTGGGGGTTCTCATATTAAGATCATCGCGGACAGCATGTTCGAGCAGGGTCACATCATTGATTGCTTCAAACTTGGTGTAACCTATAAGGTCGATGAATTTTTTTATTGATTCCGGCGTATAGCCTCTCCTCCTCAACCCGCAGAGTGTCGGCATCCTTGGGTCATCCCATCCTGAAACATACTTTTCCTCTACAAGCTCCAGAAGCTTCCGCTTGCTCATCATCATATAGGTGAGACTAAGCCTGTTGAACTCGATTTGCCTTGGCTTGTAATCGCTTGTCTTTAGCTGGTCGACTAGCCAGTCGTATAACGGCCGGTGGATCTCGAATTCAAGTGTGCAGAGAGAATGAGTTATCCCTTCAAAATAATCGCACTGGCCATGGGCAAAATCGTACATCGGGTATACTTTCCATGTTTCACCTGTGCGGTGATGAGAAGTTTTAAGGATTCTGTATATGACAGGGTCGCGCATCTGCATGTTGGGCGAGGACATGTCAATCTTTGCCCTGAGGACCCTGCTTCCCTCATCAAATTCGCCCCGGTTCATTCTTTCAAAAAGGTCGAGACTTTCTGATGTCTGCCTGTTCCTGAAAGGGCTTTCAGTCCCGGGCTGTGAAGGAGTGCCCTTCTGAGAGGATATGATCTCGGCAGACTGGTCATCGACATAGGCCAGGCCACGTCTGATAAGATCAACGGCATAATCATAAAGTTTCCCGAAGTAATCGGAGGCGTAGTATTCCCTGTCTTCCCAGTCGAAGCCAAGCCAGTGAATATCTTCTTTTATTGAATCGATATATTCGACTTCTTCCTTTACAGGGTTGGTATCATCAAATCTCAGGTTGCATTTACCTCCATATTTCAGCGCCATTCCGAAATCAAGGCAAATGGCTTTTGCGTGTCCGATGTGAAGATATCCGTTTGGTTCGGGAGGGAAACGGGTATGTATCCTGCCTCCGTTCTTTCCTTCCTTCAGGTCATCAATAATGATCTGCTCGATAAAACTTACCGGCGGTTTTATCTCTCCTTTGCCGCTGATATTCTCCTCACTCATCCGTAATTAATTTAGGATTACAAAAATAGGATGAATTTGAGACCTTACCATCAAAGCAGCTGATTTTTTCCTCTGTGACCCTTTGTGCCCTTAGTGTTACCCGGGTGCCCTTTGTTGTTAAACACTTTATAACTGCCGGAGATGGAAGCACACATGAAAGATGTAAAGTTGAGAATTATTTCCAGCCGGGATTCAGGTTATTTTTAATTGCATTGGTCAAGAAGATCCTGATTCTGCTTCTCTCCCCAGCGTGGCTTAAAAGTTATGCCTTTGGCCTCTTTTCCAAATAGTTCCCTGGCTTTTTCAAGATATGGTTTAGCTTTCTCCTTTCCGCCGCCAAACATTTCAGGCTGGTAAAACAATGATGAGCCCTTCAGATAATATATTCTCGGATTGTCGGGATTAATACTTCTGGCCTTTTCAATGTACTGGTTAAATACTCCGCCGTATTGCATCCCTCTGTTCTGGCCGTCAACAGCTATGCGGGCATTTGTGATCAAGGCCGCCAGAACCCAGGTTTCATCATCCTTGCTGCCCAGAGATTTCACTTTTTCGAGGTATCTGTCTGCTTCATCAAGAAGCAGGTCCTTCCTTTTGTTGTCCGGTTCCATGAAAGATATGATAGCTTTCACCAATGCAGCAGAGTAATTTGAACTCCATTCATTATTCCATTTATCTGCAATCATATCGAACTGAGCTGAAACTCTCATCATATCTGGAAGAGTTTTTGCCGAGTCCATCTGCAGATACGTGTTTTTTAAACTTTCTTCCAGTGTCTGTGCTTCCACGAAAAGCGGAAAACCTGAAATCAGGAGCACTGCAAATGTATTTACTGCCAGTTTCATAATAATAATTTTAATGGTTTAACAGATTAATTGGCTATAATTCGTCTTTGCTGAATTTTGTCAGGGACATGTTAATTCCGAAAAATACAGATCTGTAAGTTGACGGTACCACCGGGTATTTTTGTACCCCGTCTGCTGAAAACCTGTAACCGAGAATATTCTGCCTGTTTGTAATGTTGTCAACACCCAGATAGATAACTGTGAACATTTTCTTTATAGAAGTCAGATAACTTAAGCTGAGTGATAAATTATGGTATCCGGGAGTTTTATCTGCAAGAAATTCCGGAGAGTTTGGATCATAGAATGTCCGGCCGCTCGCGTAATAATAGCTTCCTGAAATATCGGCCTGGATCTTTTCAATGAAGTATTTAATTATCAGGTTAAGATTATGTGGTGACACAAAATCAGGAGTTGCTTTGACAGGATAATTGAGATACAGACGTTTTGTATCAATATAGCTGTACGATACCCAGTAATCGAGATTTTTGAAGGTCTTTTTATCACGCCAGAAGAGGTCGATCCCTTTTGCATATCCGCTGCCTGAGTTATCAACCATTCCAAAATAGAAACGATACTGGTCGGGATCGTATGCAACATTTTTTTCATGAATCAGCTGGCTATAACTCTTATAATAGGCTTCGATCCTGCAGGTCCTGTCGTTTTTGATTATCTGATAGTTCAGGATATAATGGACAGCCTTCTGAAAACCCGGTCTGTAGCCTTCAATTAAATACTGAGGCGATGCTGTCTGATAAAACAAGCCGCCTGCAGCAGAAACCTGACTGCTTTCACCTGTTTTCACTGCCACTGAAATCCTTGGAGCAATGTTGCCTTTCCCAAGCAAACCACTGTACTCCGCCCTGACTCCTGCTTTAAAACCGAAACTTTTCACTGGCTTCCATTCCGATTCGATGTATCCGGCTAACTGTGTGTCGTTAAACCTGTTTGAAAGAGTGTCAGTAAATTGCTGGTCATAGTTTATTCTCTGGATTTCTGTTCCGGCAATCAGATACAGTTTTTTCCCTGTATCATAATTTATTTCCCCCCGGCCCTGGACACGACTGTCGTGACGGTACAGGGGATAAGTGCCCCAACTGATATTATCGGTGTTGTTACTGAAAGAAAACGCAGTTGAATATCTTATTTTATCTGTCAGGTAATTGTAATATGACATATAAAAAAATGTGTTTTCATTGCGATTGCCGTAATTGATCTTCGCACCGAAATTTTCAGGGTTTGGAATTGTAATTCCGCTTTTGGAAAAGCTTTCAGCGAGATCCATTTTAAACATTCCCCTGTCTCCTGCTTTTGAGATCCACCTGGTTGAGAATGAACCGCCCAGCGGAGCCTGATAGTAGTCGAAATTGGTTTTGGTAACGGCAAGGTAAGGGGTGAGATTCAGATATGTTCCAGTAAATTCAATGGCATTTTTATCCATCAGTTTTGAACCTGATATGGAAATCCCGGTTAGATTCACCCCGATGCTGATCGTGTTTTCGTCAGGAAGATCCTTTGTTTGCAGATCGAGAACCGACGACATCGCCTGCCCGTAACGGCAGCTGTAACCTCCGCTGCTGAATGTCGTGCCTTTGAACTGAAAAGGGTTAAAACGGCTCCTCTGAGATACTCCGGGGACACTGCTGAAGTAAGCATTTTGCGATATAATGCCATCCACAATTACCAGGCTTTCGCTGGCATCACCCCCGCGAACCATCAGGCCTGTCCGGTCTCCTTCATTCCGCTGAACACCCGGCAATGTCTGAATCGCACTTACAATATCAGCGGCTGCACCAGCCGTGGTTACAATATCAAGCGGCTTCAATATTGCTACTTTCCTTTCATTATTGGCTTCAATTGTCCCGGCTGAAATAACTATCTCATCAAGCTTGTTTATTTTTTCATTCAGCGTGAGATTAAGGAAATATTCTTTATCCTCCAGTTCGACAGGATATGTAAGCGGTTCGTAACCAATGTATGAAACGTTTATTACCTGGCTTCCTTTAAGATTTGTTCTTATGGAAAACCTGCCAAGTGTATCAGTTACCGAACCGTCAGTGGAGTTCTTTATATAAACATTGGCATATGTAATTGGAATGCCGTTTTTATCTTTTATGGTCCCTTTTATAATACTCTGTGCCTTAACGGGAGAAGGTAAATTAAGTAATTGGAAGATTATTATTTGCAATAAAAGAAAATGAATCCTTTTCATTTTTACTGTATAGAAATTTCATGTCGTATTCAGGAAACAATTATAAGTTTTTAAAAAGTCTGGGTCTGACTAATCGGACTGCCCCGGATGCAGATATTCTTTCAGCGCCTCAACATATTCTGTAAACTTTTGCTTCCCGAAAGATGTGATGCGGCAGAGGGTTTGCGGATAATTGTTCCTGAACTTCTTTATGACCTCAATATATCCCGCTTCCCTGAGTTTAGCTATCTGGATACTCAGGTTACCCGATGTTGCCCCTGTCTGCTCCCTGATGTAGGTGAATTCGGCAATCTCGGCGCTCATCAGCAAAGAGATCACCGCCAGACGCAACTGGGAGTGCAATACCGGATCGAGATCCTTAAACTGAGTCATGGTCAACTTTTCTTCTTAATATGTATCCGGGAATGAGATAGCCTGTAAGCATGGCGACTGGTACGGCAAGGGGAGCAATATCAGGTCCTCCGAAATTGGCTACAACAGAAAATGCCCACATTGACAGCCCTCCAAAGATCAGTGGTTTGAATCTGAGTATAAAACCTGAAACGAATGTCGGGAAACCGGCAAGCAGCAAAATGAACGGTGGGACACTTTCCATATTGTTTTTTAATAAAATAAACAATATAGTTGCAGCTATAATGAATCCGAGCCATGTCCACATAGAAAGCATTTCTGCGTATGTATGGACTTTTGCTTTCCGGCCTTTAATGGCACCGTATATCAGAGACACAAATACACCGGGTATTACCAGATACCAGACATGCCATGGCGTGGCATAGCTGGTAAATTTCCCGAGCAGGTACTCTGCAAGACTGCATGCAAAGATCAGCCATCCCCAGAACAGGAGATGGAAACTGCTCTGCCTGATGTTCCCTTTGGTTTTATTGATCATGCCGGTGATGATTTTCAGGCTCTCCTCGCCTGACATGATTTTTTCGCTGGTTTCCATAATAATGTTTAATTTTAAAATCGATTAAAAAGAATCATAAATATATTACAAATATAAACAAGTTTACAATATAAACCAAATATTTTAGCAATTATTTTTCAGGCTCTTTGAATGGATTGATTGTTAATTAATTAACAATTCAGATTGGAGCGTTTACCCCTGCCCCCCAAGGGGGGTAAAGTCTGGAAAGACTAAAGTCTCCCTTCGCCTTCGCACTTCGCCGTCGGCAGCGCCTCCGCAGAGTAGCTTCAGCGCTCGCGGAAGCCTTTGGCGGCCGATGGCAGCCGCTTCGGCGGAGCAAGGCCTGGGAGTTTAGGGGTAGAACGAGAAAAAAGCTTGTCAGGAAGCGTTTTGAAATACTTTTAGTTTATGGGACTGATCCAGATTGAAAACATGGAATTCTATGCCTTTCACGGGCATTTTAAAGAGGAGCAGATTGTCGGGAACAGATTTCTGGTGGATCTTACAATTGAGACGGACATGAATAAGCCTTCTGAAACTGATAACCTTAAAGACGCTGTTAACTATCAGAAGGCCTACCAGATAGTTAAGTCTGAGATGGAAAAGAAGTCACATCTCCTGGAGCATATTGCCGGCAGGATCCTGAATGCTGTTTATGCTGAGATGACCGGTATAAAGAAAGTCACGGTAAAGGTCTCGAAGATGAATCCACCGATGGGAGGCAAGATAGGATCGGTAAGTGTTGTTATGGAAAAATGAGAGTCTTCATCCTTTCTTCATAATAGACAGTTAGTTTTGTACCAGATGTTTCAGAAATTGCTAAATTTGTTGGTATCAGTAAGATAGGGGTTGAATAAGTTAAGGGGGAACAAAAAATGAAGAGGTTAACCGGAATATTTGCCCTGATGCTGGGATTGATGATTTCAGGGTACAGAATGTCCGCGCAGGAACCTGCGACTCAGGCAGATTCGTTGCAGATAAAGAAACAGAAGAATCAGTCGGAACTCAAATATAATGCACAGAATAATCAGGGCCAGGGAAATATACAAAAGGACAAAGGTAATGGAGTTCAGGCTGTTAAACGTGTTAAAGCAGGACGGCCCGATATGACCAGGGCAAAGGGAGCCCGTCCTCCGATGATAGTAAGGCCATCCGGTTCCGGTATACCAAAGGGCGTCGGAAAACCCGGTGGTGCAGGCCGTAAAGTGGGAAGATAGATAAACTCCTGGCCTGATGCTCACATCAAACATTCGCTCCAGTTTCAGGTTATTTGGTTTTACTTTGTTATTGCTGTCCTCAGGTATTTTTGCTCAGACAAACACAAAAATCCAGATGGCTGCGAAAGACACTTCCTCAGTAAAATCTGCGGGATCATACCATTCGTTCTTTGCAGGAACTGGATTCGGGAGCAACATGATTTATCTCGGATCAACCATATCTCATGACCAGCCCTATGGTTATGGCACTCTTGCCTATGGTTATAAAAACGAGCTTTTTACATCTGTCTCAGCTGCTCATCTGTCGAATTACAACCCCTTCATAGCGTTTTATATCGGGGCTCTTAATTACAATCACGTATTCTCTTCGTGGTTTGATATTTCTTCCGGTATCTACAGGTATCAGGTCGTCTCATCATTGACCGACAGCCTTTTTAACAGCTTTACATATGGTGAGCTGACCCTTGGCGTTGACTGGCGGCTCCTTTATTCAAAAATATCGATAGGAGGACTGGTCTCGGAAGAGAACCAGGCATATTTCCAGTTCAGGAATTCCAGGTACTTTCAGACTCCTGAAATCTTTAATGGCAAAGCAAATATTTCGTTTGATCCATATGCAAACCTGCTTTTCGGGAATCTTGTTACAGTGAGAACTTCAACTGAAAATACTGTTGTGGTCTCTTCTCCCGGACGCTCATGGAAGAAGAGGAAATATGGTACCACAACATATACATCCTATTCAAAACATTTCGGCTTGATGGAAGCTGATTTCGGGCTTCCCGTTGCATTCAATACAGATAAAATGACAATTGAAGCTGAGGCCGATTACATCCTTCCGGTTTATAAAGACCCTGACATTCATGGCCCCAAAGGCTTTATCTTTATGCTGAGCGGTTTCTTCAGGATTTTATAATTTTACCTCAATGAACATACTGATTGTTGAGGACGAGGAAAGTCTTGCACATGAAATTGCATTGTTCCTGAAATCGGAGAATTTCCTGTGTGATTTTGCCTTTACCGGAGGAGAAGCCTCTGAAAAAATAGCAGTAAATCTTTATGATTTTGTTCTGCTTGATCTTGGTTTGCCCGACTATAACGGTCTTGACCTAATCAGGGAAGCCAAAAAGTCGGGGAGCGAAGCCTCTTTTATTATTATTACTGCCAGGGGTGCTGTTGAAGACAGGGTCAGAGGGCTGGATCTGGGTGCTGACGACTACCTTTCCAAACCGTTTGCCCTTATTGAGCTGCTTTCAAGGATCAACGCTGTAGCCAGGAGAAAGTTCAACATTGGCAGTCAGGAAATAGTTCTGGGGGATTTTGTAATGCAACTGCAGTCGCGCAAGCTGATATGCAATGGGGTCGAAGTGGAGCTCACCAGGAAGGAATATGATCTGCTTCAATACCTGGTGCTTAATCAGGGTAAAGTGCTAAACCGTCACCAGCTTTATGAACATATCTGGGGGAATATACTTGATGATCAATACGATAGGAATTTCATAGATGTTCACATAAAAAATCTGCGAAAGAAGCTTAATAATCATGCTCCTTCTACATGGCTCGAAACAGTAAGGGGGATCGGGTACAGGATT
>JAUZNW010000148.1 GCA_030706785.1 Bacteroidota bacterium | reverse complement strand
TGATCCTCTTTTCGGGACAAAGACTACACTGGAACTCGAAGATTTTTTCATTCCGGGTACTATCGGATCGTTGCAGCCGGATAACCTGAAAGATATAAACATTCTGATTGGTCCGGGGGCATCGCTTGCTTCATGGAATGGCCTTCTGATCTATATTGACATCCCTAAAAATGAGATCCAGTTCAGATCGCGTGCAGGTTCTGTTTCAAATCTCGGACTTAAGTCACCCTGTGATCCGAAAGAAATGTACAAGCGCTTCTATTTTGTCGACTGGGTAGTTCTCAACAGTCACAAAAAGAAGATCCTGCCTTCAATTGATCTTTTCGTTGACGGTCAGCGTCCTCATACGCCTGTCTGGATGGAAGGCCAGACCCTCCGGGAATCTCTTCGGAAAATGAGCAGGAGCCCTTTCAGGGCAAGACCATGGTTTGAGCCTGGCGCCTGGGGAGGAAGCTGGATCAAAAACAATATTCCCGGGCTTAATACTGACGTTCCTAACTACGCATGGTCATTCGAGCTTATCACCCCTGAAAACGGGCTTCTGATTGAGAGCTCATCCCTGCTTTGCGAGGTGTCATTTGACTGTCTCATGTATCAGCAGGCGGAAGCTGTCCTCGGAGATTGCTTCGCTAAATTCGGAACCTTTTTTCCAATCCGTTTCGACTTTCTCGATACATTCGACGGCGGCAACCTTTCATTGCAATGCCATCCGCGTCCGGAATTTATTAAAGAGCAATTCGGCGAGAACTTTACACAGGAGGAAGCCTATTATATTCTTGACACAAAGGAGAATGCCGGGGTATATCTCGGTTTCAGGAAGGATATCAATCCTGAGGAATTCAGAAAGGATCTAGAAGCAAGCTTTAATGAAAACAGGGAGATAGATCCCGAAAAATATGTTATAAAACATATTGTCAATAAGCATGATCTCCTGCTTATCCCATATGGAACAGTACATGGCTCCGGCAGGAATAACCTTGTCCTGGAGATCAGCACAACACCCTACATCTTTACCTTCAAAATGTATGACTGGCTGAGACCGGATCTCGATGGAAAGCCCAGGCCTCTGAATATTAACAGAGGAATGGAGAACCTGTTCTTTGACAGGAAGGGAGATTATGTTGCAGCAAATCTGATCTCACAGCCGGAATTGATTGAAAAAGGGTCAGACTGTCAGTTTTTTCACCTTCCGACACATGAAACCCATTCCTATGATATTCATCGTTACCATTTTCAAGATACAATCGAGATCACTACAGGCAACAAATGCTTTGTAATGAGCCTGACTGAAGGGGAAACGATCGATACTGAGACATCAGAAGGATTCAGGCAAACATTCAGTTATGCTGAGACATTTGTCATACCTGCTGCAGCGGGGAGAGTGAAGATCAGGAATAATTCAGGCCGTGAGGCAATTCTGGTAAAAGCATTTATAAAATAACAAAACTGATGAAGCGAAATCTTTTTTTGCTGGCCGGGATTATACTATTCCGGTTAGCTGGAGCCAGCGGACAGTCATTTATCACCGCCGACGATGAGCTTATTAACGGTTATTCCAGAAAGATATCAGGAACCGACTATGAGTATCAATCCTGTATTCCCGGACTGCGCCGGAGCATCCTGATAAGGGCTGACAGCGGCAGGGATTTCATGGAGTGGGAAACTGAAGCACCACAATTCCGGGACAATAAGAAATTCGCAGCCTTCATATGGGTTGCTGCCATAGGTTCCAGCCCCGGAAATGCATCCATGCATCTTGAAACTGACCTTAAGCAGGACTTTATCTTCAATACAGACGGGAAGCCTGATTGGACGATCACTTCGGCTGAAGGATCAAATCTGAGCTTTAGCTCAATAATGACAGACCAGTATGGTGATCATCACGGTTATATGGTGCTCAGGATACCGGCAAACCGGCTTAAAAATGGTATTCCGCTCCGGATAAAGGTCACGGGCGGCAAAGCTAACCTGACATCATGGTATATGACTTTCAAAAAGGAGGTGAAGACAGGGGTGGAGTTCAACCCGTTCCCCGCCATACTTAAAAAAGGAAACCTCCAGCTTGTGGAAGCTGCGATCTTCTATTTCGGAAAAGAAACAGCTTCAAAAATATATGCAGACAAGAAGATTATCGCAAGTCCCGTGCTTAAATTCGGCTATAATACCGTAAATATTGGTCTCCCGGAGGTTAAGAAACCTTCAGCTATTAAACTGAAAGTTATTGCCGGAGGTTTTGCACTTGAAAAAACAGTGACCCTTGATCCTGTCAGAAGATGGACTATAGACCTTGTCCAGCATTCCCATACCGACATAGGATATACACGTTCGCAGACCGAGATTCTGGCAGAACATCTCAGGTATATTGATTATGCCCTCGATTACTGTGATGCTACCGACAATTACCCTGAAGATGCCAGGTTCCGCTGGACATGCGAGGCTTCCTGGCCCGTAGATGAATATCTTAAATGCCGGCCACAGGCACAGATTGACCGTCTAATGGACCGTATCAGGGAGGGACGCATAGAGGTCACCGGGATGTACTTCAACTTTGACGAGATCCCTGATGAACAGATACTGGCCTCATCCCTTGCCGCTGTTGGCAGAATCAAGGATAAAGGGATTCCGGTAACCCTCGCCATGCAGGACGATGTGAACGGTATCGGATGGTGCATGAATGATTATTTCAACCAGCTTGGCATAAAATATCTCAATATGGGGACACACGGCCACAGGGCTCTGATTTGCTTTGACAAGCCAACAATGTTCTGGTGGGAATCCCCATCCGGCAACAGAGTACTCACCTTCAGAGCCGAGCATTACATGACAGGGAACACTGTTTTTGAAATTCAAAATGGTGATCCTGACAAGTTCCGGAATAACCTGCTGAACTACCTGAAAAACCTTGAGGCCCTCAAATATCCTTACGATGAAATTGCGATCCAGCACTCTGGTTACCTGACTGACAATTCGCCTCCCTCGACCCTTGCCAGTAACATGATAATGAAATGGGACCAGGTTTTTGAATGGCCGAAGCTGACAACTTCTACTGCAGAAACATTTTTCAAAAGGATGGAAGAAGGTTATGGCAATGATTTTCCAGTTATCAGGGGGGCATGGCCAGACTGGTGGACCGATGGTTTCGGATCGGCTGCCCGCGAAGTGGCTGTTACCCGGAAATCATCAGCCAGTCTCAAGGCCAATTCTGCGGGATTGTCAATGGCAGCCATTGCAGGCATTCAGCTCCCGGAAGAGACTGAATCAAAGATTGATCTCGTGAACAATGCACTCCTGTTCTATACTGAGCACACGACAGGTTATTCGGAAAGTGTTAGGGAGCCGTTCAGCCAGCCAACTATGGAACAAAGGGCACTCAAGGAATCCTATGCATGGGAGGCCAACCGTCGTGCCGCTTCCCTCGGGGAGGATGCGATGGGCTTATTGCAGAGTATGTTCAGAAGGGAAAAGGAGCCTTCACTTATCGTATTCAATACCCTTAACTGGAGAAGATCAGGTTTGACAGTTATCTATATTGATCACCAGATAGTCCCAAGGGGAAAAAAAGCAGGAATATTCGACCGGTCGGGGCATCAGCTTGCAGTTCAGGCTCTCTCGTCACGCGCGGACGGAACCTACTGGGCTGTCTGGCTTGAGGATGTCCCTGAATTCGGATACAGGAAATATCTTATCCGGCCTCTTGATCCGGATAGCAATACCGTCAGCCTCAAAGCTCCGGCGTTCCTTGAAAACAAATGGTACAGGCTGGTCCCGGATTATTCTAAGGGTACCATCAGATCGTGGTTTGACAAAGATCTGTCGCTTGATCTGGTGGACAAGGATTCAGAATACGGGATGGCTGAATTCATCCTTGAACAGCTTGGCAACAGAAGCCAGATGGAAAGCAGGAAGCTGGTCGATTTCAAAAGGTCACCTCTTGATACCGTCTGGTTTGATTCGGCAACTAATGGCCCTGTATTCAGCAGTATCAGGTTCAATGCTGAAACCGTTACTGCAATAGGCCCTAAAGGCTACTCATATGAGATCAGGCTATATAATACACAGAAACGGGTGGAGATAGTCTGTTCAATAACAAAGAAAAGCATTGTTGACCCCGAAAGCTTTTATATTGCTTTCCCGTTAAGTCTTAAAGACGGAAAACATTTTACAGAAGTGCAGGGAGGTATCATTGAGACAGGAAAGGACCAGATAAAGGGCTCGTCAAACGACTGGTACACTGTTCAGGATTTCACAACGGTAAGGAATACAACTGCCCAGGTGGTAATGGGCTGCGGAGAAATGCCGCTGATGCAGTTCGGAGCAATAAACACCGGTCGCTATCAGGCAGGTGCAATGCCCCAGAGCACACATATTTTTTCATGGCCGATGAATAATTACTGGGTTACAAACTTCAATGCGGATCAGCGCGGCGGACATACATGGACATATTATCTTACGTCAACGGATGATATTTCAGCAGGCTTTGCTTCCCGGTTTGGCTGGGGTTCCCGGGTACCCTGGCTGACAAGGATCCTTCCGGGGGACGGTACCGGCGACAATCTAAGCGAAGGATCGTTCATCGCGGGATGGCCTGAAAATGCAATACTTGTTTCGGCACAACCGCTAAGTGACGGTAAAGCCGTGCTGATCCACCTTAGGGAAACCGACGGGAAAGAGATTCCTATAAGCCTGAAGAACGGACTATCCGGTAACCTTCTGAAAATTTCCGCGTCAGATGTTAACGGGAAACTCATGCAGAAAGATGAGAATATATTAAAGCCTTATGAATCGATATTCTACCTGATAAACACAGATTTCAGAGCATCAGGAAAATAATCTTCGTAAATTGGATCTTTCATTTTTCAAACATTTATGCAGGAAACCGGTTATTTATTCAGGACTGATTTCACAGTCAGGGATTATGAATGTGACATCCAGGGAGTGGTCAACAATGCAAACTACCAGCATTACCTTGAACATGCGAGGCACCAGTTCCTTGTCTCAAAGGGGATCAGCTTTTATGATCTCCACGAAGAAGGACTGGATCTGATTGTGACAAAAGTCGAGATAGAATATAAGTATCCTCTGAGAAGCTGTGACAGGTTCTTTGTAACAATTAATATGGCAAGGGAAGGAAATGTCAGGATCGTTTTTACTCAGGACATATTCAGGATTCCTGACAATAAGCTGATTGTAAAAGCCAGGATCACGATTGCTGCCATAAAAAGCGGAAGACCGGTAGCTCCTCCCGTTGATCTTATCAAACAGCTTGGACTCGAATAGTTTACCCAATACACTGTCAAAATATAAAATCATGATGAAAACAAGATTTACGTATTTTAAAAAATGCATGGTACTGCTTGCATTTCCTGTTTTAATGACTTCATGGATTTCAGCCCAGACTATTGAAGGAGACTGGTACGGCAAGCTGGATTTAGGCGGAAGGGTGCTTCGTCTTACAGTCCATGTCAAATCAGCAGGCGATGGATATACATCAACATGGGACAGCCCTGACCAGGATGCATTCGGAATCCCTTCAACCACAACAACATTTAAATATCCAGATTTTTCATTTTCCCATGCCGGAGCCCGTCTCAGCTATACCGGACAGGTAAATCCAGACTACACGCAGATAGCCGGATCATTCGAGCAGCTCGGAAGAAAGCGAGAACTTTTATTCGGCAGGCAACCGATACCTGCGCCCCCCGGCAGTCCCGAAGTTCTGAGGCAAAAATATGACAAGAAAGAAGTTTATATTACGATGCGCGACGGAGTCAGGCTTTTTACATCAATTTATAACCCAAGGGATCGTTCAGTTCAGCATCCGATCCTGATAAAACGTACTCCATATAACATTGAACCGGGTGGACCTGACAGATTCAATATTCCTATGCAGTTGTTCACCAGATATACTGAGAGCGATTATATAATGGTCTTTCAGGACGTGCGTGGCAAATTCATGAGTGAAGGTCAGTTTGAGGATATCAGACCTGTAATTCCGGAAAAGAAAAGCAATAAGGATATTGATGAATCGTCTGACACCTGGGATACTGTCGACTGGCTGATAAAAAATGTTGATAACAATAATGGTAAAGTCGGGATATTCGGAATATCATACCCGGGATTCTATTCAACAATGGGTATAATAAATGCACATCCGGCTGTAAAGGCCGTATCTCCCCAGGCTCCTGTTACCGCGTGGTTCATAGGCGACGATTTCCACCATAACGGAGCTTTTTTCCTTATGGACTGTTTCAATTTCTTTTATAATAACGGCAGACCTCATAAATCTCCGACAAGGATTGGAAATCCACGATTCATGTACCCTGTTCCGGATAATTATGAGTTCTTCCTTTCGCTGGGTCCGGTTAAAAACATCCTCACAAAGTATTTTGGCGACACAATCAAATTCTGGAATGATGCTTTTGCCCATCCCGATTACGACAGCTTCTGGAAAGCAAGGGATCCAAGTCGGTACCTGAAGAATGTCACCCCAGCTGTAATGACTGTCGGAGGCTGGTTTGATGCTGAAGATCTTTTTGGGGCTCTCCACACCTATGAATCTATAGAATCCCAGAATACCCCAGCCACAAAAAATATACTGGTAATGGGACCATGGTCACATGGACAGTGGGAATCTGGCGAGGCAACCCATCTCGGCCACATTTACTGGGGCTCTGATCCGAACAGGAAGTACCAGGATATGGAAAAGGGCTTTTTCGATTTTTACCTGAAGGGTGAAGGAAAGCCTGATTTTCCTGAAGCTACAATCTTTATCACCGGTGTCGATGAATGGAAGGATTTTGCAACATGGCCACCCAAAAATGTAGTTACGAAAGATCTTTATTTTCATCCGGGAAAGGCAGCCTCTTTCACAACCCCGGTTAATCCCGCAGCCTTCGATGAGTATTGTTCCGATCCCGCAAACCCTGTTCCCTACACCGAAGATGTTCATACATACAGAACCTCTGAATATATGGACGATGACCAGAGGTTTGCGTCGAGAAGGCCTGACGTTGTGACTTATCAGACAGATGTCCTTAATGAAGATATCACTGTTACCGGACCAATTACTGCTGATCTTTTTGTATCAACAACCGGGACCGACGATGATTTTATAGTCAAGCTGGTGGATGTCTTTCCGCCTGATGCAAAATCTCCCGATCCTGATGAAAAATATCCTATGGGTGGCTATGAAATGCTTGTCCGTGCTGAAGTATTCAGGGGTAGATACAGGAACAGCTTCGAAAAGCCCGAAGCTTTTGTCCCGGGCAAGATCACTGAAGTTAAGTACGAGCTCCCGGATGTTGCACATACCTTCAAAAAAGGACATCATATTATGGTACAGGTCCAGAATTCATGGTTCCCGCTCGTAGATAGGAATCCTCAGAAATTCGTCAATATCTATAAGTGCTCCGAAAGTGATTTTCAGAAAGCCACTCAGAGGGTATACTTTGATTCTGCTCATCCGTCGCATGTTACAATAAAAGTGTTGCAATAGACAGGAGATCCCTAACTATAGTTATTGAAATACAACAACTTTGGAAGTGCGGAAAAAGACACCACCTCCTCCTGATCTGTCGTTCTTGGCTTCCCTGCAGGCTGGCTACTTCGTTATCACGCCTATGGCGTGATTTAACGCTCGGCCCCTCCAGAGAGGAGGAGAAAGTTATAATATTAATAATCAGGACTTTCCCCTCCTTTTTCAAGGAGGGTTGGCACGGCCGACAGGCTGTGACGGGGTGGTTAAATGACCTTTTTTACACCCCTGTCAAACCCTTACGTCAGGACAGGGGGGTTTTATTATGAAGCGCTTAAAGTTTTAAGGAATATGAATTAGTATCACTTTTTTGTCATTGAATAATAAAATTCCTTTATTTTGTTCTTAACTAACCAAGTAATCAATTCTAAATATACCTGATATGGGAAAAAGGAATCTGACACGGCGGCAGTTTGTTGCAACTGTTACAGCCGGAGCCGGAACCATATTTCTTGGAAATATGGTCAGTGGGACACCGGCAGCCATTAAGCCCGTCACATTTGATCCTTTCCAGAAAGTAACTCTTGGGAAGACGGGAATTAAAACCACTCTTCTCGGAATGGGAACCGGATTCAGTGGTTACATGCGATCGTCAAATATCACGAGGGCAGGGGTCGCCGAAGCTATGATCCGCACCGCCTATGAAAAGGGGATTCGGTATTTCGATTGTGCCGACAGCTACGGAACACATCCCTTCGCTGCTGCAGCGCTGAAAGGAATCTCCCGTGAAAACTACGTACTGGGTACTAAAATGTGGGTTACCGAGGGGGGAATTCCCGAGAAGGAAAGACCTGATTCTGCAGTTGTTGTGGATCGTTTCCGCAAAGAGCTGAATACTGACTATATAGATTTGGTCCAGTTACATTGCATGACCACCGGAGACTGGAGCGATCAGCAGAAAAGGTTCATGGACGGGCTTGAGAACCTTAAGGTTAAAAAGGTCATTGGTGCGCACGGCGTATCGGTCCATTCATTTGATGCTCTTAAGACTGCTTCCGACAGCCCGTGGGTTGATGTGATCCATGTAAGGATAAATCCCTTTGGAGAAGCAATGGACCGGCGTGATCCTTCACTTGTGGCACCGGTCATTGAGAAGTTTCACAAATCAGGAAAAGGAGTTATCGGAATGAAACTGATCGGAGGCGGTGCACTGAAAGATGACTCCGGTAAGATCGGGGCCTCCCTTAAATATGTCCTCGGCCTGGGGGCAGTCGATATGATCATTATCGGATTTGAAAAGCCGGAGCAGATCGATGACTATGTTGAAAGAATCAGGAAAGTCCAGGTTGTATGAGATTTATTACTTCTATAATTGCAGCAGCGCTTTTTCTGTCACTTTCAGCACCTGGACAGGATAAAGGTTTGTCAAAAATCCTGAAACCGGGTGCTCAGCTTGAAAAACTGGCAGGCAGCTTCTCATTCACTGAAGGT
>JAUZNW010000147.1 GCA_030706785.1 Bacteroidota bacterium | reverse complement strand
TCTTCACCCATTCATGTCGTGCCGGGAGTGCATAAAGGCCCCAATGGATGAACATTCCGAACCGGGCATCTGTCCACCATTTCATCCGCTGCATTTTCTGAGCTTCGGTTTCCTTCGGGAGCTGAGGCTGTACAGTTTGTGAAATAATTAACAGACTGCCCATTAATACAGTAAGAGTTAGTGTTTTAAGTTTCATAGGTTTAGATTATTAATGAATAATGTTTACGATATTAGGATTCAGGCTTAGTAAAGATATTTAAAAGTCAGAAATTAAATAACAGAGCTGGCTCCTTTGTTTTCCTCTCTGTGGAACTGTTTAAATTTTTGTAATACAGAGAACACAGATCTATTGGCTGACAGGCAGGGAAGACACAGAGGTCCATAGAGTTAGACAGGTTCATCCTGAATGGTTAATAAAAACTTCCTCATTCGCTCATAATGCGATCCTTCCCAGTATATCCTGCCACAATCGTTACACTTCCTGAATTCCGTATAAAAATCTTTTGTTCTTTCAGGAAGTGAATCAATGACTATCTCCTTCTGCACCTTCCTGAGTAAACCGTTGCAAACCAGGCAACGGGTGAAAGGGTTGATATTTCCCATAAGGTCCAGCCGTTCAATGACCTCTTTAAGCTGCTCTTTTGGTTTCGATGACCTTATCCAGTAACCGTGAGTTACTTTTTTTGATTTCAGAAGCCCTCTGTCACGGGTAAGTATTATCCTTTTGTCAGTGACAGAAATATCAACTATCTGCCTGTCAGTCAGACTTTTTTGAAAAATTGAATCAAACCCGCAGAGTCTCAGGTATTTCGATAATCTGCCAAGGTGAACGTCGAGTATGAATTTAGGATTCCTCAGAGGTTTGGCACGCAGCTTCTGAACATTTTTAATATCAAGGCTTTCAAAAACAGGATATACAGATACCACGTCCCCATTCTGCATCTTGTATGAGAAATCCACAGAATTGCTGTTGACCAGGATCATGTCAATTTCAACATGAGGAATCCCGATAGATTCTATTGCATCCTTTACAGACGGATTTCCCCTGAATTGAAAAGGGAAGGAGGTCTTCCTCTTATAGGAAGGCAGAAAATCATTCAGCTCCTCATAAAACCTGAACCAAGCTTCATTCTCATTCATAAGACCAATCAAAGCCTTTCGCGGACAATCTCATGCATAGCTTCCAGGCTAAGCTTTATCGGATTATTCTTCAATTCTGTGATCCGACAGATAACATCGATATCACTGATTCCAATACCATATTGTGCAAACCTGGGAAGCTCAAGCTCCGAAGTAAGTTCCATGAGATAATCAATAAATCCTTCAATATAATATTCATCGGATTTCTCACCTGCATTTATGAAAAGTCTCCCGAGCAGTGCGTATTTTCCAAGAGCACTCGGATTACTCCCCGTATTTCTTAATTCTCTGACCGAGACTGCATTAGCGGTTGCCATAAGAGTTCCGCAGACAACTCCATGCGGTATATTGATGAGGCCACCGATGGAAGAGGCAAATCCATGAACAACACCCAGCCCGGCATTAGCCAGGCATATTCCGGAGGTCAGGGCAGCGAAAGCCATTCCGCTTCTTGCGTCTAAATCATCGCCGTTCAGGAAACTTTTACGAAGCGAGCATTTTATCTGCTTTAATCCCTCAAGGGCAAGGGCATCGGTATACTCTGTGGCTTTGTCAGACAGAAATGATTCAGTGAGTTGCGTAAAGCAATCCATCCCGCTGGCAGCCGTGATATTCTTCGGACAGCTCAGGGTAAGCTGCGGATCAATGATCGCGATATCGGGAACAAAATTGTCGTGCCGCAGCGATTTTTTATATCCGTCTTTTCTTACCTGCGAGATCACGGCATTTTTTGTTGCTTCGCTTCCGGTCCCGGAGGTGGTCGGCAAAGCTATGAAAGGAATCTTTGTACCCGGATGCTCCATTGTTCCGACGCCTTCAAGAAACTCCTTTACAGATTCCTTCCTGTAAAGCATGGCGGAAACAGCCTTTCCGGCATCCAGGACACTTCCGCCGCCAATAGACACAACAACTTCAATTCTTTCATTCATCAGATTCCTTGTTGTTGTGTCAATCATGTCGGGGGAAGGTTCCCCTGGAATAATAACATGATGGTATTTAATCCCATTATCCTGTAAGGAATTGAAAAATCCTGCTGCAAATGGAGATCTGATGAACGATTCCGGATTCGTAACCAGGACAATTTCAGATCCGTACCGCTTAATCAGCCCGGGGAGCAGATTTATTTTTCCGCTTCCGAAATAAATCAACGGCAGCTTCGAAAACTGAAAAGACTTCACCATCCGGACCTGTCTTTTGGTTCAAGGACATTGTATTTCACCCCGTACCTGGGATCAGCCATCATATCTTTCACTGTATCGCGCCATTCCAGATAATGGGTGGTTGTCTTGTGATTGGAGACCGCTTCTTCCGATTCAAAGGCTTCGTAAATCATAAACCGTGTCGGATCGTCTGCCTGCTGAAGGAAATCGAACCTCAGGTTGCCGGCCTCCTGAACCGAACCTATATGATTCAGGACTGAAGCCTTAATGAAATCATCTACAGCCTCAGGTTTTACATGAACATGAACACAGGTTACTATCATAATTTTCTGTTTTTTCAGTAAAGTTAAACCATCCGGGTAAAAGATCAAACCTTCTTCGTAAATTGCATTAGTCTCCAAACTTGTATAATCATGAAAAGCAACATGTTCCGAACCTGCCTTCTTGTTTTTCTCCTTATCGGCCGGATACCTCATTCAGATGCCCAGTCCGTATTTCAGAGGGAAATCCTGTTTGACGGTGGCTGGAAGTTCCACCTTGGAGGAGCTCAGTATGCTGAAAATCCATCTTTTGATGACTCTCACTGGAGAAACATAGATCTTCCGCATGACTGGAGCATAGAAGATCTGCCGCTAACCGGCTCACCTTTCAACATAAATGCGATCAGCCAGGTAAGCGGCGGGTTTACAACCGGAGGAACCGGCTGGTACCGGAAAACCTTTACCCTTCCTGATAATTTTAAAGGAAAGCACATCAGGATAATCTTCGATGGCATTTACATGAACCCTGATGTATGGCTTAACGGACAATATCTTGGCAATCATCCTTACGGTTATACAAGCTTCTGGTATGATATTACAGGTAACCTTAATTCAGACGGGAAAAATATATTTTGTGTCAAGGTAAAGAATGAAGGGGAGAACAGCCGTTGGTACTCCGGATCGGGAATTTACAGACACGTCTGGTTACAGGTGCTCAATCCAGTCCATATTGATACCTGGGGAACATATATTACGACACCACTGGTTTCTGAAAAAGAAGCAACAATAAGTGTCAGGACTACACTTATTGATGAAGGGAAGGAAGCTGCCGAGGTAAAGCTGGTAACCAGAATCCTGGACACAAGGAAGAGGGAAGTGGCAGAAGCTGAAACAGCAGGGAGGGTGGAGTCAGGCAATAAGGAAATGATCAATCAGGAAATAAGGCTGGAAAATCCCCTTTTATGGTCTCCTGATTCCCCACAGCTATATAGTGCTGTTTCGGAGATCTACGTAAACGGATCTCTGTCAGACCAGACTGAAACATCTTTCGGAGTCAGGACAATTACCTTTGATATCACAAATGGATTCACCCTGAACGGCAAACCGTTGAAGCTTAAGGGCGGTTGTGTTCATCACGATAACGGACCCCTGGGATCAAAAGCCTTTGACAGGGCCGAGGAAAGAAGGATTGAACTTCTTAAGGGTGCAGGTTTCAATGCAATCCGGTGTGCGCATAATCCCCCGTCACCGGTGTTCCTTGATGCCTGCGACCGGCTCGGTATGCTCGTGATTGACGAGGCATTCGACATGTGGAATGAACCCAAAAACCCTCATGATTACAATTTGTTTTTCAATGACTGGTGGCAAAGGGATATTGAAAGTATGGTCCTTCGCGACAGGAATCATCCCTCGATAATTCTGTGGAGCATCGGCAATGAAATACCTGACCGGCAGAATCCTGAAGTCATAAAGCTTGCCGGTACCCTTGCAGAATATATAAGGAAAACTGATCCTACCCGGCCTGTAACATCAGCTGTCAACGATTTGAAACCTGAACAGGATCCTTATTTTGCGGCGCTTGATGTTGCAGGATATAATTATGCTTTTGGAGGTGATCATAATCAGAAAAGCATTTATGAACAGGATCACATTCGTGTCCCGGGAAGGATTATGATCGGGACTGAATCATTTCCTCTTGAAGCATTCGGAAGCTGGATGGAGGTCATTGATCACCCGTATGTGATCGGTGATTTTGTCTGGACAGCATTCGATTATATTGGAGAAGCCAGCATTGGCTGGCGGGGATACTGGCAGAAGCAGGATTTTTTCCCATGGAACCTTGCTTTCTGCGGGGATATAGATATCTGCGGGTGGAAGCGTCCCCAGTCATATTACAGGGATGTCCTTTGGAAGGAAAATCAGCTGTCGATTTGGGTTACACCACCCCAACCTTCATTTGAATTAAATCCTGAAAGGCAATCCTGGTCAAAATGGCATTGGCTTGATGCCGTTGATGACTGGAACTGGAAAGGCAGTGAAGGCAGGCTTATGGAAGTAAATGTGTACTCATCCTGTGACCAGGTGGAGCTTTTCCTGAACGGGAAATCCCTTGGCAGGAAGGTAACAGACCGGACGACAAAGTATATTGCATCATGGCAGGTCCCTTACCAGCCGGGATCCCTGAAGGCAACAGGGTATTCAATGAAAAAGATTGTGAATACCGCAGAATTGAAAAGTGCAGGAGAACCGATATCATTAAGATTATCGGCAGACAGGCCCGTTATAAGAGCCGATGGACAGGATCTGTGCTACTTCACCGTTGAGGTTACTGACGTATATGGAATGCGTAATCCCAAAGCTGAAAACCTGGTCTCTTTTTCAGTTGAAGGGCCGGGCATAATCATGGCAGTCGGGAATGCAAATCCGGTAAGCCTTGAAAGCTCTCAGCTTCCGCAAAGAAAAGCATGGCATGGAAGGTGCCTCGTGATTGTAAAATCAGAACCAAAGGAAGGCATAATAACACTCAGGGCATCTGCACCTGACCTAAGGCCAGCTGAAATGCAAATAGAAAGCAGGCAATCCCCTGCACCCTAAAGGGGGTTGAGAATTATGGGTAACTCATAACCAGCAAAAAGTAACCTGCAACAAGCGACCAGAAACTGTCAGGTAAAATCCACAATCTTATTCTGCGACAGTGATCTCCCTCTTCTCCTTAATGAAGAATACGAAGCATATCAGCACTGCAACTGCGATATATGTTGAAATATACCAGATATTTCTCCGCTTATATACCTGATTTACTGATTTCAAGTTTTTTAAACATTTATTTTTCACAACTTAAGCCGTGAAAAACTTTTATGTATTTTTATGGAATGATTCACAGACCTTAAAACCCAACCACTTATGAAAAATCCCAACAAATCCGGAAACGGAATCTCAAGAAGGAAGTTCCTGGGAGGGACAGCCGCTGTGGCAGCACTGTCAATGATCCCCGGAGCTTATGGATGTAAAAATGCCCCTGTTGCCCAGCCGGTTAAATCGGACAAACCCAATTCAAATTTCGGCGGTGTCCGGATAGGTGCTATAACCTACAGCTGGAGGAGCATGCCGGGCGGTGTCGAAAATATAATAAAGTATTGCAAACAGGCGGGCATAAGTTCAATCGAGCTGATGAGCAATGACCTTGAAGATTACCTGGGAGCGCCAAAGAATCCTATGATGGGAATGTTCGGCATGGGCGGCGGACCGCGTCCGGCGGGAGCACCACCCTCCGGCGGACAACCTCAGCCGGGAGGACAGCCGGGACAGCGTCCTGCAGGCGGACCTCCGGCAGGAGGACAACCAGGACCCCAGCCAGCCGGACAGCCGGGTGGCGCAAGACCCGGTGCACCAATGGGCGGATTCCAGCGCCCGCAGATGACTCCCGAACAGGAAGCGGCAAGGGCAAAATATACCCAGGATCTTAAGGACTGGCGGCTTGCCCTTCCAATGACAAAAGTTGAAGAGGCTAAAAAGCTGTTCGACGGTGCCGGGATAGGAGTACATATCGTTAAATTCTCACCTGCACGATGGTCAGATGAGGAAATTGACTATGCTTTCAAGGCAGCCAAAGCCATGGGTGCAAAGGGAGTTACGGATGAGCTTGGAGAAGAGGCTGTCAAAAAGCTCGGCCCGATCGCAGAAAAACATGGGATGTATGCAATATTCCACCAGCACATGCAATTTGCTACGGAAGGATTCAGCTATGATCCTTTCCTGGCAATTTCACCAGCCGTGATGATGAATTTCGATGCCGGACATTTCTTCGGCTCAACAGGGATTCATCCAAATACTATTATAGAAAAGTATCACGACCGTATTTTCAGCATGCATATCAAGGACAAAACCGGTCCAAATATTGATCCGCCTAACACAAATCAGGTATGGGGGCAGGGTGAAATGCCGCTTGCCGAGGTGCTGCTCCTGGTCAAAAAGAATGCATGGCCGATCTATTGCGATATAGAGCTGGAATATGACATAAAACCGTGGTCAGATGCAGCCAAGGAGGTAGGAATCTGTGTCAAGTATGCAAAGGAAATTCTGGTTTGCGGTTAATAAATTTATTGAACTGATATTGAAACCCAGGTAGTTGCTTACCTGGGTTTTATTATTATTGAAGGATCAAGAGGGAATCGTCCCGATTCTTTTCCATACACTGAAAGACCACCATGGGTTGAATCTGATTCATCGACCTGAAGGCGGATGACAACCTTCCCGGTTTTAAAAGCCTTCTTAACAGCAGCCCTGTCTAAATCTGCCTTTACCAGGTATCCGTAGGATCCGGCTTCATCCAGGAGCCAGGGCTTTGAATGATCAGCGCTGCCCCATACCCAGCCTGGTTCCTGGTTCATCCACGACAGCAGTCCCCTGTGGTCAGCCGGATCATCCTGTAGTGACACCTCTCCTATCTTTTCACTGTTAGCCAGGATTAACACTTTTGATCCGAACTTCTTTTCATCAGTCATAGGATAGCTGTTTTTACCGTATCCAGGTATCCTGCCTTTATTTGAGACTACAGTCATCCCGATGCGTTCAGCAACCCCTTCCTCAAGATACTTCTCCTGGGGATAGCGCGCTGCCAGCTCAGCCCTGAATTCCATTGAAGCTATTTTACCGGTATCCAGACCAGATGGCAGCGGAAATTCATACTCGAAGAAGCCTGATCCCATTCCCCAGACTTTCCTGCCCTTCTGCGGAGCCAGGTTCCTTATGCTCCACGATGCATCCCTGAATGCCGATGGTGATTTTGAGAGTATATAAGGACTGGTTTTGCTGCCTTCGACACGGAGTGGAAAGAAGTTCCTTTGCAGGATGTTACCCTGCCCGTCTTTCAGGGCAACTGCAAATATCATAACTGCTGTTTCATCTGGAAGCTTAAAATGAACAGGCTCAAGCGGAATAAATGAGAATGGTTCAGCTTTCGCTGTTATTTTACCAGTCTTCCAGTCGAACCTGTCGCCGTACTGATTCCAGCCATAAACTGAATATTCAATTTTAAGATCTTGTGGTATAAAGTCAGATACTGCACTTACACCCACCGGTATCGTTGCCGTTTCACCACCTTTGAATTCCCTGAAGAAATCATCACCGGCAACCACATAAAGATCCTGCTGAAGATCAGCCATAGTCATGCCAGGGTATATCTCATCAAGCCCGAAATCCTTTTTGGTCCGGTCAAAACGGTAATAGCCGTTCCATTCATTTATAACATCATGGAATTCCGTAAATAAATAGCCGGCTATTTTTGGCCTTTTGCGGAATTCATTCATCATTATATGGTATTCCCACGTTATGTCAATGTCACCTGTACTTCCATTGTATCCCCACACTGCCCCGCACTCTGAATTCAGCATCGGCTGGTTACCCTGGATATTGCCGCCGATAAAGTTGTAGGCTGAACCGGGGTAGGTCTTGCTTAAGATCTCATCAAACAGGCCGGCCCATTGCCTTGCAGGATTGTATGAATGCCAGGAGTTTATGTCTGTAGCTACGTGATCAAGGTTGCATGGGGAATTGTCTTCGACAAGCCTGGTCGGATCGGCTGCTTTTGTCCTGGTGTACCATGAACGTACCCATTCCTGCGTCTGGGGAGTATAGGACCGCTTTCCTGTAACTGAATCCCTGCTGAACAACCCCCATGTCTCGTTAAAGAGTACCCAGGCAAAGATTGACGGGTGATTGTAATCCCTGCTTACTTCATTCGCTGCTATATATTCCCAGTTAGCTTTGGCTTCCGGAGTGGGTTCTCCCCAGTAATTCGGGACATCCTCCATTATTAGCAGACCGAGTTTATCGGCCCAGTAAAGCTTTCGTGGTATTTCGGTTTTTATATGAATTCTCAGACCGTTTATACCCAGGTTCTTAGCCCTCATTATCTCCTCCCGCATAAATTCATCCGATGGGAATGTGTAAAAACCGTCCGGGTGGAAGCTCTGATCTAGAGTAAGTCTCAGGTAGAGGGGCTTATTGTTCAGTGCAACGTAGCTGAAATCCTTTCCTGGAACGGGGACGACAGAGATCTTTCGCATGCCAAAATAAGTATTCACTTCATCGGACAATTCTGGTGAACTTATCGATGCGGTAACCTCGTAAAGCCAGGGATCGCCAGGTGACCAGAGCCTCATCCCTTTTACCGGGATGGTAAAGCCTGCGGTGCTCTCACCTTCTTTCAGTGGAGATTCAAAAGTTATATCATTACCTTTACCTTTAAGCCTGAAAACCAGTCCGGCCGGAGCAGGTGATGAAAGCCTGAGTTCTGCCTTTACTTCCTTTCTTTCTATATCGGGATAAAAATGTATTCCCGCTATATAAGTCTTACTTCTCGGCTCAAGATAAACTGTCTGCCAGATACCTTTTGCATTCCCGTAATACTGTTTGCCGGAAGGACGGTTGTCAAGTTCCTCATCCTCGACCCTTACCACAAGCTGGT
>JAUZNW010000146.1 GCA_030706785.1 Bacteroidota bacterium | reverse complement strand
GGTTATCTGGTTTTGCAGTGTTAACCCGTCAACCAGTTAACCAGTTAACCCGCCAACCAGTTAACCCGTCAACCAGTTAACCCGTCAACCCTAAAACTTCAGCCCCAGCTTCTTCAACCTCCTGCCCATCTCCCCGATCACCTCCATCTCCCTTTCCTGGGAGTCAGCCTCGAAGGTCACTGAAAACCTTATATACTTCCCGGCATCATCCCATGGAACGGTTGAGATCAGGGATTCCCTGATGAGGAATTCCGAAAACTCAGCAGCCGTATTGAAGGTCCTGCCATCGGCGGTTCCCGAGGGAGCCTTCACATAGCAGTAAAATGTTCCCTTTGGTTTTTTTGAATCAAACCCTGCCTCTTTAAGGGCTTCTACCAGCATATCGAATCTCCTTGAGTATTTCGAGATTGTCTTTTCAGTAATTTCAGTGTGGTTCAGCGCCTGGATACCTGCTCTCTGGATTGCCCTGAACTGCCCCGAATCGGTATTGTCCTTTATGGTCCCGTATGCTTTTACCGCTTTGGCATTCCCGCAGATAAAGCCGATCCTCCAGCCGGTCATGTTAAAGGCCTTTGACAGTGAATGCACCTCAATCCCCACATCCATCGCCCCATCGGCCGACAGGAAGCTCAGCGGCTTCTGGCCGTCATAGGTCAGTGCCCCGTACGCCGAATCATTTATGACCACAATGTTGTTCTTAGCTGCAAAATCGACAACATGCCTGTAGAACCCGGGACTTGCCACTGCTCCGGTGGGATTATTCGGATAATTCATGTAAAGCAGCTTTGCTTTTTTCAGGACTGATACAGGAACAGAACTAAAATCAGGCAAGAATAAGTTTGACTCCAGAAGGGGGATGTTATAGACTTCTCCGCCGAGGTATTTTGTATAAGTCGCGGTAACAGGATATCCCGGAACTGTAGTCAGAAGGACATCCCCGGGGTTGATAAAGCAGATCGGAAGCAAAGCGAGGATCGGTTTCGATCCGATCCCGTGAATTATATGTTCCGAAGGGATCAACCCTGAAAGACTATAAACTCTTTCGAGGTAATGTGCAGCGGCTTCCTGAAACTCGGGAATCCCGTTATCGGCGTACCACCGGTTCTCGGGCTTTCCCGCTTCATCCGATAATGCTTTTACTACAAGTGTGTCGGCCGGCCAGTCGGGTTCGCCGACACCCATATCTATCAGTTCCATTCCCGGATGCGCTTTCCTGGCAGCCGCTTTCGCACGTTTGATAAGCTCGAACTTGTAAATTGCAGTCGATTTCCCGAAATTGATGCCGCCCAGCCTTTCGGCTATCTTGTCGTCAAAAAAGTCATTCATCTGTAATTTATATTGTATAAAAGGTCAATTTTTCAAAGACCGGACAAATGTAATAAAAGAGTGTATTTTTTAAGTTGAAGGAACCATATAATTAATTAATGGTTCCACTTATTGGAATTCTTTGTTTAATTTACTTCGGTAATTGTTTGTTTACCCTCATCAGAAACTATTTATTTAAACACATTTCAACATATTTCAATTAATTTCAATTTATTCACCACAGAGTTCACGGAGTATCACAGAGGAACACGGATCATCTTTTACAAAAAATCAGCAACAAGCAACAAGCAACCAGCAACAAGCAACTATAATTTTATTAACCAATGATAAGGAAACAAATCTTCAGCGCTGCTATTGCAGCAATAGTTTTTCAGACAGCAACATCCCAGGAAGCATTAAAATACCAGCTGCCTCCTGACGAGATTATAAAAATTGTCGATGCTCCCGTCACACCGCTTGTATCGGTAAGTCCGGCCAGGACAGAAATGCTTGTCATCGAACGATTACCGATAATTACCATTAAGGAGCTTTCGGCCCCCGAGCTCAGGCTGGCAGGGCTCAGGATCAATCCTGCGACAAGCGGTCCCAGCAGGCAGACATTCAACAAATCTTTTACCCTGATGAATATTGACGGGACTAACGCCCGTCCCGTTGCAGGTCTGCCGGCTGACGCTTCACTCGGTTACCCCGACTGGTCACCCGACGGAAAGAAGTTTTCATTTTCAGTAACAAAAAATAATGGAATTGAGCTTTGGATATGTGATGTAGCATCAGCGAAAGCAGCAAAAATCAGTGACAATCTCAATATGGTTTTCGGGAGTTCTGTCAGCTGGCTTTCCGACAGCAGGAGGCTCGTCTTTACCATTAATCTTCCCGGTCGCGGAGCTGTGCCCGAAAGAAGCCCGATACCCGAGGGTCCAGTTATCCAGGAAAACCTGGGTAAGCAGGGACAGGCCGCCACTTACCAGGACCTCCTTAAGGATCCTGTTGATGAGGCAATATTTGAGTATTTCGCCCTGTCGCAGCTTATGATGTGGGATGGTTCAAATACCATAAAGGTTGGTGAGCCGGGAATGATCACATCGGCCACACCATCTCCCGACGGCAGGTATCTGCTTGTCGATATTATCAGGCGACCCTTTTCATATACCGTCCCGTTTTACGACTTCCCTTCAGTAACTGTTATCATGGACATCAAAGGGAATCCTGTTAAAACGCTTCTTGACAGAGCCCTTGTCGAAAACGAGCCAAGAGGCTACGATCAGGTACTTCCGGGCAGGCGCGATTTCAGCTGGAGGGACGATAAACCGGCGACCATTAACTGGATCGAAGCCCTCGATGGAGGTGATTATAAAAATGAAATGGAATTCCACGACCAGGTCTGGTCGCTCGATGCTCCCTTTTCAGGAGAACCTGTGAAATATATTGCCACGGCGCTGAGATGCAGCAGGATCTTCTGGGGGAATGATACCTATGCCCTGATCCAGGAATTATCCCAAAAGACAAGGATGGTGGTCATAAGCTCATTCAGTCCGCAGGATCCGCAGAATACAAAGAAAAAGATACAGGAGTTTAATCGGGATGACGGATATCATAACCCGGGAAGATTCGTGACAGATAATAACAGTTTTGGAATGAAGACGCTTCTTTTTACAGATAAAGGAAAATCATTGTACCTGACCGGTGATGGTTCCTCGCCCGAAGGAGACAGGCCTTTTATTGATAAATATGATATTGCCTCCGGAAAAACTACCAGGTTATGGAGGTCCGAAGCCCCTTATTATGAATCTTTTTCAGCTTTCATTGACGTGACAAAAGGGCTGATCCTCACCACCAGACAGTCTGTTACCGATCCTCCAGACTATTTTATCAGGAACCTTAAAAACAGGAAGCTGACGCAGGTCACAAGGTTTGAGAATCCATACCCTCAGCTTACGGGAGTTCGCAAGGAGCTTGTCAAATACAAACGCAGAGACAGTCTCGATCTTTCCTTTACGCTCTATCTTCCGGCAGGCTATGATAAGGAGAAGAACGGGCCGCTTCCAACCCTTCTCTGGGCATACCCGCGTGAATTCAATGATCTCTCAGCCGCTGGTCAGGTGAGCGGATCTCCCTATACTTTTACAAGGATAAGTCCTTCCTCAGCCCTGGTCTATGTTACGCAGGGATATGCGATACTTATGGATGCAGCTTTCCCGATTGTCGGGGTGGGAGGGAAGGAGCCCAACGATACTTTCGTGGAGCAGCTCACTGCTGATGCAGAAGCAGCCGTAAGTAAGGCTGTTGAGATGGGCGTGACAGATCCTGCAAGGGTGGCTGTAAGCGGGCATTCCTATGGTGCTTTTATGACAGCTAATCTACTGGCACATACACGGCTGTTTGCAGCCGGAATTGCAGAGAGCGGAGCATACAACAGGTCACTGACACCATTCGGTTTTCAGAATGAGAGAAGAAGCTACTGGGAGGCGCCTGAGATATATAACAGGATGTCACCTTTCATGAACGCCGATAAGGTAAAAGATCCCATCATGCTTATTCATGGTATGGCCGATAACAACAGTGGCACATTTCCGATCCAGAGTGAAAGGTTCTACGCTGCCCTGAAAGGATTCGGAGCTGTCGTAAGGCTTGTACTTCTCCCTGATGAAAGTCACGGCTATGCAGCACGTGAGTCTATTCTGCACAAGCACTGGGAAGTGCTGGGGTGGATGGATAAGTACGTTAAAAACAAAAAGACTCCGTAATTATTTTTTAATACGATAGTCAGATCATGCAGTTGCTTGTTACTCGTTGCCCGTTGCTGGTTAATCTGTTAAGCACCAAGTAACCAGCACCTGGTAACCGATAACCAGCACGCAGCACCCATCACCCAGCAACAAATATTTGGCCATTTCAAAAATCAGAATTAATTTTAAAAGGAACTCTGATTACTATGACAACCTGATAAATATCCATTAAACAGATACAGTTATGAGCAAATACGTTTACTTGACCTGCACCCCGGAAGCACTCGTTGCATCGATGCTGCCACCTGAAGGATTCGGTATGTACCTTTCAACAGGTACGAAGAAACGCAATAAAGGGCAAACGATCTTCTTTGAGGTTGACCTAAAGATGATTGAGGACAGAATTGATATGGACAGCCTTAACAGGCGCTGCGTGGCAAAGGAGGACGGCAGCCCGAAAAGCTCGGTGTACCTTTCGGTTTACAGGGTACTGGAAATCATTCCCACCTCTGCTCTTAAAAGCCTCTACCTGACAACCGACCATGGTACTGCCCTCGAATTGAAAAAGACGCCATACGATAAAAGCTCAGAAACCCGGAGCCAGCTTCATCTATACCAGGAACTCTGTCCTGTTACCCCGATGGTTGCCAGTGAGCTTCCTCCGTCAGTATTCCTTAAGACACTCACAGATGGCTCGCGGCCTATTGTCATTCCGAAACTTTTCTTTGTTGAACTGAAACTGGGTGAGCTGGCTACAAATCCGCTGTATGGATCTGCAGAGCAGCTGCCTTATTCAAATATAGGTCATCTCAGGGATTGCCTTGAGATCCTGAAGGGAGAATATGAGAAGCATATGAAGACGGTCCAGAGGATCTACTCAGGGACAATTCTTTACAGGACAATTGAAACCGGATTCTATGTCGGCGCAAATGATGACATGGTTTATTATCGCTATCCGACGATGAAGGAACTTGAGGATATTAACTACGAATTCTTCCGGGAAATCTGATTAATTAACTGTTCTGCAAATAATTGAGCCTGGCCGCTGCAAATTCTGCCATCCAGCTGAAAAACTTGTTTGTTTCATTTGGATAAATGAAAAACTGGATTAGTTTTGTAGCGGCAAAATTTCGCCATATCTAAACCTATTCAATTAATTTAAGAAAAATATCATGATTAGTAGCTTATTCTGGATCGTTCCAATTTCAGCGCTTTGTGCATTATTGTTTGCCTGGATCTTTTACAAGAACATGATAGTTAAAGAAGAAGGGACAAACAAGATGAAGGAGATCGCTGCATATGTAAGGGAAGGCGCAATGGCCTACATGAAACGCCAGTATACAGTAGTGGCTAAGATATTTGTCGTGCTGGTTGCCCTTCTGTTAGTGCTCGCTTACATGGGTGTTCAAAACCCCTTTGTACCTGTTGCATTTCTTACAGGAGGATTCTTCTCAGGTTTGTGTGGTTATCTAGGTATGAAAAATGCCACATTTGCGTCAAACAGAACAGCATGGGCTGCATCAAAATCCTTGAACAGTGCATTACAGGTTGCAATGCGGAGTGGTGCAGTAATGGGACTTCTCGTGGTGGGCTTTGGCCTTCTCGACATCTCATTGTGGTTTCTGTTCCTGAACAGTGTAATTTTTACCCCGGCTCACATGCAGACAGGCCTCACGTTTTTAGGGCTTACATTTGTTCCCCAGGGTATAGATGAGCACCAAAAGCTTGTCGAGGTAACTGCCACAATGATCACTTTCGGTATGGGTGCCTCAACACAGGCTCTTTTTGCACGTGTGGGAGGAGGCATATTTACAAAGGCTGCGGATGTCGGAGCTGATCTCGTCGGGAAAATTGAAGCAGGAATACCGGAAGATGACCCTCGTAATCCGGCTACAATAGCAGATAATGTAGGCGATAATGTGGGTGATGTTGCTGGTATGGGAGCTGACCTTTATGAATCCTATGCCGGATCAATTCTTTCAACCGCTGCTCTTGGAGCTGCACTTCCTTCTCTTGCAGCAGGCCATCAGATGAAGGCAATTATTGCACCTATGCTTGTTTCTGCAATAGGGATTCTGCTTTCGATAGCAGGCGTTTATATGGTCAGGACCAAAGAATCAGCCAGCCAGAAAAGTCTGTTGAATGGCTTGCTGCTGGGTACAGGTGGGAGCTCTGCATTATTACTTATTGTTCTCGCAATTATGGCCGCTGCAGACTGGATAACATGGGGGGTTTTTGGAGCTGCAGTATCGGGACTTATTGCAGGAGTTATAATTGGGCAGGCAACAGAATATTTTACTTCAGATACATACAAACCGACAAAAGGCATTGCGAAACAATCACAACAGGGGCCGGCAACAGTTATAATAGAAGGGATGGCTGTCGGGATGTTCTCAACATGGATTCCTGTTCTGACGATTGTCGCAGGGATTATAGCCGCTTATGCTCTCTCAGGCGGATTCCACGATTTTGCATCGGGAGTTTACGGTATAGGTTTTGCTTCAGTAGGTATGCTTTCAACTCTTGGGATAACACTTGCAACTGATACATTCGGACCAATTGCTGATAATGCCGGTGGTAATGCTGAGATGTCGGAACTCCCAAAAGAAGTAAGGGAAAGGACTGATGCTCTTGACGGACTTGGAAACACTACGGCAGCAACCGGTAAAGGATTTGCAATTGGCTCAGCTGCTCTTACTGCACTGGCACTTGTAGCAGCTTACATAGAAGAGGTGAAACTTTGGCTTGGGAGACTCGCAGATAAAAGCGTGGATGGATACAAACAGATTGGTGATATTTTGTTTTATAAGAGTCATGTTCCTGCAGTTGTACAATCGGGACAGCAGGCTATAGAAGTGACTCACGCAGGAATAAGGGATTTTGTCTCGGCATATAATCTTTCCTTATTTAACCCGATATTACTGGCTGGTCTTTTCATCGGTGCAATGATGACTTTCGTGTTTGTTGCCATGGCTATGAAAGCAGTCGGAAGAAATGCGGGGAGAATGGTTGATGAAGTCAGACGCCAGTTCAGGGAAATACCCGGAATTATGGATGGAACCGGTAAACCTGAGTATGCAAAATGTGTTGAAATAGCAACCCGGGGAGCACAGAAAGAGATGGTTATACCCGCCCTTATGGCTATCATTGTTCCAGTTACAACAGGGATCATTTTTGGAGTTCCCGGTGTTGTTGGTCTTCTTATTGGTGGAATGACAACAGGTTTTACACTTGCCAGCATGCTGAATAATGCAGGTGGCGCCTGGGATAATGCCAAGAAATTTATTGAAAAAGGTAATTATGGTGGCAAGAAAAGCGAATGTCATAAGGCAAGTATCGTTGGTGACACAGTGGGTGATCCGTTTAAAGATACATGCGGCCCTGCCATGAATATTCTGATAAAGCTGATGTCGATGGTTGCTGTTGTTATGGCAGGTGTTACAGTTGCGTGGAGCATTTTCGGTTAACAATTTATTGATTGACAATATAATGATGTGGAGACGCCTGATCCAGGCGTCTCTTTTTGTATAGTGCATGAGCTTACTCCTAAATCCCCTCGTTGCGAAGCAGAGAGAGCCTGTCCCGACCGTAGAGTCGGGAGGGCCGGGGTGTGAGTTCATGAGCCTGCGCAGAAAAGGTTGTCCCGTTCATGAAATTATTCCATTTAGTCTCATACAAGTTTATTTTTGTATTTTGGATTTCTTAACCTTCATATAAAATGACTCTTCCAACCCTCTCAGATATAAAGGCTGCACATAAGCGGATCAAGCCATTCATACACAGGACACCGGTATTGACTTCACAGCAGCTTAACAGGATCTTTGACTGCCGGCTTTTCTTCAAATGCGAGAATTTCCAGAAAGTCGGCGCTTTCAAATTCAGGGGGGCAACAAACGCCGTAATGTCACTTAATAAATCCCAAAAAAAGAATGGTGTTGTCACGCATTCTTCCGGCAATCACGCAGCAGCGCTTGCCCTTGCTGCAAGTATGAATGACACAAAGGCATTCATTGTAATGCCCGAGAATGCTCCTTCAGTTAAGAAGGATGCAGTTGCCGGATATGGGGCTATTATTACCTTCTGCAAACCAACCCTGGAATCCCGTGAAAGGACCTGCAGGTCGATAATGGAAAAGGAAGGAGCAACACTTGTTCATCCATACGACAATTTCAATGTTATCTGCGGACAGGGGACGGCTTCGCTCGAACTTCTTGAAGATCATAATGACCTTGATATCATTGTGGCGCCAATAGGCGGCGGCGGACTGATGAGCGGCACATCGACCTGTGCAAAGGAAATCAGGGAAAAAATAACAGTGATAGGAGCGGAGCCTCTTAACGCGAACGATGCATGGAAATCCTTCAGAACCGGCGTATTGACTCCGTCTGTTAATCCTTTAACAATAGCAGACGGACTACTTACTTCACTCAGCGAATTAACCTTCTCGATTATCCGTAGGAATGTTGACGATATTTTCACAGCCAAGGAAGAGTCGATCATAAGCTCAATGATGATGGTGTGGCAGAGAATGAAGATCATCATTGAACCATCCTCCGCAACTGTCCTTGCGGTAATAAAGGAGAATCCTGATTTCTTTCGCGGTAAAAATGTGGGACTGATAATTTCGGGTGGAAATGTTGACCTTAAAAAGCTTCCCTTTTAATTGTTCTTCCTGAAATAGGCAATAATGGGATAATGGTCAGAGTATCTGACTTTTATGATGTCAAACTGCCGGCATTCAAGCTTATTGTCATATAAGATATAATCGATCCTGTTTGGCGGATAATTGCCTTTGTAGGTAAATCCTGCGCCGTATCCTGAAGCCACAAACGCATCATTAAGCCCTTTCCCTAAAGTCCGGTATGTGTAGGATATGGGGGTATCATTAAAATCTCCTGCAACAATAACCGGATACGGAGATGTTTCTATTTTTACCTTGACTGCCTCAGCCTGTGATGCCCTTGCGATGAAACCCCTCTTCAGGCTCGAAGAGATGCTACGTATTTCAT
>JAUZNW010000145.1 GCA_030706785.1 Bacteroidota bacterium | reverse complement strand
TTATTTCATGTACGACAATCTCTTTAACCACATTGACATTCCAAAGAAAAACATAAACATCTTAAACGGAAATGCGAAAGACCTGGAAAAGGAATGTGCTGATTATGAAAAAAGGATGAAGGCTGCTGGTGGAATTGATTTATTCCTTGGAGGAATTGGTCCCGACGGACATATTGCATTTAATGAACCGGGTTCGTCGCTGACATCAAGGACAAGAGTGAAAACCCTGAGATATGACACAATTCTTGCCAATTCCAGATTTTTTGGGGGAGATATGGCAAAAGTACCAAAGCAGGCTCTTACAGTTGGAGTCGGGACCGTGATGGATGCAAAAGAGGTTCTGATCATTATAACCGGTTTTAATAAGGCCAGAGCCCTGCGGGAAGTTGTTGAGGGAGGCATAAGCCATATGTGGACAGCTTCAATCCTGCAGATGCACCAGAGGGGAATCATTGTTTGCGATGAGCCCGCCACATCGGAACTTCATGTTGAAACCATGAGGTACTTCCTTGAAATGGAACAATCAAATTGAAACGACGTACGATTTTATCTTAAAATTCTGGTAATGGCATATAATTCCTTTCGCTTCATACTATGAATTTCAGGAACTTAACCAAAGAAGAAATCGATATTCTTTGTAGACAAAACTGTTTTGCTACAAACTGGGACAATATTACAGTAGCCGAAGGCTTTTCTCCCTTAAACATTATAAATACACGATTTGAAGGAATCGTTAAGATCGGAGATCTTTCGGGAAAAATTGATGATGGGAAAACAGCTCTATCCTGTGGGATTTATAACAGCTATATCAGCAGTTGTGAAATCGGGAACCAAGTTCATATTAAAGACGTAAGAAGGATATCAAATTATCTGATCGAAGAGAATGTACTGATCTCAAATACGGGATCGATTGTTGCTGACGAAGGATCGGATTTTGGCAATGGGACTGAAATTGAAGCTCTGAATGAAGGCGGGGGAAGGGATCTGCCGATATATGACCGGCTTACGTCCCAGATCGCTTACCTGACTGTTTTTTATCGCCATGATAAGGCTTTTACTGAGAATGTGCACCGCCTGATAAAGGACTACTGCAACTTCAGAAAGCAGACAAGAGGGATTATACAGTCAGGAGCAAGGATCAGGGATACAAATATAATCCGTAATGTTGTGGTAGGCAGCCACACAACAATCTCCGGAGCAGTCCTGCTTGAAGAAGGTACAATAAGGAGCTGTATTGAAGCCCCTGTATTTATCGGTTCAAATGTTACTGCACAGAAGTTCATCATCCTGTCCGGGTCTAAGGTTGACAGCGGAGCAATTCTTGACAAATGTTTTGTCGGACAGGGAGTAAAAATCGGCAAACAATTCTCTGCTGAAAATTCAGTCTTTTTTGCCAATTGTGAGGCCTTTCACGGGGAAGGGTGCAGCGTGTTTGCAGGACCTTATGCTGTCTCGCACCATAAATCTACCCTTCTCATTGCCAGCTCCGTATCATTTTTCAATGCTGGCAGCGGTACAAACCAGAGCAATCACATGTATAAGCTGGGGCCGGTACATCAGGGCGTCATTGAACGCGGATCCAAAACAGGTTCCTTTGCCTACCTCCTCCTGCCAGTCCATATTGGTCCTTATAGCGTGATAATGGGGAAACATTACGCCAATTTTGATACTGCCGATTTCCCGTTTTCATATATCACCGAAGAGAAAGGAAGAAGTGAACTTACTCCTGCAATGAACCTGTTTACAGTAGGTACACGCAGAGATTGTGATAAATGGCCTGCAAGAGACAGGAGAAAAGACCCGGAAAAGCTTGACCTGATCCATTTTGATCTGTTCAGCCCCTATATAGTCGGCAAAATTGTCAGGGCAATCACTATTCTCAATGAACTCTCCGATAAGGTAAACCAGAAACAGGACTATGTCATATACAAGGGGATAAGTATCCGCAGGCTGCTTCTTAAAACTACAAGGAAGTACTATGAAATAGCCCTTAATTTATATATCGGACAGGAAGTAGCGAAGAGGATAAAGGACCTGGAGGAGAATTGTACGCTTGAGGATATAAGGGAAAAAATGACCGTTGGATCTTCCGTTGGAGCCGTTAAATGGGTTGATATCTGCGGGATGTTCTCTCCTTCTGTCATTATTGATGAGCTCGTCGAATCTGTAAAAAGCGACAGGATAAAATCCATTTTTGAACTTGAACAGGAACTTAGAACTATGTTTGGGAATTATGAAAAATACGCCTGGACATTTTGTTACGATGTCATCGCAAAACTTACAGGAGAAAAACCGGAAAATCTTTCAGCAGAAGCCCTTATTAAAATAATTACCGACTGGAAAACTAACACACTTAAGCTGAATAGTATGATCCTGAAGGATGCAGAGAAGGAATTTGATCCGGGCAGCAGGATCGGATATGGGATTGATGGGGATGCGGAAACCGTTGATAATGATTTTCTTGCGGTCAGGGGATCCTATGAGAATGATAAATTTGTAGTAAGCCTGAGAAAGGAATCTGGCAAAATTGAAGCCGAAGCTGACAGGTTGATACGGCTTCTGGAAAGACTCAAATAAGCAGACTGATTATAAATTAAATCCTGAAATATCCACCTTCGGCTTTTCCCCTCTTGTATCAGCATCCTTAAGCCTCATAGTAATAGCCTTCTCTTCTCCGGGCATGAGCGAAATGTAATTATCGCTGTAAAGGACCGGAAGTATTCGCTGACTGGTGTTTTGTCCTGTTACTTTCAGCCTGATCATCAGTGCCGGCTGACCTGAGGTATTTTTAATGGCCGTTGTAATCAGCCATCCTTTACCAGATTTCCTGGTTTTTGTATTGCTCGACAGTGTAGCTTTTGGCAACTGGTTTAATGCCTGGTAGTTGCCATCTTCGAGGCCACGCCAGTAGAAGTTATCGGATATAACCCTTTCGCCTTCAGTTAAAGTCAGTTTTATAAAATGGACCTGAGAAAGTGTCTTTGGAAATTCAAGCTTAAAACACCTGACAGTTGAATCTTCACTGCAGGTCAGCTCTTCCTCCTTTTCCCACTGAACTGATCCGTCCATATTGATTATACTGGCTTTGGCTTTCAATCCGGTCCTGTTACCAGCACTGTAGTTAACAACCTCAATGAAATCATATACGGGATTCCATTGAATATGGATCGGTTCTGATGCCTTTTTGCATCCGAAGTAAGCCGCAGTCGGATCAAAGTAATAATCATATGTCTGCCAGACCATTGATGGCCATGCGGGATGGCTCATCCAGAGTAGCAATCCCTGTCTGAACTGGCTGCGTCCTTCGAACATTCCCCTGTAACCATTATAGTTAATCCACTGGGCAAGTTCGGTGAATTTCTTTGCATCACTGACCGGACCGAAACCCTTCTCGATCATCTGGTTGAATGATGATGCCCCCTGGGCTCCATCCATGCAATAATCATGGATCCCCCATTGATAATTCTGAGGCCACAATGCGGATTCCGGCAGCATTCGGGTCAGGCTCTCGTATGTCATCACATTTGGCATACCTCTTTCGCTGTGGAACTTATTGTATCCGTAAAGCAGGAAATAATCCCTTACCGGAAGTGCTCGGTATGGCCCTCCCCCGCTCACCACACCCATTGCTGAGTTTGGAATATAATGCATTCCTGGATGAAGCTCCGAAATCTTTTTCCGCAATGCGCTATCGATGACAGGAGGAGGATTTCCTTCATTCCTGCCGCAATAAAGGCCGATTGACGGGTGATTGCGGATTCGCTTAATGAAATCATCTGCATTCCGGATGAACATATCAGGATCATCAGGATTTGGGCCGTCCACCGGATTGGCAAGCCAGAAGTCCTGCCAAACCATTACCCCATACCGGTCGCATGCCTCATAAAACTCATCATCACCGGTCTGACCGACCCAGTTACGGATCATTGTAAAGTTCATATCTGCATGATATGCAACTGCGATATCATACTCCCTGCTGCGATATTGAAGGTTCGATTCCGAAAATCCCCAGTTTCCTCCCCTGCCTATGAATCTCCTTCCGTTTACGTAGATATTCAGGATGTCGTTGTCTTCATTAAAGGACATTTCACGGACCCCGGAAAGGAACTCCGTTTTATCTGAAACTGCTCCGTCTTCTGCTTTGAATGCAAGTCTCACTTCATAGAGATTCTGCCTGCCATATCCTTTGGGCCACCAAAGTCTCGGATTAATCAGATGCAGAGATGCATTTTCGGAAGGATCAATCCTCACAACCGTTAATGATTTAGGGTTAATGGTGACTGTTTTTTCAAACTGTATTCTACCGTAACTTCCGGTAAGAGTGCCGTTTATTGGCTTTGGATCATGGTTTATAAGTGTAACTTCTACACTTAAATCTGCCGATGTTGTGTCTGGTAAGGGAAGATCCGTTACGATCAGGGGATCCTGAATGGTAACAGAACCGGATGTATTAAGGTATACATCGTTCCATATTCCGATGTTCCGGCCCCTGATTGTCGGGATCCAGTCCCAGCCTATAGAAGCATGGAACGTAGGATTATCGGCACCCAGTACACCTCCATTCCTGTCGGGGCTGTTCAGTGTCTGTTCCGTGATGACTCCCGGGTTCTCATTTTTATGGATCAACACAGCTATGGTATTCGTTCCTCCCTGAATAATCAGATCCGTTACATCGAATTTTCCTCGGATGAAGGCTCCCTCTATTTTCCCGGCTTTTTTCCCGTTGACATATACATCTGCCTTCCAGTTGATGCCGTCAAAATTCAGGAACATATGTTCCCCGCTGAAATCTGAAGGTACCCTGAATTGATCGCGGTACCAGAAATCAGTATTGAAAAATGATTCTGAGATCATCAGCTGGTTGTCCCCGAAATTAGGATCAGGCAAAGCCCCTGCATTCCAGTAGCTTACAAGCACAGTTCCTGGAACTGTGGCCGTTACCCATGCTGAGGCATCAAATCCGTTCTTTGAAATGCTTTCACCCGTTTCTGAAACATCCGGAACCCTTTTTATCTTCCAGTCTCCTCCCGAAAGGTACATCCTGTTATCAACCACTCCCTTTCCAGGTTTCGGTTCAGGGATCAATCCGCCTTTACCATAAACCTCAAGCTCGCTTAAAATGTATCTCTTTCCTCCTGCAGGCTCAGTCATGAGTACTCTTAAGTAACGGCCTTTACCTTCTTTGCCTGGTTTCAGGTCATCAATTTTGCTATACCCTCCGGGAAGGCTGGCATATTCCTTCCAGATCTTCGCATCATCCGAAACCTGGATAGATCCTTTAATTGCTTTATTGATCCAGTGAAGCTTTATATTGTCGAATGTACTGACAACACCAAGGTCTACTATAATCCATTCCTCGCCGGTTCCTGCACTCATCCATGCACTTTTAAAATCACTTGATGGGGCCATTTTCAACCTGTTAGTACCATTCATAAATCCAAGCTCACCAAATGTCCATGTTTTTGCACACGAAGATGAGAAACTTATGCGATAGGATTTATATGCGACTGGTCCGGGAAAGGTAAACGCAGTATTGATAATTCTTTGCGGTTCAGGCATCCTGAAAGTAAAAGTAAAGGAAGGTTTCGGTGCAGTTGAATCTGCTCCGCCAGGACCTGCGAAGGGATTTGCCAGGCGTCTTCCGGGACCTCGCTGGCCCGGCCTCCTGGTCCTGAACATCGCTGCGAATGGATTTGGCCGTTCCTGTCCGGGCAACCCTGATCCCTTTAATTTACCGAGATTGTCCCAGTTTTGACCATCATTGGAACCCAGACAAACAAACTCCCACCCGCCGGACTTGTTCTTATCATAGGTCAGCTGTCCATCAATGTTAATAGCTGTAACTTCCGGGACATTTCCGCTGTGGTTCATATCAAGCTGAAGCCAGATATTTGTGCCTTCAACACTTATTGTAGTCACGGTGTTAAAATCGAACAGCCATTCCCGCTCGTTCTTAGGCAGTGGTCCGCTGCTGGTTGAACAACTGATTGTCGAGGGCATCATATCTGTTACAATACCATCTGTAACCAGCTGAGCCGTAAGGTTATAATCATAACTTGACGAATGCCAGGCAGGTCTCATGTAAGCTATATTCCTGTAATTTGATTCGGCAGGTTTGAGAACCGGTGAGAAATCTTCAGATGGATCTCCCGGGTAAATGCCTACACCACGTGAAAAATTGACCTCTTTCCCTATACAAAAATCTAAAAGAACAGGAATGCAAAGGAATCCGAAAAGCCTGATTGCTTGACTTATTTTCTTCATATTTTTATTTTGATTCAGGAAGGTTGTCGGGCCTTTGGTCTTTGTTATCCGCGAAGGGATTCAAATTTGATTTCAACCTGGTGAAAGCAAAAAATACTAATGTCAGACTAGGAATTTCGGCTCCACCATGGCATGAATTAAGAAGATGGTTATTTTGAAAGAACCGGTATCTGTCTGTTAATCGATTCTTCCAGTGAAATCAGGGTTTCAGTACGGATCACTCCCGGGATATTCTGGATCTTGTCGGTAAGGATATCACGAAGGTGTTCATTATCATGTGTATAGACTTTGAGGAATAAGGAATAATTGCCTGTTGTATAATGGCATTCTATTATCTCGGGAATTTCTTTGAACTTCGTTATTATATCGCGGTAATGGCCCGGATGATCGAGATAAACTCCAATATAAGCACATGTTTTGAAGCCAACCAGCACCGGATCCACCTTGAATTCCGATCCCTTGATGACCCCGGTCTTGATAAGCCTCTGCACCCTCTGATGAATGGCAGCGCCTGACACATTGCACTCCCTGGCAACCTCAAGGTAAGGGATTCTAGCATTCTTTGTGATTATATCCAGTATTTTCTTGTCCAGACTATCGATATGAATATTTTCACTCATTTTTGTTGATTTAGGTTAAAGGAATATTATTTCTTGAGTTGAACTGTTACAAATTTATAGAAAAAAGGAAATATCTGACAGACAATAGTAATTGTTTATTTCCCGGATTTAGAAGAAGTTCTATAAAATCTGTTAATTAATTGAAGTTGCTGATTGCTGGTTAGCTATTTATTATGAGACTATTACGTAAATTATCTTTATATCGAATGGCATACATATAAAACGTCAAAATTCTCATTTACAAACAACTAGCAACAAGCAACAAATAACAAGCAACTTAAATTATTTAACAATTATTGGATCAGGGAATTATCTGTTTATTCTGCCAGTGATATCCTTAACATCACTGAATTTCTTGTCTGCCAGATACTTTTCGATTCCTTCGACTATCTTTACAGAAACCTGCGGATCGATAAACGATGCTGTTCCGACCTGGACGGCACTTGCACCTGCGAGCATGAACTCAATTGCATCGTTGGCCGTCATGATCCCTCCGATCCCGATAACTGGGATCCTGACTGCATTTGCTACCTGCCATACCATCCTGAGTGCAACCGGCTTTACTGCCGGTCCCGAAAGTCCTCCGGTAATAGTTGAAAGCGATGGTTTCATGGATTTAACATCTACAGCCATTCCGAGCAAAGTATTGATAAGGGAAACTGATTCAGCACCTTCTTCTTCCGATATTCTCGCAAACTCAGTGATATCTGTGACATTAGGGGAAAGTTTTACAATCAGCACTTTAGAGTAGGCTGCCCTGACTGCCCTGATCACTTCCCTGGCAGTTACAGGATTCGTTCCGAAAGCCATCCCTCCCATCTTGACATTAGGGCATGAAATATTCAATTCAATTGCAGGGATTTTTTCAAGCCGGTTAACCCTTTCTGCGAGCGCCACATAATCTTCAATATAGCTACCGTTAATATTTACGATCACGTTTGTGTCGTAGGCTGATACCCTGGGATAAATCTCACGCTCGAAATAATCGATGCCCTTGTTCTGCAGCCCTACCGAGTTCAGCATTCCAGAAGCAGTTTCAGCCATCCTGGGATAAGGATTGCCCTCCCTGAGCTCAAGAGTCGTTCCTTTAAGTACTACTCCGCCGAGCCGTGAGATATCGATAAAATCATCAAATTCGGAGCCGTTCCCAAAGGTTCCGGAAGCAGTGATGACCGGATTTCTGAATTTCAGATTGCCGATTGTCAGACCCAGGTTTACCATTTCAAATCCCTTACATTAAAAACCGGACCATCAATACAGGTGCAAAGATGCCCTCTGACTGTATCTGTTACGCAGCATAGGCATGCACCGATACCGCATGCCATCAGATTTTCGAGCGAGACCTCACAATTGATTTTCCTTTCCTTGCTGTAACCGGCTACCCTTTGCATCATAAGCTGTGGGCCACAGCAATAAATACGGTCAAAACTGGAATTTTTAAGGATGGAATGGTCTGTAACAAACCCTTGCTCACCTCTGGAGCCGTCTTCCGTTGTAAGGTATACCGTTCCTAACTTCCGGTATTCGTCGTATTCTATTATTCTTTCTGCGTTCCTGAAGCCCAGAAGAATTTCAGGATGATATCCTCTTGATTTCAGGTATTTTCCAAGGAATAATAAAGGAGCAACCCCGCAGCCTCCGCCAATCAAAAGCATACGTTCATTCTCAGCAGGCATGCTGAACGAATTGCCAAGCGGATAGACAAGGTTCAGGGAATCACCGGATTTAAGCTTTGATAGGGTTTCTGTTCCCTTGCCGGCAACCTGGACCAGAAGTAGGACTGTATTCTTTTCATAATCAACATCATGCACAGATAACGGACGCCGTAGGAATGTTTCCGGACTGCCTTCCACCTTGACCTGGACGAATTGTCCGGGCTTCATTTCAGGCAAATAACTGTTTCCTCTTAGCTCCAGTATAAATATATCCTTATTAAGGAACCAGGTCCCCGTTATGGTGAAATCTTCAATCCTTTTTGACATTAAAGCCCGGTTTTGCGCAAAGATAGTTAATGATATCGTCTTTAGGGCTAAAACTATTCAGACTATATGCGGGAAAAATTCCTCGAAACTGTTATCATCATAAAACCAGATAATCTTACTTATTCTGGATTTGTTCTTTTCAGAAGTAATCTTTGAAACAGAATCAACTGGTTCTGAGTATCTTTTGGCATTATGATCCGCCTTTTCCGGAGCCCCTGATGTATTTTCCTGTGTCTT
>JAUZNW010000144.1 GCA_030706785.1 Bacteroidota bacterium | reverse complement strand
ATAGCAGTTCGATTCTGCTACGCGCTACCTTAAATATTCATAAAGGCCTGTATTATAGAAATATACAGGCCTTTGCTTTTTATATTGGAAGCATATTGGAAACAATCTGAAAAAAAAAGCCCCCGGAGCTGATTACCGAGGAGGATCAATGGATAAGGATAAGTGAAATTAGCTTATCCTGATGCCAAAGTCAAGCAGAGGTGGAAGTGTTTTAATTGGGTTAATTCTAAGATTCGCTCTTCTTAAGGATGCTTTTTGTTTGAAGCCATAAAACAACAACATAAACTGCTAATACTAAAAAAGCCAAGTAACTCGATAGTATCTTGAAGATGTGTGCATATCTTAAAAAACAATATAATCCAATGTATAAGTAAATAGCATTCACGATTATGAAAATATAAATAGTGTGGAGCTGAGTACTTTTCGGATTATAGGCTTTTGGAATATCAGGATCTGTAGGTAAAGCACTATTAAACTTGTCTAAGTTCTCAATATAATATTGCCTTATCCGGTTAACCTGTCGAGCTGTATTGACATAGTATTTCCTATATCTCACAAATTGAATTGTGATGATTGTACCGATGACTACAGAAAGGATCAAAAGAATTGCTGTATAGCCGAATGATGCTACTGAATCCGAGTGTGTTTCATGAAAATACTGATAAATTCCTATTGATAGGGCTGCAATAGCTGTATAATATCCGTAACTAAACTGAAGAAGATCTTTAGTCAGGTTTTCATAATGTCTCATGTGTTCAAAACACTGATCATACTCTTTGTCGAGAAAACTCTCTGTATTTGTTTTTGCCATGGTTACATATATTAAATTATTATTATAAAAGTGTTGTATTGCATCATCAAAATTAGACCTTATTAATATGAAAGTCAATTTTTTATCTTAAAAATAATTTTTAATTCCCTTGACTTGAGTGTATCCAACTCATAAATTTGATATAGTCAATGGCAGCTTAAACAATTCGCGTATAATCATTAAATGGACTAACTATGAAACAGTACACCCACGCATGGCTTTCGTTGAGAGCAATGAAACTATTGGAGGATAAGATGTCTACATTACCCCCCGATGTCCAGAAATATACTGAGAGGTTCCTCGGATTTATAAAATCATATCCCTCAACCTTTGTAAGAGGAGCCTGGTTCCCGGATTCAGTTATATCAGATAATCTCCAAGGTGGTCATACCTGGAAGTATGAGTTTAGTGATACTGGAAGGGTAAATAACTATCTTGCTCCGGATTTTAATACCTGCAAGACTCTCATACCAGCGGCTGACTTTGATAAACCTTTAAACCTCGTAACATCAATTAGCGCCCTTCCTGACCGATGTGAGGCATTAAGTCAAAGCATAAGGGATATGATTAAGATCTATAATTCATTGAAAAAAGGAGATGTAATTGCCTTTAACTTCAGTCAGGTGGCCATCTTCTTCCTTATGCTCTCTCATTATACAGCCGATGCTCACATGCCATTACACTGCGATGCAAGAGATTTTAATGATCCATCAACTGTCCATCCTGACATGGAAGATATTTGGGAGAAGGAAGCCTTAAAATATTATGAAGCATCAAAGAAGTATAAGCAATTTGATCTTGATCAGGATAATAATCTCCGGCTTATCAATGCTCAAAACTACGGTACATCATTTTTAAGTAAGATTGACACCCTCCTGAATAATTTGCAGTTCACACCAAAGTCAAATAAAATAGAATTTGACATGTACCTTGGAAATACAAATAAAAATATCTGGGATTACCTTGTTGGTGTCTGTCATGTGTCGTTTTTAACTTCTACCCAGCTTTTGCCTATCGGCGGGCCTTACGATTACAAAACGATAAAGATAGAGCAGGAATCTAATCTTTATAATAATTTTATAAATAGATCTCCGAACATCCTGGCTGATGCGATTGCATCTATTGCCATTGTATGGCTGTCAACCTGGATGAGATGGGAATTATTATAGATCATAGGATGCATATCCTAACAAAGATGATTAAGGATTTAAAATCTGTAATTTATGCTTATCTAATTCAAATATTTAACTGGAATGACTATGAGTAATATTGCCTTTGAAATAATTCGTTTCACAACCGAACTTGGTTCTGGAATTAGTCCACAGAGAATATATAATACACCTTCAGGTCAGTTAATAATCCCTGTAGAAGCAGGTATCTGCTGTCTTGGTCCTAATGGAGAAACTCTCGAGATACTTTTCCCAGTTACTTCTATAGCGAACGTTATCAATCTGGCTGGTTCTGGTCCTCCAGCTTGGGGGTTAATTATGGCCCTTCCAAGCTCTTATCTGTGGTATATGGATCTCCTAAGAAATACTTCTACTATTGGTTATATCAATACCAATAATCCAGTAGAAAATCGGATTAAAGCTGATGCTTATGCTAAATCTGCATTAAAAAAATCAGGAAGTTTGTATATCGAATCATTATCCCAGGAACTTAAATATCAAAAACTACTTCTAACCAGTCTTGAAGTCGAGCTTAGTTTTGCTGAATCTCAACTTCAACAGAGTTCCTCTGCTGTAAATGCATATACTGTGAATCATATCAGGAGTATGATAAATGCACAAAATGCTGCAATTTCGGCTGCTGAATTAAAAAAAGCATCAGCACAAGAGGAATTTGCTCATACTAACTGATTGTTTTTAATCAGCCTTCGCGTGATGCTTCTGCGGACGCGAAAATTAGGTTTAATTGGCTTCGCCGAGCTCACTGCCAGCAGGCGGTTCGGTTCCTCGGTGCATGCACCGAAATAGAGTCCAGAACTTGCTCTGGGGTTCATGCCAATTGATTTATTAAGATTATTCTTAAGTACAGAGTTTGGGGATAGAATTGACTCTTGCAGGTTACGGATTGCTAGTTGCTTGTTATGAGAAAGCAACCAGCAACATGCAACCGCTAAACTTCAACTCCAGCTATAATCACATTGCAAACAATTCTGTTTATGAACACTCAGAATTGATCCGCATTCCGGGCAAGTCCTTCTTTCTGATTCAAAACGCAGAAAATGCCTTATCCCGGATTCTTTTATGATCTCAAGGTTATTGATCAGGCTTGTACTGTATTTTGTCCGGTATCTTTTGTCAAGGCTTTTCATCCTCTGGCACGGGAATGTTTCGCAATCGAAGCAGAATTTTGAGGATGTTTGTTTGAGAAGTGTGCAATTCTTAACGATACAATTTACCCTCGTTTTGACTTTATCTGCCTGGTTTACACGGCAGCCGAAGCATCTGTTCTTATCCCTGAGGAATGCAATGCAGCACCCGCAGTTCATTCCGCAGGGGGCAATCTGAGCTTTGTTGAATTTAAGGGTGACAGACATAAGGATAGAGATTTAGATGTTCAGTCCTGACAACACTTCATTGAGGGACGCGACAAATCTTATTACTCCTCCACGGTTACTTTCACTTATAAAAGCCAGCAGACTTTTACTTGTGTAAGCTGAGAAGTCTCCGATAATTGCGAGCTTCATCCTGTAATTTGAGAATTTCTGCAAGATCTCGCCCGCAACGCCTGTCTTGAGGTCAAAGAAATCGTAATGGAGGTTTTCCTTGTGAAGTATCAGGAAATCACTCCCATTACTTCTTGCTTCCACAATAAGATCCAGAATGTCATCTGGGCCTGATATTAATCCCGAATCCGGCATGACTTCGGCGATTATCCGGTTGTTTACTGGTGCATGATATTTGATCACCTGGAAGTTTGTTCTTTCCCGCAGATTGCGCAGATTTACGAAGATCTGCAAGAATCAGTGAAATCTGCGGGAAACAAAAAGTTGCTAATAATTTTCTTCCCTTATCTGCATAAAGGCTTTCGGGTGCAGGCATAACGGGCAGTTCTCATAAGCCTTCTCGGATTCATAGACGTAACCGCAGTTAAGGCACTTCCACCATAGCTTCCCCTTTTTCATGAAGACCATGTCTTCCGATATATTCTGCAAAAGCTTAAGATACCTGCGTTTGTGTTCAGCCTCGACTTTGCCTACCAGTTTGAAGACTGTCGAGATTTCATCAAACCCTTCTTCCTTTGCAATTCTCGCAAAATCGGGATAGACTGAAGTATATTCTTCATCTTCACCTTCCGCTGCAGCTTTCAGGTTTTCCTTTGTCGTTCCGATAATCCCGGCAGGATAACCGGCGGTGATCTCAGTCACTCCGCCTTCCAGAAATTTGAAGAACCTTTTTGCATGTTCTTTTTCCTGGAGTGATGTCTCCATGAAAATATTTGCGATCTGTTCATAACCTTCTTTTCTTGCCACACTGGCAAAGAACTCATAGCGGTTGCGGGCCTGCGACTCACCTGCAAATGATTTCAGAAGGTTCTGTTCGGTCTTTGTTCCTTTCAATGATTTAGCCATAACGATTTTAGATTAATGGTTCAGATCTTTTTTGAGCAGAAATATATGCTTTTCCTGTCAGACTGCAATCAGCACCCTCAAATCCAGGGTGAAAAAATCAGTTGAATGATATTATCATCCCGCCACTTCCGCTGTTCCCGAATCGGGGATTTACTACATTGTTATAGATAGATCCGAAAGTGTAGGTCAGTCCGAAACTTGTAAAATACGAATACTGGGTAGCCAGCTGCTTTCTTCTAAGAAGCACCTCTTCAGTCGTTGCACCACCCTTTACCAGTCCAAGCTGGTCATGGATAATGGAAGCGCTTCCCCCTATATTGACATTAAGCCCTTTGGCTATTCTGAGATCAAGGTATCCGAAGACTGAAAGATTATTTTTTGACCAGTCATGAAAATAATTACTGTACTGCAGGCTTATGTCGATAGTGCCCCATTTCTGAACAACCTCATATGCTGCATTGAATGAATGCGTTACATGGTTTTCAAACATTTTATTATATATTGTGGTATCCACGTAGTTTGAGTAATTAAATCCAAAAGAATATAATAGCCTGAGCTGCCTTCTTGTAGATTCTGAATAAGGGTACAGGTCATACTCAATTCCCGGCATGAATAAAAGTCCAAAATCAACATTGGAGTAACTTGAAGACATTAGTGAAAAAGATCCGCCATATGACCAGTGATCCGTCAGGCTTTTAACAATAAGGGAACTGAAGGATTTGGAATCGCTTTCTGATGTATATAGATCACCGTCAATATCGTATTTATCCTTGCTCCTGTTGATCCTCGCGCTCATATTTATTTTCCAGTCTTTGGTTATCCGTGACGCTGAAAAACTTCCGTTCAAATAGCTGGACTTGTATGATTTTTCCCCCTGCAGATACCCGTAAAGGGAAATCCTGAATACCCAGCTGTTCCATTTGTCGGTAGACACAGTTTCTGAAAGTGGTTCGGTAAAGCTGATGTTCATGAATTTTGAAAGCGGTGTTTTTGCCACATATCTCATCAGCCCCATCTTGAGGGTTTTAACCTGGTCTATCCTGATCTGATCTTCGGTTTCATCCGGGGTTGAGGTGAATGAAACAGTGTCGCGCATACCTGCAAAATCATGCTGACCTACGAGGAAATAAGTGTATTCGACTCCACCGGAACCTGTTTGCTGATAGGTTGAAATAATATAAACACCAGCATCCCTGATATCCCTGACATAGTTAATATACGGAATTTCTTTCTTGATATAATCCGATGCATCCATAAACACATTAAGCGCATCTTTCCGCAGAGTATCGGTTTTTTGCTGTAAGTCCTGCGAAAAAAGGTTAACGGACAGGAATAGCAGAACAATTTCAAGACTAATTCTTTTCATGGCGTTTGTTTAGGTTTGTTAAAATCAACTGTAAAATTAGTCAAACAAATCCATTCCAGCTATTTTTTTTCAAAATTAATCCTGAATTAGCATAAGAAAATCCGGCACCCCGCACCGGGTACCGGATCGTCATGAAGATATCAGGAATGAAAAACAAGGAAGTTACTTTTCTTTGCGGGATTTTTCCGAACCCCTTCTGAGTCCTTCTTCAGTCATCACCCAGGTCTGATCGCCGGGAGTGGAACTTATTCGTTCATCATGGCCCGAATCTGAGTCCCAGTCCCAACCATCATTATGACTGGCATGGAGCATTTTCTCTGTGGTCCTGTCAAAATGAACTACGGTACCTTCCGGAACAGCGACGCTCAGCCTGACATTATCTGCCGACCATTTGCTATTTGCAGGGATTGAGAAATATTCATCAATAAACAGGGTGTCTGCCGACATTCTGTAACTGTAAATCAGACCGTCGGCCTTGTTCATTGCATCCTGCCTGCTCCTTCCCATCGAACGCTTTCTTACATCTATCCTGAGGGATTTGTCATCTGACTTATTTATATCAAGCATTGTACTGATGAACAGCCCCTTGTTATCGTCATTGAAGTAAACATTGTAATCCTCATCTGTCAGGGAGATCTCCTTATCATATTTCAGGTCGGCAACTTTATGGTCTCCCTTGATGTAAAGCTCGGGAGGAGTCTTTGGAATTACTTCCTCTGAAACAGTTTTCCCGAATTCAGCATAGCTTACACCTTCATTGAAAAGAATTATGGACAGGGCTGCCACACTCATAACCCATATTATTAAGCCGGTAATAGCGAATATCCCGTCCCTTGCCCTGAACCAGAAGATCATTTTAACACCCCAGTATATAAGGGCAAGGAGAGGCATCAGTATTACGATGAATGAAAGGGCGAGGATCCATGGAGCAGCAGCCGGACTAACCACATAATTAAGGAAATCAGGCAGGTAGAAAATATTTACCCCGAAGGAATGGGTTGAAAAATATCCGGGATATTTAAAGAAAAAGATCATTACGAACGAAACCAGGAAAAAGAACCCGGTTACTACAAATGTAACACCCAGCAAAATGAGGAATACCCTGAAAATTATAAAGAATACTTTCCCGATCGCCCTGAAAACCTCATTGACGGCATTGCCGACACTTGAACTGGTCTGTCTTGTTACGCCACTTTCAACAGCAGCATAGGATGATCTGTTACCCGGATTACTGTCACGCGATCCCCTGTTCCTGAAATCACCACCATACATTTCCCTTTTCTGGGCATCATTCCTCGCATCCGGAAGCGCGATCCAGAGGGCAATGTATACAAAAATACCGAGTGCGAAGAAACAGGCAAATAGTATGAACAACAATCTTACCCAGACCGGCTCGATCCCGAGGTAGGCGCCTATACCGCCGCATACTCCGCTGATGATCTTATCATCCGGATTCCTGTACATCTTCTTTCCTGTTGAGGAATGAAAATGTGTCTGTCTCTCATCTCTTTCCTCACTTCCTGCTTCAATATCCTCAGGTTTCCCGATAATTGCCATCATAGCTTCAACATTCTCCCTGGTTATAACGCCTGCTGTTCCTCCCTGTGACTGGAATATTTCTGCGATACGTGATTCAATGTCTTCAATTGTTTCTGCTCCGCCGGGTGTGCTTTTTAATCTGTCATCTATATCCTGAAGGTAGCGCTTAAGGATCCGGTAAGCTTCCTCATCGATCTGGAAAAGGGTACCGCCAAGATTTATTTTTATTGTTCTATCCATTGTTTTAAGGTTTTTAGAATTAATTTACGGTTACCTCGTTCTGATAAGGTTGACAGATTCAACAAGATCTTTCCATGAATTATCAAGTTCAACAAGATACTCCCTGCCTTCGGGTGTCAGCTCATAGTATTTCCTTGGAGGACCCTGTTGTGATTCTTCCCACCGGTAGCTTAGAAGACCGGCATTCTTCTGCCTGGTAAGCAACGGGTAAAGAGTTCCCTCAACCACAATTACCCTGGCTTCCTTAAGTTCCTTGATGATATCACTTGCATAACAGGAATTCTTCGAGAGAACCGACAGGATGCAATACTCGAGGATTCCTTTCCGCATTTGTGCTTTTGTGTTTTCAAGATCCATATTTTTAGATTTTAAATGTTTTTTGCTTTCTGTTCCGACATGTGCTCTCACACCTGACAGTTACAGTTTCATGCTCTTCTTTACTGATTCAAATTCCTTTTTTACAGCCTCCTTAATGTTGTGTATGTTGACAGGATCACCTTTCATCTCGATTTTCTGGGCTGTGGTTTTTGCCTCCGGAAGCACCACATAAAGGATCAGGTAAATCAGTATTCCAAGTCCTCCGGCCATTGCCAGTACTATGAATATCCCGCGGATAATCCAGGGCTCCATGTCCCAGTAAGCACCCATGCCCGTGCACACTCCACCGATGATCCTTTTATCGGGATCGCGGTACATGCGGTGCGCTCCGGGGGTCGAAAATTTCTCTTTTGGGGAGGGCCCTTCATTATCGGAGATGTCCTCCGGATTTCCCATAACCGAGATCACCTCGTTCACATCAGCAATAGTGATCACCTGCTTATAAACGGTGAGCCTGGCGCGGAAGAGCTCGGCCATCCGTGTCTCAATGTCTGAAAGTATTTCGGATGAGCTCTCTTCGCCTGCGAAGTGGAGCTCAAGGTTTCTGAGGTATCTTTTCAGTTCTGAATAGGCATCCTCGTCGATATTGAAGGAGTAGCCGCCCAGATTGATGCTTACTGTAATCTTCATAGAACCTTAGAGTTTATACTACTATAAAAAATATACAACATTTCAATACAAAGATATATAAATAAATTTATACTATGCAATACATAGTACTAAATATATTTTAGTATTATATACAATATTATTGTAATAAGAAGGAAATCAGATAGATAAAAAAATAGAATTTTATTATGAATATAGATTCAGTGTCAAGTTAATGTGAAATCATTGCACAAAAAGGACGTGAAATTCATGCCTAACTCCATCACATTTAGCTTAGTCTCATCCCCAGGCCCAACTTCTTTTAAGATAAACTACTCTTTATACACATCTTTTTAACCTTGTCTTTCTTACTTTGACCGCTCAAAGAAAGAAACAAAGAAAGGGCGCCGAAAATGACAACTGAAGGACATTTTGTCCGCCTGCTGCGCAAAGCCTTCCCTCCACCAAAATGCCTTCAGTTCGCACCATTTTCGGTTTGCCACCGCACGTTGCCCTTTTTAGCGCTGGAACTTTTCCTGATGCCTGAGTCATCCAAATCATCCCTATGGGGAACTGTGGTTACTTCTATGTTTGTTGACCGATTTTGTCTGTCAACATCAGAGGTGTTGAAGAGACT
>JAUZNW010000143.1 GCA_030706785.1 Bacteroidota bacterium | reverse complement strand
CAATTCATATTGAAAGAGCTGTAAATATGGCTTATTATCGTTTCAATACCATTATTCAATAGTGTAGTAGGTGTACCTCCACCTATATAGAAAGATGTAACAGGTCTCTTACCGATAACGGATGCATAATAATCTATTTCCTTAAGTACAGAAGCCGTATATTTTTTGGCTGATTCAGGCTTGTATAATTCCTTATTGTAAGGGCAGTATGGACAAATATACCTGCAAAACGGAATATGAAGGTAGATTCCAAGTTCATTAATATTCTGAAATTCAGCATGCAGTTCATCCTCAGAAGGGACCCTGTTTCTTAATATGAATTGTTTTTCCCCTGTGAATTGCCGGTAAATCTTCTTTTGCAAATATGTTCTCAGCATACCTGAGTTTTAGAAATATTTTAATGCATTTCTGATTGCTGAGGGCTTAAATTTCAGTACCTGATCTATTTCTGCGTAACTAAGATATCCGCAATTCCTGCACAGGTTCACATTACCTGAGAATCTGCAACATTCATATTTTCTTCTGCCTTCATATATCCGGCAGATCTTCAACGGACGTTCCCAGTTGTTGTTTAACGCTGCTTTTAAACCAGCTCTGGAATTCAGGATTTTGTATTTGCCCTTATTTTCAATTAATCTGGTCAGGATTTCTCTTTTCTTTATGTCGTCAAGAAATAAATCATCATATCCATAATAGGGAGAATGGAAATAGAAAAAGATCCCTTTGATTTGTTTCACGCCATTAATAAAATCGCAGAAATCCAGAATTTCATCCTTATTGTAGCTATTTATGGTAAAGTTGATATAAAGTGCCCGATGTTTAGACATGGTAATGTTATTCATTATTTTGTCAAACACCCTTCCCCTGATTACATCATTTGTTTTCCTGAGGCCGTCAAGACTGATAAAAACAGTATCGGCTGACGTATCTATCGGACATGTACCATTTGTGTATATAATTGTGGAGTAAAAACCCTTGTTACGGGCGTAAATTACCACATCCTCAAGCTGATACCCATTGTAATGCCAGAGGAAAGGTTCACCTCCTTCAAAATAAACAGTTCGCCCGCCATCACTGTAAAAGGAATCGATTAACCTTTTTGATTCCTCATAACTAAGGCTATCAACCGGGCGTTCGGTTATTCTGCAATGAAGGCAACTCAGGTTACACTTGTTGTGCATCACCAAGCCACAAATAAGAGGAGTCTTTTCCTTCAGGAACCGGTAAGTCAGAACATATTTCAGTCCGAATAGAAGGTATTTGGTGCTTTTCAACGTGTTATCTGATTAATTATCAAAGCCTTGTTTTTCCTGACAAATTGGATGACTTTTAGTTCTGCTATTTCATAATGATATTTTCGAATAAAAAGATTAACCTCCGATTGGTAACCTGCTGTGATTACGGCATCCGGATGACTAATTATCTGAAGTTATTTTTTTATAAAGTTACTCTGATAAAAAAGTAAAGTCAATTTTATTTACACTCACAGATATTCTGTAAGAAATCAATGATTTCATTCTTTAGAAGAAATTTTCCTGTATAATCAATGTTGATCCGTTACCTGTAAGTTGATAGCCGGGGTGTTTGATGAATGCGGACAGGATGTGATTTCTAACCGGATAACCCGCTGCAACAAATGGATTAGAGATCCCGGTTTTATATTACGTACATTATTACGTAATTAATTACGTAACACAATACACATTTCAGTTTATCAGTTTTCGAAATATTTCAGATAATCTTCCAGTCCGTAGCTTTTGCACAAACCTCTGAATTCGATAAGGAGTTCCTCTGTGAATTGAACTCCTTTATCCTTCCTTTGCATCCATTTATAATATTCCTTTTCACCAGCTGTGAAGATCCGATCCTTCCCGGGCATCTTTTTTGAAGCCCTGATCTCACGAAGTATATTGCCGACAGTTCCTTTAAAATCTGAAGGTTCAGTAAAGGCAGCCACATCGACGGCAACAAAGAAATGTCCAAGGGAATACGGTACTTTCCTGCCGTCCTTCATTCCGACGAGCATTTTAAGGAACGCGCCTTGCGCCAGCGCTGAGGAGAGTATTTCAACGACCGTTGCATATCCGTAACCCTTATGACCACCTGTATCCTCGCCCACACCTCCAAGCGGGGTAAGAGCCGCACGACCTGCAATAAGATCTTTAAGAACCTGCACTGAATCAGTTTTGCTCTGCCCGTTTTCGTCAATGACCCAGCCGAGAGGCATCTCTTTGCCTTGCCTGGCATAGAGTTCAATTTTACCTCTCTGGGTTATCGATGTTGCACAATCGAGTAAAAAGGGGAATTGCTCATCCGAAGGAATTCCAAAAGTCAGGGGATTCGTTCCAAGCACATTCTCCACACCGAAAGTCGGGGCTATTGATGGCCGGGCATTTGTACCTGTAATGCCGATCATGTTTTCACGTACAGCCAACAGGGGATAGTATCCAGCAAACCCGTAATGGTTTGAATTCCTGACCACTACCATCCCGAGGCCGTACCTGCCCGCTTTCTCTATGGCAAGCTTCATCGCACCGTATGAGATCACCTGTCCCATACCATTATGTCCGTCAATGACAGCTGTTGCAGGACCTTCCCTGACAATTTCAGGATTCGTAACAGGATTAATGATACCTTCCTTAATCCTGTCGAGATATATGGGTTTCAGACGGTTAATGCCGTGAGAATCAAATCCGAATTTATCGGCCTGCAGAAGCACGTCGGACACAATTTCCGCATCCTTCCTGGGAATTCCTGCTTTTATGAGTATCCCGGCTACGAATTTTTCAAGTATTTCAAAGGAAATGAATTTTGGTTCCATAGATCACGATCAGGTTAATTGTTAGGGGACTAGGTATTAGAATATTAAAATATACATAATAACATTCATTTACAAAAACCAGCAATCCTCCTTCTCTGTCATCTGGCGGATACGGAGGGCAAAGCCAGCAACAGGCTGGTTATTCCCATATTGATCTGAGCTCATATACTTTCAGATTGTGGATTTTTAAGCCCGATGGATCACCTACGATTTCCAGACCTGTTTGTTTTGCAGCCTTTTTCAATGGATCTGCAAATTCTATCAGACCATTCTGAAAAAATGATTCAATGGAAGTGCGATCGATAAATACTTCAATATCAAAAACAAGCGAACCGGGATTTTGAAGTGGGGTTTGAATTCCGTTTATTTCATCCGCGTCCATACTGATATAATTGTTTCCCCTGTAGCTTATTGAAATCTTCGATCCGTTAAGTGATTCAAATCGTCCCGTAATATGTAAAAGGTCTGATCCGATCTGGCTTAGCTTTTCATTTACTTCTTTAATATCTAATCCTGAAAGATCATATTCCTTTTCGTGCAGCTCATTTATGGCATCTATTGGTTCGCTGAACATCCTGATACCTTCATTGGTGGTCCGTAAGGTCAGGACGGTTGGGAAAAGCATCATCTGGTTGAAGGGCATCCCGGGTTGTTCAATTCTTCCCCAGGCTATCTGAATTCGTCTTCCATCAGGAGTATTATTGTATGTCTGGGCAGCATAATTGGCTCCGTAGGTGTTCCTGTATTTCCCGTAATGCGGAGTAAATATCCTGCCGTCAAAATCACCAAGCATATAGGTACCTGAACCACCGTAAACAACCCACAGCGTTTTGTCAGGTTTACCATCCACCGGAAGCTCAAAGAGTTCCGGGCATTCAAAAAAACCATTTATGTGGCTCTGCTCTTTCCATGCCTTAAGGTCTTTTGAGGTCAGAAAGCTGATGCCACCTGTTTTATAAAGCACCATTACCCATTCCTGGTTTGGCTGAAACCATATAACTTTCGGATCCCTTGTTTCACCGGCGACGGGATTTCCCGCATATTTTGTGAATGTTCTGCCTTTATCAGTGCTGAAGGCAAGGCATTGGGCTTCTTTCCCTTTATTGTCAGCAGTGTAAATAGCAATGAGAGCATTTTTCCCAAAACCTGATGTGTTATTTTTATCAATCACTGCGCTTCCTGAAAACATAGTTCCAAGGTGATCGGGATATAAAGCATCATTGAGCTCTGTCCAGTGGATCAGATCCTTACTGACTGCATGTCCCCAGTGCATGTTTTCCCATTGTGTTTCATAAGGATTATGCTGGTAGAAAAGATGATACTCCCCTTCGCAATAAACCAGCCCGTTGGGATCGTTGTTCCATCCGCGGCGGGAACTGAAATGAAACAGGGGACGATTCTTTTCCTTATAGAGGCTGTCCTGACCTGCGACTTTGTCTGACTGGTAGATCATTTCAATGCCATTAGCCTGCCTGCTGAAAATCAATTTCAGTTTTTGCCCCATCCAGCCAGAAACATCTTTGAAGACCCAGTAATCGGCTTTACCATCGGAAATGCGAATAACCGAATAAGTAGCAGAATCCTTGTCAGGAATAAATCTCACTAACTGTCTTTCCTGCTGCATATCGACAGGGAAATTGAGATATTGTTTTTCGATTGTTAATTCTTTAACAATGTTTTGTCCTGTCAGGATCAGGGGGATAAGAAAGCTGAGAGCAATAAAAATGAATCGCTTCATAGTTTTCTTTTTTGAGGAATGTTATTATCAAAACATGGTAAGTGAAGATACCAACCTTTGTTCAGATAAAATCAGACAATTGTTAAGTTTTACGGCAATTCTTTTTAACAATCAAATCAACCGGATTAATTCCTAAAGTGCTTCAGTAGCCTGGCCGGCTTTATAAGTAATATTTTATTATTTTTATGTAGAATCTAAACCGAGGGTTATATCTGACACTTAACCTATAACTCTTTAATTTTCAAAACATGAACAAGGAAAATCCAGACAGGAATGCTACGGCAAAAAAAACCTTCTCTCGAAGGAGCTTTCTGAAAACAACAACGGCAGCAACAGCTGCCTTTACAATCATCCCCGGCGTAGCCATGGGGAAAAAGCTGGGATATCAGGCACCCAGCGATACTTTGAATATTGCACTTGTCGGATCCGGCAGCCAGGGTTCCGGTGATATCGGCAGCATATGCAAGCCGGAAGTCAATGTTCCCGCTCAGAGCATGTTCGGCATGACAGCAAAACCAGGTACTGAAAAGCTTGTTGCAATCTGTGATGTTGACTGGGGATATACCCCTGTCCTCTCAACATTCCAGAAATATCCAAGTGCCAAAAAGTACAAGGACTGGAGGGTGATGTTTGACGAACTGGGCAAATCAATTGATGCTGTTGTAGTCGCAACTGCTGACCACAACCATGCAAATCCGTCAGCTACTGCAATTACCCTTGGCAAACACGTGTATTGCGAAAAACCGTTGACACATTCTATCTATGAATCCCGCCTGCTTACAAAGCTTGCCAAAAAGTACGGTGTTGCAACCCAGATGGGCAACCAGGGTTCATCAGGTGATGGTGTCCGTCAGGCATGTGCGTGGGCATGGGCCGGTGAAATAGGTGAGGTCAGGAGGGCTGCTGTATGGTCAAGCCGTCCAATCTGGCCGCAGGGGTTGGATACCCCGACTGATATCCAGAAAGTACCAAAGACCCTTGACTGGAACCTCTGGATCGCACATATGCCCTTAAGACCTTACAATTCAGCTTATCATCCATGGAATTTCAGGGGATGGTGGGACTTCGGGACAGGCGCTTTCGGCGATATGGCATGCCATAACATGCATCCTGTATTCAAGGTTTTGCAGCTTGGTTACCCGACAAAAGTACAGGGGCAATCCACTACCCTTAAGAAGGATGCCTGCCCTCATGCCCAGATAGTAAAAATGACTTTCCCGGCCCGTCCGAATCTCCCGGGGATGGCCATGCCAGAGGTTGAAGTCAGCTGGTATGACGGTGGTTTCCGGCCTATGATACCAAATGTTCTGCCTGAAGGGAAAACATGGCAGGGTGAAGGATGCGCTCTTTACGGAACAAAAGACACGCTGGTTCTTGGAAGCCATGGATCAGGTGCATATCTTCTCTCGGGAAGAGCCCCGAAATCCCAGGAAGTACTGAGGGTTATTCCTGACAATAATCACTACCTCGACTGGGTAAATGCATGCAAAGATCCCGATCTCCGCGAAAAGACTGCTTCTCATTTCGGCGAAGCCGGCCCATTCAACGAAATGGTTCTGATGGGTGTACTGGCTGTAAGACTTCAGAAGATCAACAGGATCCTTGAATGGGATGGAGGCAAAATGGAATTTACTAATATTTCGGATACTGAAAAGGTATCGACATGGTCTGAAATGTTTGATATCGGCAAAATGATGGCTGCTGCCGCTGCTTCTGCCAAAACTGCCGGCGGTGCAGCTCCCGGTAAAGGCACAGCTCCTGCAATGCCCGGAATGCCCGGAAATGAGGATCCAAGTGCAAAAAATGTAAAGGAATTTGTTGCTTCGCTGGTTAAGCATGAATACCTGAACGGATTCAAGCTGCCTGATATGCCAGCATAGTATCAGCACTTTTGAACAGGAAGCCCTGCAGATTTAAGCTGACGGGGCTTTTAAAAAATAATTCACCACTGAAGACACGGAGGACACAGCACGCCTGACGGAGATCATTCCTGCGCTGTGCTCTCTGTGGTGAATGGATATTTAGTTTTATTAACTTTATGCCAACCGAAAATAACCTGTTTATCTATGAAGCCTGTAGTACTTACAAACGTTGAGCTTGCCTTCCAGAAACGTTCCGGCAGAAAAACCTGTTCGACAGCCATTCCTTATGTTGTCGTCCAGAATTTTCCAAACCTCGGACTGCTGACATCCCTTAGGTTTATTGAATGGGTTGCCGGGAATCCCGAGGGAGTTATCAGCCTTCCGACCGGGAAAACCCCTGAATATTTCATTAAATGGACACACAGGCTGCTGTCAGGCTGGAACAAGGCTGAAAACCGCAGGCTGATGGAGGAACACGGCCTGATCCTTACAAAAAAACCTTCCCTCAAAGGCTTGCATTTTGTCCAGATTGATGAATTTTATCCGATAAACCCGAAGCAGCATAACAGCTTTTACGATTATGTAATGAAGTATTATATCAAGGGATTCGAGCTGGATCCGGCAAGAGCGCTGCTAATAAATTCGGATAAAATAAAGCTGCCCCAGGAATATTCCTATTCTGAAGTTTTCCCCAACAGCAGGATAGATCTTTCCCTGAGGAACAGGGAAGCTGCCAATTTACAGGAAAAGTTACAGCAGGCATCGATCTTTGCTATTGACAACTGGTGTACAATTTATGAAAACAAGGTAAGGGAGCTCGGAGGTATCGGCTTTTTTCTTGGAGGACTTGGTCCAGACGGACACGTGGCATTCAATACCCGCGGAAGCGACCATAATTCAACAACCCGACTCACTGCCACAAATTTTGAAACTCAGGCTGCAGCTGCCGGTGACCTTGGAGGTATCGAGGTATCCAGGAACAGGCTTGTTATTACAATAGGTCTTGGCACTATTACCTATAATCCTGATACTGTGGCAATTATTTTTGCAGCAGGTGAAGCGAAGGCTACTGTCGTAAAGAATGCCCTTGAAAATCCTCCCGATAACAGGTATCCTGCCACTGTCCTTAACCGTCTTAAGAACGCTCGTTTTTATCTTACAGAAGGAGCTGCAGTCCAGCTTGACGACAGCATTGAAAGATTTTACAGGAAGGGATCCTGGACATTCGAAAAGACGGAAAAAGCTGTATATGACCTTTGTGAGAAGATAGATAAGTACGCCCATAAGCTGACCCTGAGTGATCTGAAGAACGACAAGTTCTGCTCGCTTATCCCCAACCTCAGCCTGAAGAGAGTCCAGGAGGTGATTGAATCTACAAGAAAGAAAATGGAATTAGGACTGAGGAGGGAGCAGAACCAGGTATTCCTTCACACCGGACCTCACCATGATGACATTATGCTTGGTATTTTCCCCTGCATAATACATCAGCTTCGCGAAGCCTCAAACAAATTCCATTTTGCGGTTTTAACCTCAGGGTTCACGGCAGTAACAAACCATCTTCTTCAGAAACTGCTTGAGGATACGCTTCATCTGATAGATGCCGGTAAAATAGAGATGCTGCGTTACCCTGATTTCTTTGAGCAGGGTTACAAATACAAATTCGACAAGGATGTCAGCCACTATCTCAACAAAATAGCAGCCAATGACGAGAATGGCAAGCTCCGCGGGATATGCCACCGCCTGACCAGGGCAATGGTCCAGATTTACAAGCTCTCTTCATCAGAAGAACTGGTGTCTCAGCTGGAGAAGAATATAGAGTTGCTTAAATCAAGCTACAGCGGGGAGAAAAATCCTCCTGATATCCAGAAGCTTAAGGGTATGTTGCGCGAGTTTGAGGAGGAACTGGTATGGGCTCATTACGGGGTCAAGGTGAAGGATATGGAACATCTGAGGCTGGGATTTTACACCGGGGATATTTTCACTCCGCAGCCTCAGAAAGAGAGGGATGTGCTGCCAGTACTGAAAATGCTCAGGCGTGTCCAGCCAACAGTTATAAGCCTGGCATTTGATCCGGAAGGATCAGGACCCGATACACATTATAAAGTCCTCCAGGCTATTGCAGAAGCCCTGCGGCAATGGAAAAAGGAGAAGGACCTGTCAGACCTCAGGATAATCGGGTACCGGAATGTCTGGTACAAATTCCATCCGTCCGAAGCTAATGTCTTCACACCTGTCTCGCTGAACTCAATGGCTATTCTGAACTGGTCGTTCAAATATTGCTATATAAGCCAGGTAAATGCCTCATTCCCGAGTCATGAGTTCGACGGGCCTTTCAGCGATCTTTCACAGAAAAACTGGGTTGATCAGTTTAAAAAGATCCAGCTTATCCTCGGAAAAGATTTCTTCTATGAGAACGAGAGTCCAAAAGTCCGTGCAACCCATGGCATGATCTACTATAAGGAGATGAAGACCGATGAATTCCTCATGCATGCCAGAGCGCTCGAAAAGAGCATGGAAGGGGATATCACCACCTCCTCCTGACAATTCGGTCAGGGCTTCCCTGCAGGCTGGCTTCTTCGCTATCACGCCGGTGGCATGATTTAACGCTCGGCCCCCCAGAGGGGAAGAGAAAGTTATAATATTAATAATCAGCACTTTCCCCTCCTTTATCAAGTAGGGGAGTCCTGCCTTTGGCGAGGCAGAATGGTTTAGTCTACTTAGGATTT
>JAUZNW010000142.1 GCA_030706785.1 Bacteroidota bacterium | reverse complement strand
AGGTAACAAGTGAGCGGCTGGAAACAGTAAGAAAGGCAACAGCAGTGGTCGAAAGACTCCTGAAAGACAAAGGGGCGTTCCAGTATATGGCAATCCTGCATGATGACAGGGTAACGGGAATGAGGGATGGCAAGCGGGACTTCGGCTTTCAGATCGAGGTAAGATGCTGGGACAGCGTTGATGCAAGAATTGCTTCGCCGACCAGGCTGCCCTTTGAGGTACTGGAAAAGCTGGCCCAGGATATAATAAAAGAGGTACCGGGAGTTGTGAGTGTGACCTATAATATTACAACAAAGCCGCCGTCAACTATTGAGGCAGTGTAGGAAGAAGATACTATGTATTACAGACGATAGGAGATGTTTAAAAATTAATGGCGTTAATAAATAGAAATCTGTTTTACAGTTTGTCACTGGCGTTACTTTCAGCCGTGATGCTTTTATCTTTTTCCTGCTCGGGCGGTCATCTTAAAAGCAGGGAGGAGCTTCTAAAATATAAAAATCCTGTTGCCTCACTTGTTTATGCTGAAGAGGGTGAACTCATCGGAAAGTTTCTTTTCGAAGACCGTACGAATATTTCATATGATCAGATCCCGGCACACCTTAAAAATGCACTGGTAGCGACTGAAGATGCCCGATTTTTTGAACACCGTGGAAATGATCTGAGGAGTTTCTTCAGGGTGCTTGTAAAAAGGCTTATATTGATGGACCGCAGTGCAGGTGGGGGCAGTACAATCACCCAGCAACTGGCCAAGAACATGTACGGAAGGAGGGAGAAAGGTTTCCTTCATGCCTTTACAAACAAGGCAAGGGAAATAATCATGGCAAAGCGGCTTGAAAAAGTGTTCACAAAGGAGGAAATACTTACGCTTTACCTTAATACTGTATCGTTCGGAGAAAATGTATACGGTATAGAAGCGGCCTCGAACAGGTTCTTTAATAAGAGCGCTGAACTGCTTAGACCTGAAGAATCAGCAGTGCTTGTCGGAATGCTTAAAGCCAATACCTATTATAATCCCCGACGTCATCCCGATAATGCCAGGCTGAGACGAAATGTTGTGCTGAAGCAGATGGAAAAGTATAATTACCTCACATCGTCTGAAGCTGATTCGCTCTCAAAACTTCCACTGGTCCTGCATTATACAAAAACAACCGCTTCAGGTCCTGCCGATTATTTTCTTGTCCAGGTCAGGCAGGAAGCTGAAGGTATCCTGGATAGCATAAACAGGATCACAGGCAGAAGCTGGGTCCTTCAGAGAGACGGGCTAAGGATTACCACCACACTGAACATTTCACTGCAGAAGTATGCATTGCAGGCATTCCATGACCATCTTTCCAGGATGCAGAAAAAACTGGACGACCAATTCCAGAGCAACTCAGGAAAAAGAATGCTAGAACAGATCACGGAAAAGGAGCTGCAGAGGCTTAATCTTTCAGCTCATTCTGATGAAGTAGCATTTCAGGAGATATTCAACTGGAGCGGCAACCATACAGATTCAATTTCCGTAAAGGACAGCCTGAAAAAAGCTTTGATGATAATGCACGCAGGTTTGCTTGCTATTGACCCCGTGACGGGAGCGATCAGGGCATGGGTAGGAGGTGTGGATTTTAAAACACAGCCTTTTGATCAGATCCTCGCAAGGAGGCAGCTTGCTTCCGTTTTTAAACCCGTGCTCTATGCTGAAGCACTTGAGGAGGGCATGGAGCCCTGCCAGTATCTTGACAATGACTCTGTGAAGCTTTCCGGATTTAAGGATTGGAGTCCCGAAAATTATGATCATTCATTCGGGGGCAAATATTCGTTATCAGGTGCCCTTGCCCACTCAATGAATATCCCTACATTCAGCCTCTTCCTTCAAATAGGCTTTGAAAAGCTTGACTCGATGTGGAAGAAAATGGGCTTCTCATTCCCACTGGTAAATACTCCGTCTCTGGCCATGGGAACAGCTGAGGCAAGCATTAAGGAAGTTGCAGTGGCCTATTCATCTTTTGCCAACGGAGGCTTTAGGATAATCCCAAGAAGCATCATCTCAATCATCACTGCTGATGGCAAAGAAATTTACAGAAACGATTTCACGGATGATAAAACACGAATACTGACTGAGAGATCAAGCCTGCTCATGAGCGCCATGCTGCAGAAAGCAATCAGGGAAGGTACAGGAGTATCGATGAACAGTATTTATGGTGTGGATTTCCCGCTTGCCGGTAAAACTGGAACTTCTCAGGATTACTCTGATGCATGGTTCGCCGCTTTCAATCCGGGACTTGTAATGGTTGCAAGAGCCGGAGCTTCGACCCGGGCGGTTCACTTCAACAGCGGGGCCAACGGTTCAGGCAGCGCCCTTGCCCTGCCGATTGTGGCACTCACACTAAAGCAACTAAAACAGGACACTCCACTTGGAGACCGGCTTATCGTTCCTTTCACCGACCTTCCACCTGAGCTGGCCTATGCCCTCGATTGCCCTGATTTTAAGGAGAAAAGCTTCTTTGACAGGATTATTGATATTTTTGAAAAAGGTAAAACACCTTATGAAAAGGAAGGTAACCGTCCTGAAAGAAAAATAAGGAATTTGCTCAGGAAAATCTTCAAAAAGTCGGCTGTGTAAGGCAGATACTCTTTCTTTGAGATTTTGAATTATATTTAAGATAAATTAATCCTGCAATGACCCACAGATCATTTCTCAGAATCACATTAATCTTCCTCATTTTACTTTACGCTGATTATCATTCTTTTGGCCAGGATAAGAACTGGACCCATTTCAGGGGAAGCAATCTCAATGGAATAGCAACTACAACCGGAATTCCCCTTAACTGGGATGATTCGACAATTAAATGGAAAACAGAAATCCATGGGAAAGGTCATTCCTCGCCGGTTATCTATGATAACCAGATCTGGCTTACGACGGCCACTCCGGACGGGAAGGAGCTTTATGCTGTATGCACGGATTATGAGACCGGGAAGATAATTCATGATATAAGGATTTTTACTCCTGCTGAAGTTCCAGGGAAGCATGCCATAAATACCTATGCAAGTCCGACACCCTGTATTGAAAAGGGTTTCGTTTATGTGCACTTTGGGAGCCTCGGTACTGCATGCCTGAAAACATCGGACGGATCTGTAGTATGGAAACGTACCGACCTTAAATGTGACCATGTTCAGGGTCCCGGGTCCTCACCCGTGATCTATAAAAATCTTCTGATACTCCATTTCGAAGGAGTTGATGTCAGATACCTCGTTGCGCTTGATAAATCGACCGGGAAGCAGGTCTGGCGGACAGAAAGGCCGGCTGAACCTTATAAGGCACTGCAAAGGATAGGCAAGAAAGCATATATTACACCAATCATAATTAATGTCAAGGGACGAGATCTGCTGATTTCAAACGGATCGGCAGTATGCTGTGCTTATGATCCTCTGACAGGGGAGGAGATCTGGAAAGTCGTACGCGGTGCCGAATCTACAGTTCCGATGCCAGTGGCAGAAAAGGGGATTGTTTACTTTTACACCGGATCAATGGTCAATCCTGAAGGCGGAACTTTCACAGAACTGCTTGCCGTGAATCCCGATGGAAAGGGTGATATTACGAATACGAATATCATCTGGCGGAAACATGACGACCAGGTTCAGACCCAGATATCTTCTCCTGTAATAAAGGACGGGCTTATCTATACTGTAATTTCAAAGAATATACTGATGTGCATTGACGCTGCAAATGGTAAGGAAATATGGTCAGAGCGGCTTAAGGCAAATAATAATGCATCCCCGGAATATGTCGACGGTAACGTTTGGTGTTTTTCAGTAAAGGGTGAAGCTATTGCTGTTAAGGCCGGAAGGCAATTCAATATTGTTGCAGGAAACCAGATGGATTCGGGTATCTGGGCAACTCCAGCCTTCCTGAGGAATTCAGTTGTGCTCCGAACTGAAAAATACCTTTACAGGATCAGCAATTAACAGGTATAGCCCGAATAATGATCCAATGATAATCATAAAGCTCTTTCTTTTTCTGGCCGTTCTATTCATTTCTGGCAGCCAGGTTAAGAATCAAAATCCCCGGTTCACTGTTGTGGCATTCCATGACGGGGAGAAGGATCAGGCTCATGAAAGCTTTGATCATGAAGCTGAAAAATGGTTCACCGGTATGGCAACAAAATATAAATTCAGCTTTAAATCAACCTCCGACTGGAATAACCTTAACCCTGATTTCTTGTCACACTGCAATGTGGTTATTTTTCTTGATTCCAGGCCTGATTCATTGTCACAAAGAGTAGCATTTCAGCAATATATGGAAAACGGGGGGGCATGGATGGGATTTCATTTCGCAGCTTTCGCATTGACTCCGAGTGACTTTCCGCAGAACTGGGACTGGTACCATAACAAATTCCTGGGATCGGGTGAATATAAGGGTAATACCTGGAGGCCTACCTCTGCAGTCCTTCGTATTGAAGACCGGAAACATCCGGCTGTGAAGGGTCTTCCGGAGAAATTTATTGCTTCCCCAAATGAATGGTATCGTTGGCAAAAAGACCTGAGACTTAATCCGGATATTAAAATCCTGATCTTGATCGATTCAACGAGCTTTCCGCTGGGAACAGGACCGAAACAATACGAAATCTGGCACAGCGGTTACTATCCTGTAGTCTGGATCAACAGGAATTACAGAATGATCTATTTCAATATGGGTCATAATGATTTAGATTACGAGAATAAGACGAACAGGGAACTGTCATTCACTTTCAACAATAAGGTCCAGGATAAGCTCATAATTCAGTCCCTGTTATGGCTTGCAGAAGGCAAAAAAATCCGGAAATAATATACTTTCACTTATAAGTGTCTGATAAATCTGTTAAAGATTTCCTATTTGAGTAATTCGTAAATTTGCTTAAAATCTTGTTGTATTGAAAATACTCGTCGTAGAGGATGACAGGTCGCTGAATGGTGCGATTCATGACTATCTGAGGATGGAAGGGCATATCGTTGAGACAGCCCTGACCTACAGGCAGGCAATAACAAAGGCAGCCGATAATATTTATGATTGCATAATCCTCGATCTTGCACTTCCTGACGGCAACGGGCTTGATGTTCTCCGTGAACTGAAGGCTAACAAGTCGACAGAGGGTATTCTGATATTATCTGCAAAAAGCACACTTGAGGATAAGCTTCTGGGGCTCACGACAGGTGCAGACGATTATCTGACCAAACCGTTTCATTTTGCTGAATTGAGTGCGAGGATAAATTCAATCTACAGGCGAAACAATCTCCAGGGACTGAATGAGATACAATTCAATGAGATAAAGGTGAATACTACCGGGAACCAGGTATATGTGGGCAATATACTTCTGGAACTGACAAGGAAAGAATATGATCTGCTTCTGTTTTTTATAACCAACAGGAACAGGGTAGTTACAAAAGAATCAATTATAGAACATTTATGGGGTGATGAAGTAATACTTACTGATTCATTTGATTTTGTCTATACACATGTAAGGAATTTAAGAAGAAAGATCACAGTTGCGGGTGGAAAAGATTATATAAAGTCTATATATCGTTTTGGATATAAATTTACGGATAATTGAAACTACTGACCAAAAACACATATTATTTCCTCATAGCATCATGCCTGGCTACACTGTCAATAGGTGTTCTTTTGTTTATAACCATAAGGAAGCAAGTATATAAGCAAATTGACAACAGCCTTATTACCGAAAAGACAATAATACAGGACCAGCTTGAACAAACCGGGATCATCCCTGATTTTATGCCAACCTTCGGCCACCAGATCGAAGTAAAGCTCCTTGATAAGCCATTGCCTCCGGTCCAGATAATAAGGGACACACTCATGACAGATTCAGCTTCAGGCAGCATATTGTCTTTCCGATATATCTACTATTCAGCCGGTATTCATGGCAAAAGCGGTTACAGCATCAGGATTATTCGCTCGCTTAACGAAAAGGACCTTTTGCTTGCAGATATCGGATTCTATATGTTTCTTCTATTACTGCTATTACTTATATTATCTATTGCACTTAATTATCTTATTTCCAGGAAAATATGGGAGCCGTTCCACAGCACGATCGAAGTTGCAGATAAATTTGATATTCAATCGGATACACCATTTGAATTACCTGAGACAAATATTGATGAGTTCCATAAGCTTAATACGGTTTTTACCAGGATGATCAGAAAAATGAGGGGTGACTACCTCAGCCTGAAGGAGTACAATGAGAATGCCGCCCATGAGATAAGGACGCCTCTGGCTGTAATAAGGTCAAAGACTGAGCTCCTGATGCAAAGGAAAGAGATCAGGAAGGAGAGCCTGAATATTATCAAATCGATCAACGAAGCTACAACAAGACTATATAAGATTACAAGAGGACTGCTTCTCATCTCAAGGATTGAAAACCTTTATTTCAAGGAAGCAACGGAAATATCTCTGAAAAAGATTATTGAAAAGAATATAATGAACTACAGGGAAATAATGCAGCTGAAACACATTTCTGTAGAAATGGAAGCAGACAGCCCTGCAATTGTCATTATGAATGAAGTTCTGGCTGAAATCCTTATATCGAATCTCCTCAGCAATGCAGTAAGGTACAATATTGACAGAGGATTCATAAAATGCTCAATCCGGGACGGATTCTTATCCATTTCCAACAGCGGGTTACCATTAAATACCGATACGGAATTGCTTTTCAAGCGATTCAATAAATCAAGCGATAATTCCCAATCGACTGGACTGGGTCTTGCTATTGTAAAAAAGATAACAGAGACCTACAATATGGGTATAACATATACCTGTACAGGCAATATACATGAACTCAGACTGGCTTACTCGCACGACGGCTTGAACAAGCAAATACCCGTTCAATCTTAAAGTTTTGTTAATATTTTCCAACTTTAGTTCTGCTTCAGAATCGCACTATAAATTGGAGTCAAAACCAAATAATTCAAAGTGTTATGAAAAAATTACTTTCAGTATTCGTATTTCTGATGGCAGTTGTTGCCCTGAACGCACAGCAGACGCGTACTCCTGTTAAGGTAACTGACCTGAATAAAGCAATTACAGATAATATTACCAGGGATTATGCAGGTTATGTGATCAAAAACGCAACACAGATCGTGAATAATGGAGCAACTACCTTTGAGGTGGTGATTTCTAAAGGAACAACCTCTGAAACCCTGCTATATGACAACACAGGCAAGTTCCTTAACAAGGTCAATATGACCGCAGGTTCTCCGGGAAAAACCGGAACGGCAAAGAAATCAGACAGTGGGCATAAGGCTCACAAATCAGCGCCGAAAAAGAAATGATATTAATGTCTTATTAATTAATTGAGCGGTACCTCTTTCAGGTACCGCTTTCTTTTCATTCGATTATCAGTGTTTGAATTGAATGAGGCAGACTTGCTATCTCCACTGCCTGAAGGCCAATGCAGAGATGGTAAGTTATTTTTATATTATTCTGATTCATGACAACAACAGCAACCTTCCCGTCCTTATTGATAAAGCCTGTCGTTAATAGCTGGCTCCGACTCGATGATGTCATGATCCTTTTTGCTTCCGGCCGTATGAACTTAGAGAAATGTCCTATGTAGAAGTATGAATTTGTATATATCAGTTCTCCTGTTTTTGTATCAGCATGAACAGGGGCAAAGCAGAAATTCCCGACATGGTTCGGGCCTCCCTCCTCATCTAGAAGTATATTCCAGTCGGTCCAGCCCACGGTCCAGTTGTTGAAATCATTTATCATAGAACGGCCGTACGATTCTCCAAGATCCCAGGCATAATAACGGCTGGTGTTAAATGGTCCCCTGCAACCCTCTGTAAACAGCAAATTCTTATCAGGCCATGTAGTATGCACCATGCCGACATTACTGTACATCTGAAGTCCTCCAGCCCAGTCTTCATACCAGTGAAAGCCCATCCCCCACGCATATTTTGAAGCTTCGGGGTCATTGAAAATTGCCAGTGCTCTCTGCACTATAAGGTCACGGTTATGATCCCAGACAATTATCTTTTTGCTGCCTAATCCTTCCTTCTCCATAGTCGGGCCAAGATAGTTTTTCAGGAAGTCACGTTCATTTTCGGCTGTGTATATGCACGATTCCCAGGTCTGAGTCGCCATCGGTTCATTCTGGATTGTGATTCCCCAGACTGGAATGCCTTCCTTTTCGTAACTCTTGATAAATTTTGTGTAATAAAGTGCCCAGGGCTGGTAAAACTCAGGTTTCAGCTTCCCCCCGTGAAGCATATCTTTGTTGTTTTTCATGAATGCCGGTGGACTCCACGGACTGGCAAACAGGGTAAGCTTGCCACCTGAAGCATCAATGGCTTTCCGGATCAGCGGGATCTTGAATTGCCTGTCATGCTCTACATTGAAAGTCTTAAGCTCTTTATCACCCTCATCGACATAGGTGTAGCTTCCGCTTGAAAAATCACAGCTGTTGATATTTGTCCTGGCGAGTGTATAACCTATCCCTTTATCGGGATCGTAGTATGCCTGCAGCAATTCCTTTTGGCTGACTTCCGGAAGCTTAGCGAACGTTTCAGCGGCGGCATCGGTTAGCGCACCGCCAATCCCCAGAATCGTCTGGAATGTTTTGGAAGGATCAGCAAAAACATAGATCTCCCGTTCGCTTGTCCCTTCGAGCGGTCTGAACTGAAGTTTTTCGGTATAAGAAAGACGGTAGTTGGTGCTGTCAGCAGTTGTATAAACTGTAACGGATTTCCCCTCAACTGTGAATTTATTAACAGCACTCTGATTTGTGGAAGATTTTGGCTGCATCTGCGTACATGCGAGCAAAAGAAAAAAAACAAGGAAGATAAGTATGCTTTTCATTGTAATAAGGATTTAGGTCTGATTTTAAATTGATCTGAAAATTAAAGATATTTTTTCTTTTTAACCACGGAGTGCATGCAGTTTTAACGGAATGACACTGTACACCGCCCCTCGCACCCCGCACCCCATACCTCGCACCCCGCACCCTGCACCCTGCACCCCATACCCCGTACGCCGTACCTCCTTCCTACCTCATCAGCAAACTGATCACCTTTTCCTTGAACTTATTGTATGGCGGGTACCGGATGCTTATATCTATAAGATTTGATTTTACTATAACTGATCTCATATTTGAAAAAGTCTCGAACGATTTCCTTCCGTGGT
>JAUZNW010000141.1 GCA_030706785.1 Bacteroidota bacterium | reverse complement strand
TATCGGCGCCCTGATCAGTAAAATGGACATAATCCTTCTTGGCAAGCGGCGGATTCATGTTGAACCATTTAATTATCGAAGACTGTCCTCCCATTGCCCTGAGGGCATCCCAGAACAAGACATCCCATTCCTGTGAAGCTGTTTTTTGAGCATCGATTATTCCCTGTATATTAGGATAGGATACTATTTTGTCTTCCTCGCCATATGCCATATCGGTCAGTCCGACAACAATAATGCTGGTTCCCGGGGCAACTTCTTTAAGAAGTGCGAGCTGACGTGAAAGACCCTTCTGATAGTATGTATAATCCCTTCTGATGTTTCTGACTATGTTAAGCCCGAAATGGAGCACTATCAGGTCAGGTGAAAGCATCCTGTATGCCTCTCTGAGGTTTTCCTTATCGACCATCGTGAATTCAAGTCCTGCGCTTCCACGCAGGGGAATATTGTCGACAATGATCCCGCTGCTGCCTTCAATACTCACTCCGTAAATATCAGGACTCACCTTCCCTGAAAAATCGATAAGAACATTTTTGACCTTATACAGGGGACATACAAATTCATTAAGTCCGGAACCTACCCTGAGAGTGTCGGTTTGAACCGGAAGCCTGTCGGCCCTGACTTCAATCTTTACTTCTTCCTGTGGATTCCTGTAAAGTATCCTGAGATATTCATACTTCGAGGAGGTGCTGTCGGCAAAAACCGACGGGATCACCCTTATCCATGACCTTACAGTGGATGTAGCTTTTGCCCCCTCCGGCAAATAACGGCAGAAGGACATGAACGGACCAAGAGCATTATGGGTAATTTCCTTGCTTTTAAACGACAGATAGTTATATCTTTTCCAGTTTGATGAGGCCCTGACGTAAACCGATCTTGTATAGGTTACCGGCATCACCGGCAGGAAAAGCCCGGGGCCGGTTCCTCCCCAGCTCTTCCTAAGGGAGGATCTGAGGAATGAAGTAATACGGTCGCCTTCAATCTGGGAATCGCCATAGTACATTATCCTGACTGGTCTTCCTGAATAGTTAAGAGAATCAGTAAAAGACCTTAGAGGCAAATGAACAGGAGCTGCAACAGCATTGTCAGCAGGAGCCGGAACCGAATCAGTCCTGATAATTTTCTCCGGCATAGCAACCAGCAGCGTTTCGGCCGGTTGAGCCTCAGGCTGATAACCGTGCGTTTGATGCCTTATGAAGAGGCTTGTAATGAATTCTTCCGGAAAAAGTGTCCCGGCGTCAGGAAGTTTCAGGTCCCAGGGTAAAACATAAGAGAGGCCTGCAAATACTATCAGGAAGATTAATAATAATAAAAATGACCTGAAAGGGCGCATCTATGGGCAAGAGATCAGCTCTTTTTCTTTATTTTAAGTACTTGTCCAACCTTGATTTTAGACGGTTCGGTTATGTTGTTAAGTGAAAGCACTTCACTTGTACTGACGTTGTCGAACATCTTTACAATATCCCAGATTGTATCCCCGTAACGGACTGTGTAAGTGATGTATTCACCGTCAAATTGGGGCTCAGGCGCAGCTGCAACCGTATTGACGGTTACAGGTCTCCCGACCATCTGCTGCTTTTCAGCAAAGGACATTGTATCGAATTTTGAATAAAATTCAGCCTTTGAAGGATCAACAAAAATTGCAAGCTTCTGCCCTACGCGAATGGTATTCCTGTAAATATTATTCCAGTATCTGATATCTGATAAACCAACCCTGAACCATTCGGAAATAAAACCCAGATTATCGCCATCCTTTACCGTATAGTGAACTCTCGTTTTTCCCTTTACATCAACCGGAATATATGTTGACCGCGTAGGATCGGCTGTTCTGCTTAATCTCGAAAGGTAAATGTCAGCTTTATAACTCATTATTGTGTCTTTCAGGTCGATGAAATCACCCAGATGTCTCAGGGGAAGAGTAAGAGACATAGGTTTGGCTGATCCCGGGATAAGTCCCGACCGGTACTGTGGATTCAGAGCCCTGAGTTCTCCAAGAGGAATACGCATCACCTCGGAGATCTGGTTTAAGTGAATATCCTGATTGACCATTATCGTATCGGTCGAAACCGGGATATTTAAAGGTAAGGGCTTGATCTTATGTTCAGTGTAATAGTTAATTGCATAGGCAGCAGCAACGTATTGAGGGATGTATCCCCTGGTTTCCCTTGGCAGCCTGTAATAGATATCCCAGTAATCCTTCTTATTCCCTGAACGCCGGATGGCTTTGTTAACATTACCGGGGCCGCAGTTATAAGCTGCGATCACAAGTATCCAGTCGTTATATATACTATACAGGTCCTTTATGAACTTTGCCGCTGCATGTGTTGCCTTTACGGGATCCCTCCGTTCATCAACAAGAGAATTTATCGTGAGCCCGTATAGCTTCCCGGTGCTGTACATAAATTGCCACAGTCCCGTGGCCCCTGTTCGCGAAACTGCATTCACGTTAAGTGCCGATTCGATTACGGCCATATATTTAAGCTCGTCCGGAAGCTTGTAGGAATCAAAAATATCTTCGATCAGCGGGAAATAATAATTCATGAGGCCCAGCACCGCAGCAAATTTATCGCGCTGCTTAATCGTATATACCTGTATATGGTTCCTTATTATACTGTTATAGGAAAGCTTGATAATTGAATTGATCTTAATTATCCTTTCCTTATAGACCGAATCGGAAAATTCAACACCAACCGAATCGGCCTTGAAATCCTCCGGGAAATCCTTCATGGCCATCTTTACATACCAGCTGTTGACAAGACTGTCAAGGTCCTGTGTGATTTTTTCGGTATATATTTCCGATTTAAGTATAATGGTATCATTAATCGGAGAAGCCTTGGCAGTCAGGCCTGCCAGGAAGAGTAGAACGAGGAGTGTCTTGAATTTCATTATCAGGTTTTATCAGTTAAAACGTACAAATGACACTAATATTTAATCCTGCCCCCATAAATCCCTGAATTGGCATAATAAAAGGAGAAATTGCCAGGTTGAGATTTTTGGTCACATCAAAATTTGAAAGGCTCGCATCCACATTGGCATCCAGAACAGTAATCAGATACCAGGCTGCAATCCCGATGTACGAAAGATCGCGGTATTTTTTATAATAATCTACTGATTTCAGCAGATTGTCTTCAACCCAGGAGGCATTTGAAGGATTGTATGACTGAGGATACAGAACAGGATCATATGTTGAAGGATCGGCCCATTTTATCAGAGGGATATAGCTGTTCGTCTCAGGGATCTTATCTGTAAAATCCTGGTAAGCCTTCATCATCTGGTTGTAATGAGATGTGTTAAAGCTAACGCTGTATGCCAGTCCGCCAAAGCCGGCATATACCAGGGGTATTTTCCAGTATTTTCTGTTGTAGATCTGCCCAAGCCCCGGGAACGCCACTGCAAGCATTGTGGCCCTGAGCGGGTCTTTCTTCGGCCGAAGCTTAACTTTCTTTGGAATATTGATTGTGTCCTGGGCAAGGATATCCTCCACCGGACATAATACAATAAGAATGAGAATAATTATTATTTTATCAATTGTCCTCAAGCTGAAAGCCGGCTTTTTGCAGACCTTACCGCATCCCGGCGCGACAAATATAATTATTTTCAGATGTTAAGACGGTCGAAGATCCCTAAAATGCGTTCCATCTCCTCCGGATTTTCAAAGGGGATCACTATTTTCCCCTTTCCCTGTTCATTTATACGGAAGTTGATCTTTGTCGAAAATATGCGGTTAAGGTGTTCTGAAAGCTGTTTAAAATCTTCATTGAGCTTCTTTTTCCTGTCACGGATGGCAGGATCTTTTATCTTTTCAGACTGAAGGATCCTTACAAGATCTTCAGCCTGTCTGACTGAAAGATCCCCGTCGGTGATCCTGTAGTAAACATCCATCTGTGTTTTGGGATTCTCGATATTTATAAGTGTGCGGGCGTGCCCCATCATGAGGTGTTTGTTCCTTATCCCGAGCTGAATTTCAGCCGGAAGCTTGAGAAGCCTGAGGTAATTTGAAATGGTGGAACGCTGCTTGCCTACCCTGTCGCTCAGCTCTTCCTGCGTAAGCTTGCATTCCTCGATAAGTCTCTGAAAGCTGATGGCGACCTCAATCGCATCAAGATCCTCGCGCTGAATGTTCTCGACAAGAGCAAGCTCAAGCATAGCCTGATCATCGGCGGTCCTGATAAATGCCGGGACATGGGTCAGACCAGCCAACCGTGCCGCCCTCAGTCGTCTTTCCCCTGCAATTAGCTGATACCTTCCGTTTTCAGATTCACGTACGGTCAGGGGCTGGACAATCCCGAGCTTTCTTATCGAAGCAGCCAGTTCTTCCATAGACTGCTCATCAAAATGCGATCTTGGCTGGAACGGGTTCCCGTCTATGGAATCAATGGGAATATCAAGATTGGCTTCAACCTTTTTTTCAAGTATCTCCTTTCCCACCCCGTCGATCAGTGCTCCGAGCCCTCTTCCCAATGCATTCTTTTGTGTCATGATCAGTTCCTTTGAATTAATCGTTGCAACTCCTGTCAATGTCAGGTTTTAAGCACCGGTTCATGCTTTTCAATAAGTTCCTTGGCAAGGTTAAGATAGTTCACAGAACCCCTTGAGTCGGCATCGTAAAGAATTGCAGGCTGCCCGAAGCTTGGAGCTTCGGAAAGCTTTACATTTCTCTGGATGATTGTCCTGAAGACCATCTGCTGGAAATGTTTGTTCACTTCCTCTGCAACCTGATTTGAAAGCCTCAGCCGTGCATCGTACATTGTAAGAAGAAAGCCTTCGATCTCAAGGTCAGGATTCAGGTTATTCTGGATAATCTTAATTGTATTCAGCAGCTTTCCAAGACCCTCAAGTGCAAAGTATTCGCACTGTACCGGTATAATAACAGAATGGGCGGCTGTGAGAGCGTTCACAGTGAGAAGCCCGAGTGAAGGTGAACAATCTATAATAAGGTAGTCGAAGTTCTCTGATATTTTTAAAAGGATATTCTTCAGTATCTTTTCCCTTTGAGGTCTTTCGAGCATTTCAATCTCGGCACCCACAAGGTCGATATTCGAAGGCATTATCGAGAGATTCTCCACACCGGTAGTCATGAGGGCTTCAGCAGGTTCCTTCCCGTCGATCAGGCAGTCGTAAACCGTGCATTTTATCTGACGGAAATCGATGCCGATCCCTGAAGTGGAGTTGGCCTGGGGATCCGCATCAATTATTATCACCTTCTTCTCGAGTGCAGCCAGGCTTGCTGCAAGATTTATCGCAGTCGTTGTCTTACCCACTCCTCCCTTCTGGTTCGCAATTGCTATTATCCTTCCCATAAAATTTCCGGAATTTCAGGTTACTGTTTCGAGCTTCAAATTTACTACTATTGTATTTCAGCCTCAGGCGGCGAAACAACGTAATTGTAAACATTCCCGGCATGGTTTTCAACATGTTATCAACAGCAATTCGATCTGGAAGTCTGTGTAAAAACCTGATATTATGATCCTTACTGAAGACTATGAATGATTGTTAATAAATATTCTTTTGCTTTGATTTTATATTTTTATTGAGATATTTTTACACTCTTTTATATCGATCAAATGGGAAATAGCCCGGGAAGCACCGGCTGGTTTGCAATAGTTAATCCGAATGCCGGGAACGGCAAGGGGAAAAAGGACTGGACAAGAATTTTGGATCTGTTCAGGAGAAATGAGATTATTGTGGAACCTGTATTCACTGAAAGAAAAGGGCATGCCATTAATCTTACGCGGGAGCTTATTTCAAAAGGATGCAGGAAGATCATATCTGTCGGGGGTGATGGCACTCTGAATGAAGTCGTTAACGGAATTTTTACCCAGGAGCTCTGCCCGCCCGGAGATGTCATCATAAGCATGATCCCGGTAGGGACAGGGAATGACTGGGGAAGGATGTTCGGCATCCCTCTTGTTTATGAAGGAGCCGTACAGGTGGTGAAAGAAGAAAAACTAATGCGCCATGACATTGGGATCGTTACCTATTACATTGGTGATCAGAAGGAAAGAAGGTATTTCATAAACATTGCAGGACTTGGTTTTGAATCGGTGGTTGTAAAAAAGACCAACAGGCAGAAGGACCGGGGGAAGAGCAGCAAGGCGATCTATTTTTACAATCTGCTCTCAAGCCTGGTCACATACAGGAATACACCGGTAGAAATAATCATAGATGAGAAGAAAAGCCAGACAAGGATCTTTTCAATAAATGTAGGGAACGGAAGGTACTGCGGCGGAGGCATGCGCCAGACACCGGAAGCTGTCCCTGATGATGGTTTGTTTGATATAACAATAATAAAGGAGATCGGCAGGTTTGAGATAATAAAAAGCCTGAAATTGCTCTATGACGGAACGATCCTGAGCCACCCCAGGGTTGACGGATACAGGAGCAATAACCTGATCGTGAGATCTGAAACTCCACTATGGATTGAGGCTGACGGGGAGTCGCTGGGACATACCCCGGCAGAGTTCGGTATAATACCTTCTGCGATTAAAATAGTCTACGGTACCCGGCTTATTTAGTTATCTCTATCTCGTAGAGCTTTGGCCATCTTTTGCCGGTCACAAAGATCCTTTTTCCCGGAGCATCATAGGCTATCCCGTTAAGGACATCAGCGTTGGTCCCCTTCCTTTGTGCCTCAGGCCACAGGGATGACAGGTCAACGTAGGAGTTCACACGGCCGCTTGCCGGATCTATCCGTGCAATCCTGTCGGTCTGCCAGACGTTGGCCCATAATTCTCCATTTATAAACTCCAGTTCGTTAAGCTGATCGACCTGTTTTTCATCGTCATAAACTTCAAGCCTTGAAGAGACCGTAAACATCGCGGGTTCAAAAAAGTAAATTACATTGGTACCATCACTCATCGCTATTCTGTCATCGACCGTCGCAAGTCCCCAGCCCTGGGTCTGGTAATAGATCCTGTTAATGACATCGAATGTTACCCTGTCATAGACAAATCCTACCTTGTTTGTCCATGTGACCTGATAGATCATGTTCTTATAGAGGGTTATCCCTTCACCGAAGAGTGACGACTCAAGATTATGCTGCCTCAATACTTTTCCTGTTTCCAGGTCCACTTCCCTCAGGCTGGAACCTGCCTCCTGGCCAGTGCCTTCATAAAGCTTCCCCTCATCATAAAAAAGTCCCTGTGTGAATGCTTCAGGATCGTGAGGGTAAGTATGCATTATTCTGAAATGGTAAACATCAGGAACAATATCTGAATAGACTATAACAAAACGGGTTATGGTCTGGGTGAGGTCCTTGCTGTATGCAACCACCCTTATCGGTTTCCGGCCGGTCATACCTGTCATAGCGGCAGGTATTATATATTCCAGGGGTGCTGATCTTAATAAACCGGCAGGTTTTCCGTCAAAATAGATCCTTAGTGAATCGATGGGCTTATCTCCCTTCTCTTCAGCTATGACGACCTTAACCGGCTGCTTCAGCTTGTACCCGGCGTCCTGTTCCGGCGAGATCATTTTCATAAGAACCGGAGAGGGACTTACGGCTTCAGCTGCAGATTCCACATTTGTGCCTTTCTTGCTCCTGGAGGCGCTGTCAGAGCATGAAATAAACCATGTAATCTGAATAAGGAAGGTAGTCAGGAGGATAAACCTGAAATAATTATTGCTCATCTTGCTTTTCTTTCTTGCCGAACAAACGCCTAAGACTATTCTTTCTTGCTGCTGCGATCTGCCTTTCCATCTCCTGCTGGTGAAGATCGAAAGGCACAAGCATCTGCCAGACTTCGCTCCAGCCGGGAAATCCCCCTATATTCTTGTCATCAATGTAGATATCAGCATCTATCTTCCTGCTTACAGTATCGTCAAAAATCTCTTCCGGGTAGTTTTTATTCACGGCATAGAACTCAATCCCGTTTTTCCGGCAGAACTCAACTGCCTCATCCAGTTCTTTCCCTGTCCTGAACGTCCACAGTATCAGCCTTGCACCCAGCTTTTCAAGCTCTTTCAGGGTCTGGAAGGCGAAAAGCTTTTCCTTCCCTATCCCCGGGTAATCGTGCTCAACAATTGTCCCATCAAAATCTACTGCAATTCTGATGTTTTTAAAATTGATCATTCAGACAGTTTATTTGACACAAATCTAATAAAAAAGACAAAATGACAATAGTTGGCATTTTTGGGGAAAATTATCATAAATTTGCTCGCTTCCTGATTGATACATAACCGTATCCAAATGAAACAGATTCCGAATTTCATAACCTGCCTGAACCTTGCTGCCGGTTTCATAGCTTCCATCCTAGCTGCAAATGGAAACCTTACGGCTGCTTCATGGTTCATTGTGGCTGCGATGATATTCGATTTCTGCGATGGATTTTCCGCAAGGTTGCTTAAAGCTTATTCGGAGACAGGCAAGGAGCTTGATTCGCTTGCCGATGTCATCAGCTTCGGAGTAGCGCCGGCAATGATTGTTTACAGATTGATAAACAATTCAGTGGCAGAGGAATCGCTTCCTTCCTTTATAAGCTACATCCCGGTAATTATGCCTGTCTGTGCAGCCCTGAGGCTGGCCATATTCAACACAGATCCGTCGCAGGCTTCATCATTCAGGGGACTGCCGACACCTGCAAATGCAATTGCTGTGATTTCGATAGTGATAGCTTCAGAATATTCTCAGCTGCCGGTCCTCGGATCCTTTATCAGGTCTCCATGGGCATTAATAGTTTATACTCTTCTCCTGTCTGTTCTTATGGTGACCCGTATCCCTCTGCTGTCACTCAAGATCAAAAACCTGAAATTCAGGGGAAATGAAGGCAGGTTTATACTTGGCGGGCTGATCGTGATATCATTTATTTTTCTCGGTTTCGCATCGACGCTGCTGATAATACCTTATTATATAATTGTATCCTTAGTTGAGAAAGCTTATACCACTTAGTTACACTGAGGGCCACAGAGAACCACAAGATCCACAGAGGATTGAGTGATGTAAGTTACTCTCACTTACGGGAGGAATTCCAGTTTTTTCCCCCATTGGGGGAAATTAAAAAGGGGGAGTTTTCATTAAAAGTAAATCTTTTTCAATTCTTATCCGGAAACTTCTTTTCCCAGTACTTCTGCCCTGCCCTGATTATAAACCAGCTGACTATAATGAATGCCGGCCAGAGGAGGTAGTAAAATATTTCAGTCGTGTACATATCTTCTGAATATTATCCAAGTTAACTGCATAAGAAATCAAAGGCGTCAGGCGACGGGCGACGGGAAGATACCTTCCACCTTCCGCCTTCAGCCCTCAGCCTTCTGCCTTTTAATACACATGCCCCTCCATCTTCATCTCCTCCTCAGTTATCCTTCTATCATTTATTGATTTCCAGGCATGCCAGATATAGGCTACTACAAAAGGAACGATAAACGAGACATACATCATGACCTTCAGTGTGAAAAGGCT
>JAUZNW010000140.1 GCA_030706785.1 Bacteroidota bacterium | reverse complement strand
GATGAAGCCACTATCCTGAAGGATATCAGGGTGATGAAGAGCAATAACATCAATGCCGTAAGGACCTCCCATTACCCGCAGCAGGAGCTATGGTACGACATGTGTGATAAGTACGGCCTCTACCTTGTGGATGAGGCGGATATAGAATCCCATGGAATCGGATATGACAAGGATGTCACTCTTGCAGATAAGCCGGAATGGGCTGCTGCTCATCTTGACAGAATGAAACGGATGGTTGAAAGAGACAAGAACCATCCTTCAGTAATTATCTGGTCATTGGGAAATGAAGCAGGAGATGGTCATAATTTCCTGGCAAATTATAAATGGACAAAACAAAGGGATGAAACCCGCCCTGTTCAGTATGAGAGGGCAGAACAGAGCACAAATACCACTGAAAGGCATACTGATATCTTTTGCCCGATGTATGCAAGGATCTGGCAGATTGAGGCATATGCTAAAAATCCAAAAAGTGACAGACCTCTGATAATGTGTGAATATGCGCATTCTATGGGTAACTCTGACGGTAACCTTCAGGATTACTGGGATGTTATTGAAAAATATCCGATACTGCAGGGAGGCTTAATCTGGGACTGGGTGGACCAGGGAATTCTGAAGACAGATGAGAATGGTGAAAAATACTGGGCATACGGAGGCGATTTTGGCGAGGAAGGGATCCCGAGCGACGGCAATTTCTGCATCAATGGTCTGACCTGGCCGGACAGGACAGGAAAGCCAGGACTTAATGAAGTAAAAAGAGTGTACCAGTACATTGGCTTTGAACCGGTTAACCTTGGAAAGGGATTGATAAGGATACGGAATAAATATGATTTTACTGACCTGTCTGCATTCAGTTTTGACTGGGAAGTTATTTCCGACAGCGGGACAGAAAAGTCAGGAAAATTCGTATTCCCGCGGCTCAGTCCGGGTAAAGACACACTTATAACTCTTGCAATAAATGATATACAGCCTGCCCCCGGAACAGAATATTTCCTCAACATAAGGGCGACGAGAAGTGATGAATGGAATTATGTTCCTGAGGATCATGTATATGCCGCGACACAATTCAAGCTCCCGGTGAAAGGCAGACCGGTCGCTGCAAAAAGAGATGAGCTTGCTGTCCTGCAAACAAACAATTCAGGCAAAAAGCTTGAGGTGAGCGGCACTGACATGAAAATTGTTTTTGATCTTGAAAAAGGGAAGATGGATTCATATGTTTACAAGGGTGTCAGCCTGTTTAAAAAAGGACCTGAACCTGATTTCTGGAGGCCACCAACCGACAATGACTACGGCTATGATATGGATCAGAAACTCGGTGTGTGGAAAAGAGCCGGTGAAAAAGAAACTGTAAGAAAGGCCAATATAAGCCAGCCTGAAATGGGCAAAGTTATTGTAACGTTCGAGTACGATATTCCCGGCAGCAAGGGAGAAAAAATTGCAGGATATGTGACGACATATACAATATTAAGTTCAGCTGACATTCTGATCAAGAATCAGTTTTCAAAAGTCTCCGACAATGTTCCTGAAATACCGAGAATGGGTATGGAGATGCAAATACCAGAGGAGCTTATGAACCTTAAGTGGTTTGGACGCGGGCCGCATGAAAATTATATTGACCGAAAGACTTCGGCTGATGTCGGTGTTTATGAAAGCAGCGTCGATGATCAGTATGTGCCATATATCCGGCCGCAGGAGAATGGATATAAGACCGACACAAGGTGGCTGACACTCACTGACGAAAATGGTACCGGAATCCTTGTCAGCGGTAATCCGCTTTTCTGTTTTGCTGCCCTGAAAAACATTCATGACGATTTTGAATCCCCCGGGAAATTGTCGCAGTACCGGAAAGATGCCAAAAGCGCCAATACACATACAAACAATGTGAAACCAAGGGAGTTCGTAAACCTTAATGTTGATCTCGGCCAGATGGGAGTAGGAGGGGACGATTCATGGGGCGCAGAGATACATCCTCAGTACAGGTTGCTTGCCAGGAAGTATGAGTATTCATTCAGGATCCGGCCCGTTATCAGGGAGGACGATGTTCTGAAGCTCGCAAAAGAAAAGTTTTGAAAAAAGTTGAAAGAGTTGAAAAGGTTTAAAGGGTTTAAATCAGCTCGTTCAACCCCTTCAACCCCTTCAACCCCTTCAACCCCTTCAACTTATAATTTAAGATTAGTATTTCAATTCTACCTTGAGCACCTCATTTTCCCCTGTCATGACATTCTTAACATCATAGGTCAGCGGGAGGGTAACTTTCTTGCTCAAAACCACCCTCGTTACTGAATTGGCTGAAAGTTCTAATGAGGAAGGTGTATCAGGTTTTCCATTTATAAGATAAAAAGGCACATCTGAATTGTTGGTTACCTCAAAATACAGGTTTTTCTCATTTTCATAATAAGGTTTGCTGACTGAGATACACTTGTAAAAGAATGGTTTTGCATATTCCTCTTTTCCTGCGATAATATCCCGGAAATATACAAGAGTGCGTCCTGCAAACATAGCTTCCTTTAGTGCCTCGGATGTCCGTTCCTTAGCAAAGACAAGAGTCATGGGCCTGTTCGGCCATTCAGGTGCGGGATAGCTCTCACTGATAACTCCGTGATTATCACTGTTACCTGTAACAGCCAGATTATATTGTTTGCAGAATGTAAGTACCAACGGGTAGTATTCGTTGTCGTTGAAGAATTCTATTCCATGGATCCAGCCTTTTTCAAGAAGCTGTTTATGTATTGGATATAGTTTTGGAATTCCGTCAGGTTCCTGGGCCTTCCACCCGGGATGGTTCCACTGGAGGAATGCACCTTGTTTAATTGCAGCTGCAAATGCATCCATAGCCGAATCGACCGCAAGTAGGGAAGCGTCCTGAATAAACAGTGCATTGAAGTGGCCCGGTGGCATTTTGCGGGTTATCTCAGCGCCATGGACCAGAATTATATTAAAATCCTTAGCAGTGCTTTCAGCAATTTTCCAGCCTGCATTGGGGTCAACAGGAATAAAATCATCTTTTGGTGTGTACTCGAGATGATCGGTTATGGCAATTGCGTCCAGACCATCCCGGTATGCTTCACCGACTCTAACTGTAGGCCATACATTCCCGTCTGAAAAAACGGTGTGAAGGTGGAAGTCACATTTAAGTGTAACATACCCGGGGAGATCGGGAAGGTGAACGATCTTTCTTTGCCCAGAGCCGGCATAGGTAATTCCGGCACATAGTAAAATTATGATAATCAGCTTCTTCATGTGTAAGTTTTATTTATTCTTTTATCTTAATCCGGCCTTGTGTCCTGAGTCTTACATCTTGCATCTTTATTTTTTTCACCACAGCAAACACGGCGCTTATATCCCTTTCACGCCCTCTTTCTATCTCCCCCTCTCCCTTGCAACCCCTTCAACCTCTTCAACCCCTTCAACCCCTTCAACCCCTTCAACTTCTTTAGATCTCCTGATAGAAATAGGACATCTTCTCATTCGCATCATCCCAGGTATATATTTTCTTTCCTCTGTGAAGTGCGTAAAAATTGAGTAATGCAAAGTCGCCGGCACACATCGTGGCATGAGCAAAAAGCAGAAGGGAAAGGCTCCATTTCCATAATCCCGGGAGATGAAAGATCATGAATAATAAAAACACGCTTACTAAAATGAAAGGGACAAGTGCCACAATCCTGAACTGAACTTCATTCACAACATGCCTGTGAGCTGTAACATAGAACATGTACTGTTTCAGGTCCATTTTTATCCTTATATGCCTTGCACCAAAAAGATAAAAAGGGATTATATGCAGCAGCTCGTGAACCGGTGCAATAAGAAGCGGAAAAACAACAAGACCAAGGATTGTATGAAAAAGGATCCTGGAGTAATGGAAATAACCGCTGATATTGAACCTGACTACCAGTGCTATCCCGAGAAAGAATATGCACATTGCCCAGAACGAGACCATCAGGGTCGATTTTCTCCTGATATAATCAAGAACAAATTGTACAAGTTCGTCGTATGGGATTTTAAGTATTTGCTTGTATTTGCACAGATCCTCCAGTTCTTCAATCGTTACCGCCATAGAGAAAGAAGCTTTCCTCAAATTTAGTTTTTTGAGAAAGCAATGCAAAGGGAATTTAAATCAAAAAATTTTTAATACCGCTCTTTCTTATTTGGGAAAATTAAACCTGCTCACAAGTTCTTTAAACCTTGGTTCATTAAAGAGTGGTTTAAAGATCCAGGATGCTGGTATATATGGGGCAAAATCTCCACCAAGTTTATATTCAACCTCAAGAGCATCAATAGCTTTATCTTTTTCACCAAGTGCTGAATAGATTTCAGCAACACCGGAAGCACACCACCATGAATCCATGCATTTCTCAAGTTCTTTTACTACTTCAAGTGCTTTATCTTTCTGTCCGGCCCGTGCATAGGCGACACCCAGGCCATCCAGGTAATCAGGACTTATTGCTATTCCTTTCTTATGTGCCTCAATTGCTTCATAGTACATTCCCATTTCAGCATATGATGATCCCATTACGAAATATGCCATAGTATAATTCGGATCGAGCTGAAGTGTTTTACGTGATTCATTTATTGCTTCTTCAAAACGACCTGCAGAGTTATAAAGCCATGCCAGGTAACCCTGGTATATAGTTTCAGTCGGAGATATTTCAACTGCCTTTTTCATCTCGGCAAAGGCATCATCCATTTTATAGGTTCTTGAATAGCGGGTATCAGGAATCAAAGACGCGCAATATAACCAGCCTAAATGGCAATGAGCAAAAGCATCATTCGGATTCAGCTTTATTGCATGCGTTAAATATTTCTCAGCCTGATCAAAATTCCAGCCGTGGTAAATATTCCAGTGGCCGAGAATTGCATAAGCATCTGACAGTGTTGAATCCAATTCAAGAGCTTTAAGTGCATAATCTCTCGCACGGTTAGGGGCATCCACGCCGATACCGGCTCCATGAGAAGATTCCCCGTATCCCCGGGCCAGTCCAAGATAAGGTAATGGATCCAATGGATCAATTGCCATGGCTTCATTGTAGTACTTTAATCCTTTTTCAAATCCTTCTTTAGTCATAAGTTTCATATAATAATCTCCCAATCTGCAGGCTTTTAAAAGATCTGTATTATGATTTTGAACAAGAGCCATGTTTTTCGATTCCTGAACTGTGAGTTTAACCTGTGCTGCTTCGACAATCTTGTTGATTATATCATGGTAAATTTCACTGATACTGTTCCATTTGTAAATAAAAATAGAACTCCAGATATTTTTTTCTTCAGGGAAAGCTTCAATTAAGCGTACTTCTACCTGAAGATTGTCTTCAGTTCCTTTCATTGTCGACTGAATTAAGTTGTTTACGCTTAGCTTTTTAGCTATTTGCTGTACCGGTTCTTCGCTTCCCCTGAACTGTAAGGTTGATTGATCAGGTCTTACTATTAAACTGCTTATCCCGTTCAGTCTGCCACTGATATCGCTTTGAATTGCGTCAGCAATATATTGGAGTCCGGGATTCCCTGTAAGATTTGAAACAGGTAAAACAGCAATAGCTTTTTTGATTATTTCAGCAGCTACTGTTTCTGATCTGGGTTTATTGAGTAATTTCGGAACAAAAATTAACAGCGCTGCCACCAGAAGGATGACAAGAGATCCCCACATGATTGTCCTGACGGAACGACGCTTCCCTTTAGTTTCTTTTTCAGGAATTGATTCTTTTACAGGTTCCTTATAGCCTGATATGGAAGTTGTCTGGTATGATTTTGCGGTCCGCTTCCTGGGATCAGGGTGTATCCCGTAGATCACATCCTTTACAGCATTTGCAACTTTATTGATCTGATCACGGTAATAAGTCTTGTTCAGGTTTTTATCCGGATTATCATCCGGTTTGAGCGGCCTGTTGACCCCGGCACTTGAGTATATGAATTCGATGGAGCGGAACCTGCATCCCATCTCGTTTTCAAGAAGCTCGGTGTCAGTGGCATCCAGGTCATGAATCTTTACAGGGATGATTCTGCTGCAAACATTCCCGCTCGCAAGCTTTATGTCTCTTCCATACTGATCTTCCTTTGCCATTTTATTAAATGCGACAAATTCGTTTTGCCAGGCAAAACTTTTCGGATCAACATATGTCTGAGATATAATCGGGATAAAGATCACCGATTTGAGCTTTGTCTCAAGACTTTTGTCCACATTATGGATCTCCAGAAGTCCGTCATGAGGATTTTCATCAAAATAGATTGAGATGTCTTCCTTGAAAGTTGCTTCAATTTCCCTTTTCAGGTGATCGACAAATTCGGTAACCCAGTTATCGTACTTATTGTCTTTCTGGCGATAGCTGATGAAAATGTCATACTCGTAACCAGGAATAATACTTGCCATAATTTGTATTATTTTATTGCCTTTTTGTGGCTGATTTATAGATCATTATCAAAGTTAATCTTTAGCATGGCCAAATGCAAAAATATATTTGGCATCAATGGACATCTTTAAATACCTTCTATTTCAGGTTCTTTTTCTTTAAAAATGAGGTACCAGTTGCCATTTTCAATCAGAGCCTCTTTCCCGATCACGAAGAATAGCTCCTGGAGATATGCCTGTTTCTCAGCTATATCCATTTCCAGACTGTTTACTTCCATAATTTTTGCTTCAGCCCTCTGGTAAATGACCTGCATCAGTTCGTACTGATTCACCAGCTGTTCGTAGCCTTTCATCTGGATATATGCTTTGATCAAGGCAAATATTCCTAATAACGTACCGATAATTACAAGCATGGGGTTCAGTAAATTCCTTGACTCATATAAATTACCCAGAATCAGTATAGATGCCAGTAGAGTAAAAGCAATTGCAAACGAAACATTTGAGATACGATGGTAAAAGTTTATCTGTTTTGTCATTTTTATGATGGCTGATTCGAAAAAATCAGCCTGATTTCTTACCCAGTTGTCAGTCAGGTCATTTATTGTACCCTGAGATATTGTGTTATTATGATATGTGATGCCATAAAAAGCTGAAAGAATATGCTTTACCCAGGTGAATTCTTTCCGGTATATTCTTAAAATAAAATCAGAGACATTCCTGTTTATTCCCGCAATGTTCCAATATAATTGTATCCTTAGGGCTTCAGCCAAAGTTCTGTTGTATAAGTATTTTTTGTGAAATTTTGTTGATCGTGAAAAGAAATAAATTAGTGTTGCAATAACAATAAAACACATTGCAACACCCAGAATTATCCTGTCCATCACTAGATTAGAGTATATCTCAAGGGAAAGTATCAGAAACAATCCTAAAGTGAACTGTATTAAAGTCATCCGAATATCAGCTTTCCTGAACTGCAGTGACAGCAAGTCCATTATTGAAAACCATTTTAAGATGGACTTCTGTGGATTGTCAAGTTTTTCACAGGAACTGAACAGGGAGGATTGAGATTTTTCAAAATCCTGGGGCTTAATCGCGTACGAATCAGAATTTATCTCCTCAATCTTTTTAAGGGCATCTTTAAGTACGGGATCTTTCAGGATTGATTCAAGCGATATCGGATCATCGTTTCCCTGCATTGCCGAAACTTTGAAAGAAGATTTTGCCCTTTTACTGGGCAGGATAAACGCCGTGCCGTCATATTCAAATGTGCTTTCTGCCACAGTGTCATCATCTCCTGTGATTTTATGTTTAACAATATCTGCGGTACCACCTTTTTTACCTGCTTCACCATCCCATAAAGCAATCAATATAAGCGAACTATCGGCCACCAGCTTGCCAGTTTTTAAATATTGCTGTGGTCTGTCAATTTCATTGTTACCGTCATATCCGACAAAAAAACTCCTTTTAGCTTTGTTCAGCAGCTCGTCAAATTCCTTGTCAGATGTATCATTAAAGTCATTCTTATATTCTTCCGTTTCAAACGGCATCGGAACAATCAGCTCGAACCTTTCTTTATATGCTACATTTTTCTCTTTTAAGTCAAGAAAAATTTTGGCAACGTATCTGTCGGCGCCTTCAGCAATGGATGAAAACAAATAAACCGGTGAGTTGGGATACTGTGTTGCAAGATCTTTAAACAAATTCTCTATCTGAAGCTTATGCTCGTCTGTTGTGATAACATCCAGATGACCCACAACACCGACTGTAATTGGTATCCTTTCAGATATTGGCATTCTGACCGTCAGTTTTTATTCTTTTCCTTATTGATCACCGTCAGGTCCCGATGCTCATTCCTGACTGCATTTTTACTAACTCAACGTATTTGATACCAAAATTAGGAAGCTGTTCAACCAAAAGCAAAAATTTATTCAACACCTGGATATAGTAACCAGCTACTTTAAATGACAGAAAAGTGAAGCTTCTGTAGTCCAGGTAAATGGTTGCATTTATTAGTGCATTCATTCCGGATACGAACTTTCTGAATACACTTTTATGTAGTTTTTTTGGTTTATATAAATGGCCCGTTATTTGATAACTTTGCAAAAACCGGATGATGTGAAAAGGTTTCTCTCATTGATATTTCTCCTGATTTCTGCAGCCCGTGTGGCGGGCCAGGATGATACTGCCAGGATAAGGAGAGATACCTTGCCGGATAATTATTTCAGGCTGCATACTACCGACAGGAACGGACTTGTGCTTCCGGAAATTAATTTAAAGGAAGTCTTAATTATCGGCCGTCCTTCAACAGGAAAGAAATTCCCGTTCTACAGATACCAGCGTCTGATATATAACATTAAGAAAGTCTACCCATATGCCCTCGTAGTAAGGGCAAGACTTGCGTCAATAAATGAAGAGCTTACGAAAATTCCGGACGATAAGGACAGGAAGAAATACCTGAGGAAGACTGAGAAGGATATCTTTGGGGAATACGAGGATGACGTGAGGGATATGACGATAACTCAGGGGAAGATTCTAATCAAGCTGATCGACAGGGAAACACTCACCACCTCTTATGATCTGATCCGCCAGTACCGGGGAAGCTTTTCAGCTGCCTTCTGGCAGAGTATTGCTCGTATATTCGGCACCAATCTCAAGGATGAATATGATCCTTTCGGTGAAGATGCCGTGATAGAAATAATACTTCATGAAATAGAAGCCGGAAACCTGTAACCATACATTCATTTTATAAAGAATGAAAAGAGTCTTTATAGCAGTTAAAGTTGATGCGGGAGGAGACCTGTTACGAATGCTCTCATCGCTTAAATCGCTTCTTGCAGCAGAAAAGATCAAATGGATTGATCCTTCAAATATCCATCTCACTCTTGCTTTCCTTGGGGATACTGAAGAGGGACGAATAAAAACGCTGAATACGATCCTACGTCAGAAATGTACCGGTTTTGGCAATTTCGAGTTCGTACTGGCCGGGGCTGGAGTTTTCAGGAATTATCGGGATCCCCGGATTATCTGGACCGGAATACAGTCATCTGATAAGCTGATAAAGCTTAATGAGTTAATAACAGCCGGGCTCAGGGAAAACGGTTTTGAAACTGAAGAGCGTGAATT
>JAUZNW010000014.1 GCA_030706785.1 Bacteroidota bacterium | reverse complement strand
TCGCTCAAAGGATAGGTAAGCCTGATAGGAAGACCGAGACCGGGGTAGTATGTTGCCTCGAGTTCATATTCAAAGGCCCTCTCAGGGAATCCCGTCCTTCTGACTTCAGCATAGGCCTGTATTCCTTCTCCGAAGATAGCTGCCCATCTCTGTTCACAGATCTTCTGGTATTTCTGGGCATCTGTTCCACCCCATGCTACAAGCGGTCCGGCAAGATAGGCTGCATAATCGACTGGATAGCCTGTAGTGCTGGTCGTAATCGTTCCTCTTCCCCATGTCGGATATGCTGTGCTGCCATCTGCAAGACCCCACCTCTCCATTGAAGCCGCGATACCAGCCTCATAAGCCGCCTTTGCAGCTGCATCGGCTCCTTTTCGCATCTGGTATTCGGCAACATGGAAGAGAACCTCATCATAAGTCATGACGTAAACCGGAGCAGTCTCAGTACATGCAATTTTAGTGCCGAGCATTGAAATGCTTGGGAAAGGAGCTGCTGTAACGCCCCTCCCGTTCTGAAATCCCACCCAGTTAAGAGGAGGTGTTGTCTGAGAAACAGGTGTTGGCATGGCATAGATGTAAAGCCTTGGGTCACTCCTTGATTTAAGCCAGTTCACCATTGTTTCTGAGATTGCCTGGTCCTGTCTTGAAAGCAATGTATTGTAGATTGGATTTCTGTAAGGCAGCCCTGGATATACAAGCATTGCATTATCGTCATTTGAATCAAAGATCGGATACTGTGTTGAGTTTCCAAGGATTGTCGCAATCTGGGCATCAGCAGTTGCAAGTGCAGCAGCGCCTGGTGTAGTTGTAACAGGTGGCTGTGTGCCGGCCATGGTGTAGATAAAGGTCCACGGGGTTCCTGCACAGCGTGTTAGCAGCCTCAGCTTAAGGGAGTTTGCAAATTTCCTCCATTTAACAGGATCACCACCGTAAATAATGTCACCTGAACCAAAATTGATTGTTGAACTTGAAAGGAGCTGGTTAGCATCTTCAAGCTGAGTAAGTAGATCAGCATAAATGTCGGCCTGCTTGTCATATTTTGGGGTTAGTGTTCCGTCCACACTGAAGCCCTGCAAGGCTTCTGAATATGGTATGTCACCCCAGCAATCGGTCAGGTACATGAAAGCCCAGGCTCTCATTACCTTTGCTGCTCCTTCAAGTGATTTGTCGCCAGAATCGTGGGCCTTATTTATTACAATTGTAAGGTTTTTAAGCTCACTTATGTAAACTGCCTGGAATTCACCTGACATATCACGCGGCATATACCTGTCCTCATCGATGTACTGGACTTTGCACCATTGCTGGCACCAGCAACCGACATATGTATGCTGCATCCATCCGCCCATCTGACGGCTAATCCCTGCCTGCACTGCATTGGTAAAAATATTTATTGCAGGAACATCAACCGGATTGTTAGGGTTCGTATTTATTTCCTCATACTTCTTAGTACAGGACGAAACCAGACCTGCTGCCAGGAACAATCCAAGAATTATTTTCGTATATTTTATAAAGTTTTTCATGTTCTTACGCATTATATGATTAGAAATTAACCCTGACATTGAAGCCTAATGATCTGGTAGAAGGTATTGCGTTAGTTTCAGCACCAACACTTGTATTACCAGCACTGGAGCTTATTTCCGGATCAATATGCGGAGTATGCTTCAGGATTATCCACAGGTTACGGCCTACAAGTGAAAGGTTAAGATCCCTGATACCAATTTTATTCAGGAAGCCCACTTTATTAAATGTGTAGCCTGCTGAAACCTCCCTCAGTTTGATAAAGCTGGCATCGAAGACGCTCTGTTCATTCCTTCTGTTGTAAAAATCATAACCCCAAAGGTTTGCAGTCATATAGGTTGAGTTTTCTACAGGTGTCGTGGTCACAACTCCGCTTTTATCAGTTAAGGATACAGTGCCATCAGCATTAACTTTACCATAAACGCCGGATTGAAGAACCCCACCGCCGTCAGCAAGGGCATCCCTTATGTTTTTGCCGTTTGCATTGGTAGTTGCTGTTTCAGCAAGAACTCCCGTATCCATGCCGAACATATGGGTAACCGAGAAGATCTTTCCTCCCTTCTTGAAGTCGACAAGGAAGCTCAGATTGAAGTTCTTATAGGTGAACGAGTTGTTAACACCTCCGAACCAGTCAGGATAAATATTACCCAGCGGAGTTCTGGCGTTTGAACGTATATACCTGCCTGAAGTACTTACGAGCGGTCTGCCTGAGTATGTCCAGTATGCAAGCTGGGTATGAGCTTCATCATAATATACGGGTTTTGCATTTTCACGCACAAGTGCAAATCCATAGATTGTTCCGTAATCTTTTCCGGGGAAGGCATATGCATAGGCGTCCCAGCTAAGAGTATACAACTGGAGGTATTTCATATCCTGGTACAATGAAACGACCTTGTTCTTATTTGCCGACCAGTTGACTGTAATATCCCATGAAAAGTTATTTGTTTGTACAGGGGTTGCGTTGATCTGAACTTCGACACCGGCATTCTGCAGGTTCCCGGCATTGATCGTCTTGTTGGAGAATCCTGTCGTATTTGAGACTGCGATGTTCATGATCTGGTTTACAGTGTTCTCCTTGTATACGCTGACGTCAAATCCGAGCCTGTTCTGGAAGAACCTGGCTTCCATACCGACTTCCTTTGAACGTTTCCTCTGAGGTTTCAGTCCAAGCGGGGGAATTGTGTTGGTATAACCAAGCGATGCCTGCCCGTTGAACGGATCAGTTGAACCGTAGGTCCCCTGGAGTGAGTATGGATCAGCTGTTCCACCTACTTCAGCATAGCTTCCCCTGAGTTTTAAGAAAGAGAGGAAGTTCGACTTGATACCAAGAGCGTCAGTCACAATGAATGACAGTGCTGCTGACGGGTAGAAATAGGAGTTATTGTTGAGCGGCAGTGTCGATGACCAGTCATTTCTTCCCGTGAGGTCAAGGAAAATGTAGTTCTTGAAGCTCAGGTTGGCTGATCCGAAAACGCTCTGGAGCTCAGAATGACTCTCGTAGAGGCTTGTTGTTGCTGCAACTGCGGCATTAGCTGTAGTATAAAGATCAGGAACAATCATCTTGGAAACAAATGTGTTTCTGTACTGATAATTCCCATGGTTGTACTCGGAACCGATGGCTGCATTAACCCCGAAGTTGCCGAAGGATTTGTTAAACTCCAACCTGGCATTGGCATTTATCTGAGACCTGCGGTTTGAATAGCTTGAGAACTGCCCATATGGTCCTATTGAAAAACCAACGTCGCCCTGGGCAATACGCTCAACCAGATCCTCAATGTAGAAGTCGGTACCTGCCATAGCCTTGAATCTCAGCCAGCTGGTAAGCTCCCAGGTCATGTTCACGGCACCGATCAACCTGTCCCTGTCCCTGGAGTTGGTATTTTTATGCATGTTCCAGAAAGGATTGTTGTGGTAACTGTGGTTCCAGTTGTACGGCATTCCGGTTTTTGGATCAGTGGTATTCCAGTATTTTCTAAGCGATTCCATATCGATCTGACGGCCAAACCATTCTGCAAGTGATTGCATCGGGTTACCACCGTTATACCCGTTCTCAGCGATATTATTACTCTTATTGCTGATATAGGAAGCTGAACCTCCGAAGGTGATTTTATCTGAAAGTGCAATGTTGCCGTTAAATGTAACATTGTTCCTTGTAAGGTCAGTATTCGGGAAGATACCGGTGATTGCCTGGTTGGACAATGACAGCCTGAAATCTGCTCCCTGCTTTGCACCGGTGACTGACAGCGTAGTTGTACGCCTGATACCAGTGTTAAAATAGCTTTTTATGTTATTCGGATGAGAGATCCATGGGGTTGGAGTTCTTACATCGGTCTCGGGGTCATAAGGACTGTCAAACTGAGGAAGAACAAGTGTCTGGCCAACAGTCTGGGGAATCGGTGGAATATCGACTCCAGCTTCATTCAGAGGATCCTGTGTCCAGTACAGCTTGCCACCAGGCTGTATATCCTCGGCTTTTACCTTGTAGTCAAGTGCAGGACCCCAGCTTTCATCAACGCCGTCGTTAATCCCGCCGTAGTTCCCGTCGACCCATGCAAATCCATAGGCTCCATCCCTGCCGTAAGCACCATCCATTGCTGATCCCTGTCCATAGAGATTCTGAAATTTCGGGATCACAAGGGGTTTATCAAACATTACGTTTTCCTCCAGTGTTATCCCGAGGCCTTTTCTGCCAAGCTGTGATTTACCTGATTTTGTGGTAATGAGCACAACACCGTTAACGGCTCTTGAACCGTAAAGTGCGGTTGCACTACCTCCTTTCAGAACACTTATATTCTCAACATCAGATGGGTTCAGGTCGCTTGCAGCGTTTCCGTAATCACGTCCTCCGTACGCCCCAGCATCGGTGGTTGAGTTGTTAATGGGCACGCCATCAACCACAAACAAAGGCTGGTTGTTGCCACCTGCAGCGAGTGAATTGACTCCACGTATAAGAATTCTTACACCGGATGCAACTCCGCCATCGGAGTTTGTGATCTGAACCCCGGCAAGCTTACCCTGGAAAGCATTGACAATATTGGAAACCTTCGCTTTTTCAAGCTTGTCCCCTCCAAGGTCCTGTACTGCATACCCGAGAGCTTTTTTCTCCCTTGAAATACCCAGCGCAGTAACCACAACCTCAGAAAGTCCGAGAACGTTGGATTCCATGACCACGTCGACTGTTGAACGGCCACTGATCTGAATTTCCTGGGATTTCATACCCACGTAGGAGAAGATCAGTGTGGTTGCGTTTTGTGGTACATTGACTGTGTATTTTCCATTTACATCGGTAAGGGCTCCTATTGTGGTCCCTTTAACCTGAACAGTTACCCCGGGAATTGCTCCTTCCCCCTGGACTGCTGAGGTAACTGTACCCGTAATGACTTTTGTCTGTGCCAGCAGCGATGAAGCGCCAACAAAAACAAACAAAACAAACAACAGTAATTGTTTCTTCATAAGAGTTAGTTTTAGGTTTGTTTTAACCTGCCAAAGATACCGGTTTTTTTAAAAAAACAAAATAACAGGATTTTTTTTATGCTTGCAGTATATGATCAGCCCCTATTTGTAGCATTTCACTTTAGAGACCCTGAGATTTCCACGTACTCATCCCCCAGCCCCTTCTCTTCCCGCAAAGCGGAATTTCCTCACTTCGTTTGTCAAGCTGTCGCAGAAAAGGTGCGTATAAATTTGGTTATTAAGTAATTCCTCCTCTTTTCGCAAGTACTAATCTTTATACACATCTATTTTCATGATTCATTAAGGCTTAGTAGAACTATTTGATAATGGAAAAATCCATTTTCTGATCGTATAACTTTAACTTCTGCAAAGCCAGGGAGATCCCTCTCCCGATAAATCGGGATCGGGATGACACTTTAATTTTTTTTAAATTATGAAGGGGAAGAAGCGGCGGGCCATTGCATGATTTATAATTTGATTGACTCAGTTTATTGGCCCGCCGCTTCTTCCCCTTCATTTATTTCCACCTGATATTGTCATCCTGAATGAGCCGATCCTGAGCCTGCGAGGGATTGGCGAAATGAAGGATCTCCCTGTCTTTAAGACAAGAGTAAATTAAGTTAAAAAAAGGAATTTCCTGAGTCAGTTTTAGCTTTACCAGAAGATGTGGTTGAAGATTAGTACGCAAGTAGAAAGGGTGCATCCTAAGCGGAGCGAAGGAAGGGAGTGAGTACATGTGAATCCTTCATTTTCTTCTTCTTAATTCCTCTGCCGCAATGCATAATTCCCTGTAAGTCTCCTCACCTAATACCCTGATAAAGGGTGCCTTGAGGAATTCATACACGTAAACACCATCATCGCCTCCGCATTCCAGTGCAGAATAACAGATCGAAAGTTCCTGGTAATTGACTGCAGCGAAGCCTCTGAATTTTTTTATTCTGGCGGGAAAAAGATGGCATGACACCGGTTTCTGAAATGAAATCCTCCCATCCAGGAATGCTTTCTCAATCCCGCACATGAATATGTTGTCCTTTATTATGGCATAGGCACATTCGGCATTCCCGACCAGGGGAGTGACAATATCATTCTCAAAATCCCTTGTGCTAGTTCCCTGCTCTCCTATTGCATCAATGCCTTCTGAACGAAGAAAAGGTTTTATTACAGGAAATATGTCATCAATGATATCTGCCTCCTCCGCACTCAACGGAGCTCCCGAATCTCCATAGCGGCAGCAGTTACCCAGGCACTTCTGCAGGTTGCATTTGAATTTCTTTTCAAGAATGTCGTCGCTGAAAATTGTGTTGCCGATCCGGAGCATAATGAAATTTATGTCTTCTCTCTTTTTTTCACCCCCCAGCCCCCCTGAAGGGGGATTTTAAAATCGAAAATCAATTAGCCCCCTAAGAAGCTGCTTGGGGGTTACACTAATACTTTCCCGGTCATCTCCTTCGGGATATCAATACCCATTATTGTCAGAAGAGTCGGAGCAACATCAGCAAGGATGCCCTCCTCTATCGATTTGTAATCATCAGTCAGGAGTATACATGGTACAGGATTCAATGAATGAGCGGTGTTTGGTGTTCCATCCTCATTCAGTGCTTTATCAGCATTGCCGTGATCTGCAATGATAAGCACATCATAGCCCTTGCTCCTGGCTGCATTTGCAACAGCTCCTGCACATTCGTCAACAGTTGCAACTGCTTTCTTAATAGCCTCATATACACCCGTATGACCCACCATATCACCGTTGGCAAAATTAAGACAGATGAAATCGTATTTTTCAGTGTTTATCGCCTTGATCACCGCATCCTTTACTCCATATGCGCTCATCTCAGGCTGAAGGTCATAAGTCGGAACCTTGGGGGATGGTATTAGTATCCTGTCTTCATTCTTAAATACTTCCTCACGCCCGCCTGAAAAGAAGAATGTTACATGAGCATATTTCTCAGTTTCCGCAATCCTTAACTGTGTTTTACCTGCATTCGACAGTACTTCACCTATTGTATTATCTGCATTCTCTTTTGGATAAATTATATGAAGTCCCTGGAAAGTTGCATCATATGGTGTCATAGTACAATAGTACAGCGGGATCGTTTTCATACTGAACTCAGGCATATCCTTCTGGGTAAGGACAATAGTGAGTTCCTTTGCCCTGTCGTTCCTGAAGTTAAAATAGACCACAACGTCACCCTCCTTCAGGGTTCCGACAGGATTGCCGTTTTCATCAACCACAACGATCGGTTTCATGAATTCATCGGTAACTTCATTATTGTATGAGGCCTGCATTGCCCTTATTATGTCTGTGGTGGGATTACCCTTTCCAGAGACAATCAGATCATAAGCCTCCTTGATCCTCTCCCATCTTTTATCTCTGTCCATTGCATAATACCTGCCCACGAATGAGGCAACCTTCCCGTTCGATACCTTCAGATGGTCAAGAAGATTCCGCATATATATCACCCCGCTTCTGGGATCCGTATCCCTTCCGTCACCGAACCCGTGGATAAATACTTTTTTCAGGCCGTAATCCTCCGTCATATCGCAGAGTGTATAGAGATGCTTGTCGAGTGAATGAACCCCTCCGTCGGAGAGCAGGCCGAAGAAATGTACCTGCTTGCCGTTATCTCTGGCATATGAAAATGCATCAGTCAGGACTTTATTCTGCTTTATCTGGCCTGTTTTGCATTCCAGGTTGATCTTTACAAGGTCCTGGTAAATTATCCGGCCTGCGCCGATGTTCAGATGCCCTACCTCAGAGTTACCCATTTGTCCGTCAGGCAGTCCAACATCCTCACCTGAGGCATGAAGCCGGTTATTCGGATACTTTTGTTTAAATGAGGTCATATTTGGAGTTGGTACCTGGCTTATGACATCAGCGACAGATCCGTCACCTATTCCCCAGCCATCAAGGATCATCAACAGAGTTTTCCGGTTTTTCATGTTTGAGTTATTGCGATCATTGTTAAACATAGAATAACATGCCCTTGTTCAGCGAAATAAAATTTGCGGCCTCAAAAATAGGCATTTTTTGGATACAGGGATTAATGTAAGGATTAAAGAAGTCCATTTACAGCAATGGAAGTTACACAGGTCCGCATAGGGTTACATGTACTTATCCCCCAACCCCTTCTCAGCTGTAGCAAATAAGGGGAGTAATGGCCTGATTATTAATTATTTCCCCCTCCTCAAGAATTTTGACGAACGAAGTAAGGTAATCCCGCCTTGCGGGAAGAGAGGGGGATAAAAGGTGGTGAGTACGTGTGGCTGAGTGACTCTCGTCTCCCTGTAAATCTGTGGTAGTTTAAAAACATTTTAACAGGTTGCAATCACCTTATCTCCCTGATTTTGATTTTCAAGTCTGCACCCGGACAGGTTTTTTCATAGGTTATATCCTTCCCGACATAAGCTGTCCATTCTTCAGGCGTGAAATTCCGTGTTACATAGGCACATCCGTCTGCAACAAAAGAATCAGCAAGTGTCGGACGCTGAATAATCAGGGGTTTGCTTTCAACAGTGGCAGATGCGATCATCTGACCGTCGGGGCTGAACCCGAAGGCGATAACCATACCGCCATTGTCATTAAAGGTTACAGGTGGATTCGAGGTATCCTGCAGATCCCAGAGCTTCAGTTTCCCGTCATTTCCGGAGGTAGCTATCTGGGGGAGCTTTAAATTGAACCTGATATCATTGACTTCGCCCGAATGAGCCATGAATTCCGTAATCTTCTTCCTTGTACTGATATCCCATATTTCCACCTTTCCGTCATCATATCCGACTGCCAGCTGGTCTTCGTCAGGCTTAAACCTTATGCTCCTTATAGTTCTTTCAGCTGATTCCAGCCTGAATGCTTCAGCCGGCTGCTCAGGATTCCATATCAGCGCTTTCCCCTGGTCACCTAAACCGGCAATATATTTACCGTTCGACGATATGTCTATCGAATTGATCTGCATCATTCCGGAAGCAAGGTTTGTTGAGGCCTTTGCCTTAAGGTCCCATTTAAGCACTCTCCCGTCAAGCCCTGCAGAATAAAGATAACTGCCGTCAAAAGAGAAGATCAGTGACTTTATCTTTGCCGTATGCCCTTTCAGTTCATATTCACTTGCATTTCCCGCAATAGGAATCATTTTAATTACAGCTCCCTCTGTCCCGCACGCCAGCCAGTCGGCTTTAGGGCTTACTGCAAGCACATCGATAATATCAGAATTCGAATAGACAACCTTGAAGCTCTGTGCTTTATCCTCAGGATCCCATTTAATAACCTTTCCGTCGGATCCGGAAGTGTAAAATTCATTCCTGCCCGGGACAAAAGCCATGCTCAAAATCTGACCTTCATGTCCTGCGCAGGTCCTGTATTTTTCATTACCGTAATCCTTTGCAAGGGTATATAATCCCATATAAATATCCGCATCGTTGTAAAATCCCCTGCTCTTTTTGTTGAAAAGGTAAGCCTGGTAAGCAAGAAGGGCCTGAAGGTCCTTTTGTCCCTCTGACTGGAGCGAACGGAGCGACATTGATTTTGCGACGGAGATCATCCTCATCCTCTGTGCTTCGTTCTTCTGTTCAACAGCCAACAGATTGTTTTGCATTACCGAATCTGAAATTTTCCTTGCTTCATGCGCATTCTTTTCAGCTGTCAGGAACCGCATTTCGGCACTTTCCCTCATCGATCTTTCGTGTGCTTCCCTCATTGCAGCGGTAACGACATTTGAATCAGCTTCAATAGATTTCTTAAGAGCTGCCGTTGCATACTCCTCTGCGACCGTTTTCTGGGCTGCTATTATATCTTTCTGAACTTCAGCTGCTTTTCGCCGGCTGTCGGAATTGAATTTTGAAATAAAGGCTCCGAACATTGTCAGGCCGGCAAGAACTGCAACCCCTGCAAATACTGATGCAAAGGTCCTTACCCTTCTTAACCTCCATCTGTTGATCCTGGCTTTTCTTTCTTCCCCCTCAAGAAACTTTTTCTCGCTGGACCTGAGATACACCATGGCTCTCTCCCAGGCTGGATTATATTTTTGCGCCCACCACACAGTCGGCTTGTTTTCCTCACGCCATTTGACCGCCAGTTCCAGATCGGGCGACTTAAGAAGGCCTTTCCTGCCCTGCTGATACAATGCAGATGATTCCGATAGCTCAAGATACATCTGTACTGAAGAAGTCTCCTCATCAACCCACTTTTTCAGCCGGTCCCATAGCGGGATAAGGCTCTCGTGCGACAGATCAATTATTGAATTATCATCCAGAGGTCCGGAATAGGGTGTCAGGAACGAGATGGAAGGATGGCGGAATTTTTCGATGACTGAAATCAGTTCTTCCTCACTGCACCTTATTATCAATTTCAGGGATCTGATGTCGGATGGATAACGAATGCCTTTATTATCAGATCCTTTACCTGTTATGGCTTTAAAAAGCTTCTCACATATATCCTTGCCCTCGTTGCTCAGGCTTCTGTAAATCTCATCCGCATCACGGGAGACCGAGTCCTTTACGGTCCCTATCGCATTGAAGTCGCTGAAACCAACCGGACGGGCAGTCTCATTCATTTCCTTCCACCGCGTCCAGAGACGCATAAGTACGTGTTGCAGGACCGGAAGCTGGTTTGTTCGTTCATTTATCTCACTCACCAGCAGTTCGACCAGTTCAGGATCAATCCTGACGCCCTTGCGTTTTAGCGGGCCTTCGATGGCACTCCTGATGCTTTCTTTGTGCATTCCCGAAATAAAGTAGTTGCTGTCGTTAAGAAGAGCAGTAAGGCTCCTGTAGCGGGCACATTCGGAAAGCAGGTCTGACCTGATCGCAACTACGAGATGGAAGTCCTGATTACCTTTTGTAACAGTATGTGTCAGAAGGTTAATAAATGCTGCTGTTTCGTCCCCTGTACCTTTTCCCCGTCCGGGTGATCCATATCTGAACAATTCTTCAAACTGGTCAATGATAAGGAGTATTTTCCTGGGAAATTTTGAAATTGCAGCTTCTATAGCCTCATCAATGCCATCCTGTCCTTTTCTGAGCAGCCTCGGGATCTCATTCCTTGCTTTTTCCCTCTGGTCCTCGCTATAAAGACTCTCTGCGAATGAATCTGCAAGAGAAGAAAACGGATCATTCCCTGGAGTCATATTGCAGATTACCCATGCAGGAGGACCGTTCAGGGATAAATTCTTTATCCCCGGCACAAGTCCGCCCTGTAAAAGCGACGTTTTGCCGCTTCCTGAAACCCCTATGATCGCAAGAAATCTGTTTCTTGATGCCCTTGAGGTAACCTCCTTGCTTTCTGCTTCACGTCCGAAGAAATACTCGCTCTCGCCTGATGAAAACGGCCTCAGCCCTGGAAATGGATTGAGATCCTCATCTCTGGTAGTAACTGGCGCCATAAATGTTCAATAATTATTCCTCGTTATCATCAATATATTTAAAGATCTCCCAGGAACTTTCCGGGTAAATGAAGTGGAACTCCCTGACGGCATTCAGCGGAAGAAGGTAGCAGAATGAGAACGAGGTCCTCAAATCCCTGATCACACTGCTCATGTCTGTACTTTCATTGAAGTTTACAAATGTCCGGAAATCATTGCTGCCATCAGAAAAAGACCAGAGGACTGTGCCTGAAGGCTGGGAGAATATTCCGGACTTATCGTTTCGCAGGAAGGACATCCTGGATGACAGGTACAGCAATTCTTCCACCGGGATCTGCGGAAAGAGGGAAGCCAGAAACCTGGTTTTCTCATAAATAAGCTCCCTGGAGTCAGTTTCACTGGCTATTATCCCGTCGATCCTTCTCTTTACCTGGTCGTGCAGACGGTCCGATACCCGGAGGTAAATCTCCCTGTTGCTCCTGCTGATCAATTTTGCCGCTTCCTCCTGAAGTATCTCCTCAGGGCTGAAAAGAAGAGCAATTACCGATTCCTCAAGGTTTCCGTTATTAATGGTGTTTAATTCCCTTATTGTACAGGCTTTGGTCCAGACGCTCAAAAGATTATAATCACAATTGATCACTTCTTCGGGAAATTCTTCGTATGATAAGATCCCGTAATGAAAATAACCTTCAAGCTTCTTCCGATATTTTTTATCGGCAGCCTGATCAGGCTCGAAATCCTGTTGTGATTTCAGGGTTTCACCAAAGAGTATATCCGCAAGCCCGGGTATATTCTTCAAGCCATTCTTCCTGCTCCCAAGCTCCTTCCGGATAACGGTGGTATTCGCAGAACCGTAGGTCAGGATAAGCAGGTTGAAAAGGAATGATCTCCAGCGCCTGTACTCCCTTTCAAATTCGCCAATGAGATGGTCATTGTTCCCATAAAGGCACATCTTAGCCGACATAATCCAGGCCAGATTGCTGAACGTCTCGTACACCAGCCTGTGCAGCCGCTCCTTGTGGCTTTCACCTGCCCTGTAATTGCAGCCGATAAGTGTTTTCAGGGAATGCTCCCTCAGCTGCCTTGAACCTGACCAGAGCCGCTCAACGATAAAAGGCATATTTTCATAGGGGCATGTCTTTGAAAACAGCCTCAATATGGTCTTGCTAATATCCGTATTGCCTGATGAAACAAGGTAGAAACTCGTAATCTGTTTACTTACGGCATTTCCGAAGGTGGCCAGCACAGAAAATGCATCTTCTCTTAATCCGGGTATATTCAGGCAGTCACAAACCTCCTGCACCATATCAGTCATTTTGAATTTTCCGACAAGGAACAGTGCAAGTCGCTTTGCCTCCATTGATTTATCCCTCAGAAGTTTCAGGATATCAGATGTATGCGGATATCTTGCACCGGCAAGCATTTTCCTCGCATTTTCAATCTTGTCCTCCTCTGAAACGATTGCACCAGGCCTTACCCGTTCTTTTCCTTCAGCAGTTTCCTCCTCGATAATTTCAACGATTTCGGAAGCCCGCTGACGGACACTCTCATCAAACCGTGCGGCACCTGCTATCTTTTTCAACGCTGGTATTAAGTTGCCATCGTGCTTAATGAGGGCATATGAAAACAATTCCTCAAAAAACCATTTGTTGCTTATGGTATCGAGCACTGAAAGATCACCTGTCTCAAGAAAGTAGAGATCTGAACGGAAAAGTGCTTTGGCTGAAAACCTGTTTTTCAGATTTCCCCATTCTGCCGGTTCAGCTGAGGCTTCAACTGCCTGCAGGGGGATTGAAACTGGAGTTCTGCCCATAGTATAAAGGCTTGGTTTGTTGACTATCTTAAATTTAAACTTTTAATGTCATTCACATTACCTGATGTTGCTAGTTGCTTGTTGCTGGTTGCTTGTTTTTGAAAATATATATATAACTTATCAAAAACTAACCAGCAACAAGCAAACGCCGATTTATTTTCATATCCATTTTCTAACAAGCGAACACAATCCGGGAATATCAGTTTCATATCCGTCAACGGTGATGTCAGCCCTCTGATACCATCTTTCTCTCTCCCCCAGCTTATTCTGTATGTATTTCCCCAGATCGTCTCTGTTCACATCTGTTAAAAGCGGTCTGATTGTTGATGACCCTCCAAGCCGCTTTTCGAGCTGTTCAGGTGTAAGCCTGAGGTATATAGTTAACCCGTTCTCAAGCATGAACTCCATGTTGTTCCCAAAACAGGGGGTGCCGCCCCCGGTTGAAATCACAGTTTTTGTTTCGGAATTCACATTTCTGAGAGCTTCAGATTCAATTCCTCTGAACCAGGATTCACCTCTTTCTGAAAAAATATCAGGAATTTTCATCCCGGCCTTTTCTTCAATTCTTTTATCAAGATCAATAAATGACCAGCTGAGGCATGAGGCAAGCTTTCTTCCTGTCGTGGATTTTCCGCTCCCCATGAATCCGATCAGGAATATTTTTGTTCGCCTGTTCATTACAGCTCGAGCTTCATCTGTGCCGAGTCATCGTGCAGTTCAGGAGGCTGATGTGACTCATCTTCATCCTGTTCTTTTGCTGCAGCTGATTCCTTTTTCACAACAGGGTCAATCTCCTGGATATTTTCCACCATATAGCTGCTGAGCCTTTTACCCTTTGCTTTATAGCTCTTTACCCCTATGAATTCAGCCACCTCGATTATTTCATTTTCCCGCCCCTTGTTCTTGCCTCCGAAACTGATCTCAAACCGCGGGTATTCAACCTCGGTAAGGCTTATCAGTTTTGACTCCGGATTCTCATTTATGAAACAAAGGGGCTTTTCCGATTCTTCTATTGTGAATCTTTTCACATAATAATACTTCTGCTCTGCATCCCAGTAAATGGCCGAATAGACTTTTCCGGAGTGATATTTTTCTATAAGGAGGATATTGTCTTCGAAATGATTTGAAAGGTCAAATCCTGTAAGCCTGAAAAATCCGTTCTTCGTGATGACAAGTATCTTGTCGTCAGCGCTGAATTCTCCAAGGTAGAGACCCCGTCCGTCGACATTCAGCCTGAAGACTGCGTCGTCGAACCATATCTTTCTCCCGCCAAGCGTTGACAGACCCTTCTCCTTCAATGTTATCTTGTGCACTGCATTTTTTGTCAGGATATTTCCCATTGATGACTTTCCCTTTATTGCAAGCGTGCCGAAATCGAACTCAAAAATCAATTTCTTCATCCTGGCCTTCGGCTTGTGGTGGATCCTGATCACCTCGGCTTCCCCGTTTGGATTTGCGCTGAAGTAGATAATTCTGGATCCCTGGGTGCCCCTGGTGAGGTTATATTCCTTGTCACGGGTCAGTCCGCTTATTGCGCATCTCTTCACCAGTAAAGGACCATCCCTTCCATCCTGGTATACAATATTGTATATTGTCCGCTCGTCATTCTTCAGGAATACCTGGGCATAGATTATATCGGTGCCGACAAAAACTTTTTCCGCAACTTTGGTGATAAGGTATCCTCCATCCTTTCTTATAACAATGATATCATCAATATCGGAGCAATCGCAGACAAACTCGTCCTTTTTCAGCCCGGTACCGATAAAACCTTCCTTATAATTGATAAAAAGCTTGGCATTATTTGCCACGACTTTTGTGGCAAGTATGGTGTCAAATGATCTTATTTCAGTCTTCCTTTCCTTTCCTTTGCCGTATTTTTTCTTAATTTGCTTGAAGTAATTGATAGTGAAAGGTATAATGTTCCGGAGATGATTTTTTACCTCCTCCAGCTCAACTTCAATTTCCTTTATATGATCATCAGCTTTTGCCGAATCATATGCCGATATCCTTTTGATCTTAATCTCAGTGAGCTGAATGATGTCTTCCCTTGTAATGTCGCGCAATAATCTATTTCTGAATGGCTTAAGACCTTTAGCGATCGTTTCTATCACCGATTCCCAGGTTTTGCATGTTTCGATATCCCGGTAGATCCTCTCCTCGATGAATATCTTCTCAAGCGTTGACAGATGCCACTCATCCCTCAGCTCATTCTGCCGTATTTCCAGCTCGGTCTTCAGGAGCTTAACTGTATTGGCGACAGAATGCTTCAGTATATCGCTTACCCCCATGAAAGAGGGCTTGTTACCGGCTATAACACAGGTATTTGGTGAGATTGAGTATTCGCAATCTGTAAGTGCATAAAGTGCATCGATGGTCTTGTCGGGTGAAACTCCCGGCATGAGCTGAATTAATATCTCAACATTGGCAGAAGTGTTGTCATCGATCTTTCTGATCTTTATCTTGCCTTTCTCATTGGCCTTGATAATCGATTCTATCAGCGATGATGTTGTTTTGCCATATGGTATCTCTGTAATGACCAGGGCTTTTTTATCGATCTTCTCTATCCTGGCCCGTACCTTGACAATTCCACCCCGCTGCCCGTCATTGTATTTTGATACATCTATCATGCCTCCCGTCGGGAAATCGGGATAAAGGACAAAATCCTTACCGAGGAGGTGATCGATCGAGGCATCTATTATCTCATTGAAATTATGAGGCAATATTTTCGAAGCAAGTCCAACTGCAATTCCTTCAACACCCATTGCAAGGAGAAGCGGGAACTTCACCGGCAACGTCACCGGTTCCTTGTTCCTGCCGTCGTACGACGACTTCCATTCTGTTGTTTTCGGATTGAACACCACATCGTGCGCTAACTTTGAAAGCCGCGCCTCGATGTACCTGGGAGCAGCAGCCCCGTCTCCTGTGAGTATATTCCCCCAGTTGCCCTGCGTATCAATAAGGAGATCCTTCTGTCCAAGCTGTACGAGTGCATCACCAATCGAGGTGTCGCCATGCGGGTGAAACTGCATTGTATGGCCGATTATATTGGCCACTTTGTTGAAGCGGCCATCGTCCATTCTCTTCATGGAATGAAGAATACGCCTCTGAACCGGCTTCAGACCATCATCAAGGTGAGGTACTGCACGTTCAAGTATCACATAAGATGCGTAGTCGAGGAACCAGTCCTGGTACATCCCCGAAAGGGCTGTCACTGAATGCAGGGCCACAGGACCTTGCGGAACTCCTTCAGGCTTATCTATTTCAAGTTCCTGATCTTCCATACTTTAACTCTAAATCCAAGAATCACACTACCTTGTCTGCTCAACCAGGTCTTCATCCATCCTCAGGTTCTCGATAATGAAATCCTGCCGGTCGGGAGTATTTTTCCCCATGTAGAATTCGAGATATCCGTTAACTGCATCGTCTTTCTTCATTCTGACAGGTTCAAGCCTCATATCCTTGCCGATGAAATACTTGAATTCGTCAGGCGAGATCTCACCCAGTCCCTTGAACCTTGTTATTTCCGGGTTCGGACCGAGAGCTTTAATGGCTTTTGCCTTCTCTTCAGGAGTGTAGCAATAGCGTGTCTCTTTTTTATTCCTGACCCTGAAAAGCGGCGTCTGCAGAATAAACACATGCCCTTTCTTTACCAGCTCGGGGAAGAATTGCAGGAAGAAAGTGAGCAGGAGCAAACGAATATGCATTCCGTCAACGTCAGCATCAGTTGCAATAACGATGTTGTTATAGCGAAGATCATCAATCCCGTCCTCAACATTCAGTGCCGACTGAAGCAGGTTGAACTCCTCGTTCTCATAAACTATTTTCTTTGTCAGCCCGAAGGAGTTGAGAGGCTTCCCCCTGAGGCTGAATACTGCCTGTGTTTCTACATCTCTCGATTTTGTGATTGATCCGCTTGCAGAATCACCCTCGGTTATGAATATGGTTGAATCCAGCTTTCTGGCGTCATTTGAGTTGTAATGAATACGGCAGTCACGTAGCTTTTTGTTATGCAGACTTACTTTCTTTGCCTTGTCCCTGGCAAGTTTCTGAATGGAAGAAATTGCTTTTCTCTCTTTCTCTGCATCCTTTATCTTCTCCAGGATAATTCTTGCGGTTTCCGGATTCTTGTGGAGGTAGTCATCAAGCTGCTTCTTGACGAACTCGTTAATGAAGTTCCTTACGGAAGGCCCTTCCGGTCCCATATCCTTCGATCCGAGCTTTGTCTTTGTCTGCGATTCAAAGATCGGTTCCTCGACCTTTATGCTGATCGCAGCAATGATTGAAGACCTGATATCTGACGGATCAAAATCCTTTTTGTAAAAATCCCGTATTGTCTTTACATAAGCCTCCCTGAAAGCAAGCAGATGTATTCCTCCCTGCGTCGTATTCTGCCCGTTGACAAAGCTGTAGTAATCCTCACCATACTGCAATCCGTGAGTAAAAGCGATCTCAATATCATCACCTTTCAGATGAACGATAGGATAAAGTCCTTCCTTGCTCATGTTTTCGTTAAGAAGGTCCACCAGTCCGTTCCTTGAAAGGAATTTTGTCCCGTTGAAATTTATAATGAGCCCTGAGTTGAGGTACACATAGTTTTTCAGCATCGAATCCACGTATTCGGAAATGAAGTAATAATTTCCAAACATTGCCTCGTCGGGCTGGAATATTACCTCAACTCCATTTTCCTCCTGAGTAGTTTTGATCGGATGATCCTTCAAGAGCAAGCCGTGCCCGAACTCGCTTACTTTAATCTGGCCGTCACGTAGGGACCGTATGACAAATTTTGAAGAGAGGGCATTCACCGCCTTGACACCGACGCCGTTTAGTCCAACAGACTTCTTGAAAGCCCTGGAATCATATTTGGCTCCGGTGTTCATCCGGGAAACTGCTTCAGTCACTTTACCAAGCGGGATTCCCCTGCCGTAATCGCGTACCCTGACTTCATTACCGTTAATGGCAACGTCGATTTTCTTCCCGAATCCCATCATGTATTCATCAACGGCGTTGTCCATAACCTCCTTGAGCAGAACATACACCCCGTCATCCTGTGAGGAGCCGTCACCCAGCTTCCCGATGTACATACCAGGCCTAAGCCTTATATGCTCCCGCCATTCAAGGGTTTTTATATGTTCTTCAGAATAACCAACAACTGACATTTTGCAGAATTTTGCGCAAATATAGTTATTTATGAGAGCCTGATTTTGTCAATTTTTCAACAATGGCCTCACTTATTAACCGCGCAGAATCGGCGAATTGAATGGATTTGAAATATTTATCCGGTTAATTAACCCCTGTTTCGGTCGTCAAAATGTTAATAACTGAACAGTCATGCGATACCCATCTGTTTCATGAGAACCACTGCATTCATCTTGCGGGTTATACCGTCCCGGAGAATGTAATCAAAGCTTATGTTTTCCCCGTTGATCTCGATCTCAAAACACTTGTTCACAACATTTTCCGGGAACTCTTCCTCCATTTCACCAAGGGAGATGTCATGTGTAGCTATCAGGCCAGTAGCCCCAAGTTCAATAAGCTGCTTCATGAATAGCTTTGATCCTGTACTTTTATCGGATGAATTGGTACCCTTCAGGATCTCATCAAGGATAAAAAACAAACTTTCTTCCTTTTCAAGCCTCTCTTTAAGTGATTTCAGTCTTTTCAACTCGGCATAAAAATAAGACTCATTACGGCTCAGCGAATCGGTAGTCCTCATGCTTGTGAAAAGCCTGATCGGCGTGAAACTCATCCTTTCCGCACAAACCGGCGCCCCGATCATGGCCAGGACCAGGTTGACGGAAACGGTCCTCAGGAAGGTGCTTTTGCCCGCCATATTGGCTCCTGTTATAATGACTACAAGACCGCTATGATCAATTGTAAAGTTATTGTCCACCCTTGTCTTTCTGTCAAGAAGAGGATGTCCCAGCTTTATGGCATCCAGCACCGGCTTACCTTCGTTGATCAAGGGATAGGTATTTTCCGGATTGTTCCAGGCATAACCGGCAAGACTGTTAAATGCATCGATTTCACCAATAAGGTTCAGCCACACAGGAAGGTCTGAAGCTGCTGATGCTCTCCATTCTTCAAGCCGGATGATGCAGTGGAAATCCCACAGCAGCAATCCGTTAAGGATGAACCCTACAAATAAGTTAAGCCTGCTGTCGAATGCCCTTATCAGGTTCTTAAGCTTTCTGATCTTATTTGCCGCAGAATTTTGATCTGAATAGATCTTTCCCTGAATCGCATTAAGTATTGATGATTTAAATTGTTCGTTCTTAAATGATCTTATAAGGTTTTCGACTGATGAAAGGAAAATCTCCTTCCGGGTAACCATGGAATGAACCTTGTTGATCCTTGTCAGCAAAATTCCGATCAGGGAGATGTTAAACGCAAATACAATGAGGAATACCCTGTATGGAAGGATCCCTGTAAAAGCAAGTAAAAGCGATATGATTGCTGCAGCAGGGAAAATGAAGGAAACAGGTTTCATCACCCTTGCTGAAAAGAAATCATCCTTTTGATTCAGCCACTCCTCAAGGCCTGTTATTTCCTGTATGCTCAGGGGCTTATCAAGCCCGTATGCCAGGAAGGTCTGCCGCCAGTCCAGCTTATCCAAGAGTTCCCTGAGAGCCTCCTGCCTGGCTGTTATTTCCTTGCATAGCGAAAAGGGATCCATAAGCCATTCTGCCAGCAATTTCTTTCCCGGACCTGTAACAGTCCGGTTGAGGTATCTGAAAAGTGAATCTTCCCCGAACAGGTCAATATCTCCTGAGAAATCGTGCCGGTTATCTGCCCATTCGGAACCGTCGGCAAAGGCTGAATAATCACCGTCCAGCGCATTTATCTCGTTGTCATTTAAAGTGAAAAGATTTTGTGTGAATGAAATTCTATCAGAACAATCGGAAAACTTCAGCACCAGGAAGATGAAGGCAGCAGTAATGAGCAGAACTTCAATAACACCGGCCAGGACCGAATATCTGAAAACAATCACTGAAAGGATCACACCTCCTACAAAGAGGGCCAGTCTCAGCAGGGATAGGAGAAGCTGCTGTTTTTTAAGCTGTTCAACCAGGGCTTTGTTCCTTTCCCTTCGTTCTGAGTAGGTTTTTCTTACTTCATCAAGGTTCATTCTAAATTATAATTGCGGATACCCTGAAAACAGATTTCTTATTGTAGTAATCCGAGCTGGTGCTGTCAAACTGCCAGGTCCATGATTCCCTGTATCTCCCCTCAGGCAGATCAACCAGTACCGAAGCGGCTTCCTCGGTCACACCTGAGCTCCTGGTAATCACTTCTGAAACATCAGTTATAAGAACCGATTTATGTTTTTTCAGAAAAGAAATATGCTTCTGCTGGAGTTCCTGCCTTAAATTTAAAAAATCCCCCTCTCCGGCATTCGACCTTCCTTTAAGGAATCTGACAGGAAGCGACTCAAGCTGGGTAAGGATATTGATGGAAATTACGAGTCCTGGTTCAAATCCGGGATTGTACTCACTGAAGTTTATTTCTCCGAGGGACTTCAGCTTATTAAAGAAGATCCTGCCCCTTGCCTTTTCCCAGACAGCTGTTATGACTCCACCCGAAACATCTTCTTCACGGATAATAACATTTTTCATTCCTGCAACCTGCGACCGCACTTCAGGAGGGTGGATAATATCAATTAGATTTACTTCCTCTGCCAGTTCAGCAATTTCCTTAAGGGGAATATCCAGCAGCCAGCCACTTCCAAGGACAGTGACAACAGCAGGTTTATACATATCCATAGCCTTTATAATGAACCTTCTGCAATTGTCCATATGATTTTTCCAGCTTTCCTGTTCACTGAGGTGGTGAAATATCAATCCGCGCTGGTAATCATAATAACCCATCCTGCTAAGGATCATTCTGTATGATGCACTGTGAGACATTCTTACTTTCCTGCCCTCATTTTCTTCAGGGCTTCAGTCATAAAGGTATTGAAATTAAGGGCAAGAGTATCGGGGTCATTGGCATTAAATGACTCAACCGGTACCGGATCAAAGACCCTGATCTTTATTTTCTGGCTTCCATGGAGAATAAATCCATGCTTCGGAAGCGACTTTCCTGTACCATCGAGCAGAATGGGCAGAATCGGCTTTTTTGTGCTTATAGCGAGCTGGAAAGCGCCTCGTTTGAAGAATCCTATTTCACCATCAAGCGACCTTGTCCCTTCGGGGAACAACATTATAGAAGTTCCCTTCTGAAGGCAATCATATGATTTTGCCAGCATCTCCTCCTTACTTTCCTTGTCGCCACGGTTTACGGTAATGTACCCGGCCATCCTGAGATACCAGCCAAGCAATGGCTTTTTCATGATCTCAATCTTCGATATCCATTTATACCTGTAGCGAAGACAGTTGATAAAGACGATATCCAGTATTGACTGGTGATTTGATATAATTATATATGTCTCCTTCGGTACTGCTTTTTCCCTTCCTTCGATTGTCAAATCCCAGACCGGCATCAGCTTTGCGAAAAAATACGACTGGTAAACAAGCGCCCAATGGATGGCTTTTCTTTTTCTGTCGAATGGAATAGCTGCCAGCCAGATCAGGCAGGTGATTGGAAAACATACAATAATAAAGGTAATTCCGAGCAGCCAGATAAGAATTGATTTCAGAAAATCCATAAATCCAAAGTAATAATTATCTTTTTCTTCTCTCTGTGGAATTCTGTGAAGTTCAACCCTCAACCCCCTGAAGGGGGGCTTTTTTGTGTACTTTGACCCCCCCTGGGAGGCAGGGGGTAAGCTCCAGAAGAGTTCCATAGAGTCCCGTTATCTATCGGGACTAAGAGAAAATTAAAATAAATTATATATATCAAATCCCTCTTCCAGGATACCTTTCCTGTCAAGTACTTTTTGAAAGTCCTCGACCATGTGCCTGCAGCCTATAAGATCCTTAAACGTCAATCCGAGCTCTCTTGATCCGCTGATATTACATTCCCAGACCACACTGTCTTTAACATGCAGCCGGCAGCAACAGTTATCGCCCTTAATTAAAAAGCTGTTATTGAAATAATATTCAGGTCCGTAAGCATAGTTCCATTCCCATGTCCTGTATTTTGAATCTGCCAGGCCTCCGGCTTCGCTTTTATCCTCATCCGACAGGCAGCCATATTCAGCGCCGGAATAATTTTTCAGGAACCAGTCCATCATAAGAGATCTGAATTCATTTATATCAATCACGTAATTAGTTACGTAATTTAATACGTTGATTATATTTTCAACCTGCGAAGGATTCGAGGTAACAGCCCTTGTTTCATACCTGCCGGGTTCGCTCCTTATGGATCTTTTCAACAGTGTAAGGTCGGTGTTGAACAGAAGTGTGCCATGGTGAAGGACCCTGTTGTGAAAAACATGTTCCGAGTTGCCCGATATTTTTAATCCGTTTACCCTGATATCGCTTTTATTTTCAAGTTTGGCGTTCACACCGACTGAGTTCAGAAAATTAATAACAGGAAGTGTGTATTTCGCAAAATCGATCTGTTTTCCCGGTTCACTGTTCAGGATAAATGAAAAATTAAGGTTCCCGGAGTCATGAAACACGGTCCCGCCTCCGGATATCCGGCGGATTACCGGTATATTATTCTCCAAAACAAATTTTGTATCTGTCTCCCTGTGTGCTACCTGGTGCTTTCCCACAATAACTGACCTGTCATTAATACCAAGGATTAGATACTCCTCCTGGCTCTTCCTAAGCAGATATTCGTCAACTGCCAGGTTGAAACAGGGATCGGTTGTATCTAAAGAAATGCAGTGCATAATTAATTATCTGCTGCCTGTCACCACACACCTCTTCCCCCCGGAGGGGGGTGTCAATCTTAGTTTATTTCAAATATTGTAAATGATCACAATATTACCCCCCCGCCTCCGGGGGCAGGGGGGTGTAAAAATCATTTACTGAAGTACCTCTTTTTCTGCAGTATATATTTATCTGTCAGCTCAAAAAACTTATACATGCACCAGCCTATAATTGCACCTGCAGTAGCACCGAAAATGACATCTCCGGGATAGTGAACTCCAAGGTATATCCTGCTGTAACCTATGACAGAAGCCCAGATGATCATAAAGACTGAAAACCATCTTTTCCTGACTAACATCAAGCTGTACAGCGCGACATTAAATGAATTTGCGGCATGGGAAGAAACGAATCCGTACAACCCGCCGCATTCTCCTTTTACAAGGTGTACAAGACCCTGCAGGACAGGTGCATGGCATGGCCGTAGCCGCTCAACCAGGTTTTTGATCAGCACTGATGTCTGATCAGAAAGGGTAATAGCAACTGCTGTGATAAGGATGATGATCAGAAATTTCCTTTTGTATCTGATGCCAAGGAAGATAAGGATCGCCAGATACAACGGTGCCCAGATGAATTTCATGCTTATGGCATACATCACTTTATCCCAGAACGGAGAGTTCATGGAATTAATAAGAAGGAATAACTGCTGGTCTAGCTGTTCAGGAGTCATATTCAGGAAATATTCAGAATTTTCCAGATCATGTCCTTCAGTGCGCCGATCCCCTCCTTCGTGAAAGATGAGATGAAAACCCTGGAAATATCAGGCAAATCCATCCTTATCTCTTTTTTCAGCTCCTCGTCGAGGAGGTCCGATTTGGAAATTGCGAGCAACCTTTTCTTGTCGAGCAGTTCAGGATTATACATCTTCAGTTCATTGACCAGGATTCCGTATTCTTCCTTTATATCACGGCTGTCGGAGGGGATCACAAACAGCAACATCGAATTCCTTTCGATATGCCTGAGGAACCTTATTCCCAATCCCTTGCCTTCATGGGCACCCTCGATGATCCCGGGAATGTCTGCCATCACAAATGACTTTCCTTCCCTGAAGGGTACGATCCCCAGATTTGGTTTCAGCGTTGTGAACGGATAGTCAGCTATCTTTGGCTTTGCTGCTGAGACAACTGAAAGAAGAGTCGATTTGCCTGCATTTGGAAAGCCAACCAGTCCGACGTCAGCAAGGATCTTTAACTCAAGGATAAATGTATCCTCAACTCCGGGTTCACCAGGCTGGGCATATCGTGGTGTCTGGTTTACGGATGATTTGAAATGAGTATTCCCCTGGCCTCCGCGACCGCCCCTTGCGAGTATCTTCTCCTCGCCATCCGTGGTGATCTCGAATATTATCTCATCTGTTTTATCTCTTTTTGCTATGGTACCCAGCGGAACATCAATGATCACGCTTTTCCCGTCTGCACCAGTTGATTGCTGTGCTCCTCCAGGCTCGCCATTACCTGCAAAAATATGCCTGCGGTACCTGAGATGCAGGAGGGTCCACATCTGTCTGTTGCCTCTGAGGATTATTTGTCCGCCGTTGCCTCCGTCTCCGCCGTCAGGTCCGCCCTTGGGAATGAATTTTTCCCTGCGCAGGTGTGCAGAACCGGCTCCCCCTTTCCCTGCGCGGCAGTAGATTTTTACATAATCGACAAAGTTGGATTCGGACATAACCACATGTGATTGCTACCCCCCATCCCCCCTGATAGGGGGGTCAATTTTGTGCCACTTATTGGCCCCCTCCCTCCGGGGGGGTTGGGGGGTATTTAATAGATTCATAGGAATTTCTTCATATAACCAGCCAGCCTTTTAAAGATATCCTCAATCGTTCCCATTCCGTTTACAGGTTGATAGATACCTTTTTTCCGGCAGTATTCAATAATAGGCTCTGTCTTTTCCCGATACACCCTGATCCGGTTCTCTATCACCGCTGTATCGCAGTCATCAGGCCTTCCGGACTGATCAGCCCTCAAAACCAGTCTCTTTACAAGCTCATCGTGATCAACTTCAAGCACTAGCATGCTGTCAATTTTCATTGCCCTTTTGTTAAGCATTTTTTCCAGTGCAACAGTTTGGGCCACAGTACGCGGGAAACCGTCATAAAGAAATCCTGCCCTGTTTTTTGTACTGTCGATCTTTGACGCGATCATTTCGATAACAACCTCGTCAGGAACAAGTTCACCTTTAGATATTATTGAGCTCATCTTTTTCCCCAGCTCCGTTTCCGCTGCTATTTGAGCCCTGAGCATATCACCTGTTGAAAGGTGCATAAGATTGAACTTTTCAGCGAGCCTGACCGACTGGGTACCCTTGCCTGATCCCGGAGGACCGAAAATCAAGAAATTAACCATGTTTGAGTTTTTAAAGCATTATTTTATAAACCGACGGAAGGTTCCGGCCAAAACCATCATAATCCAGTCCGTAACCAACCACGAAATCGTTAGGTATCTCGAAGCCGATGTAATCGAGCTTTATGTTTCTCCTGTAGGCTGCAGGTTTAAGAAGAAGCGTAACCACCTTTATATCAGATACATTTCTGCCCGAAATATAATTGAAGGTATACTCCAGGGTTTCGCCTGTATCAACAATATCCTCGACAATGACTACGGTTCTGCCCTTAAGCTCTTCATTCCAGCCGATAAGTTCCCTGACAGATCCTGAAGAGCAGGTTCCCCTGTACGATGAAAGCTTGATAAACGTTATTGAGGCTTTCAGGTCAATCCTTTTAAAAAGATCGGCAGCAAACATGAAAGCACCATTAAGTACAGCAATAAACAGAACCTCCCTCCCTTTAAGGTCAGTGTTGATCTTCAATGCAAGTTCCTGGACCTTCTCCCGGATTTTCAGTTCGGTTATGAATTCCCTGAATTTTTTATCCAGGATCTGCACCTCTTTCATTACCTGAGTTTTGAATTATGAGCCGCTGCGAAAATATGAAAATAATAGCTTATTTTTGTCCTTCTCAGGATGTTAAATTAAAATATTTCGGATGGAACCTCTCGTAAGCATCATTATGGGCAGCACCTCTGACCTGTCAGTAATGGAAAAGGCCGCTCAGATACTCAATGAACTGGAAATACCTTTTGAAATAAATGCACTGTCGGCTCACCGTACTCCCGAAGAGGTGCGTGAATTCGCGATAGGGGCTGCCTCCCGGGGCATTAAAGTGATAATAGCAGCTGCAGGGATGGCTGCCCATTTGCCGGGAGTAATAGCATCGATGACGCCGGTTCCGGTGATAGGTGTTCCGATAAAAGCATCACTTGAAGGGTTCGATTCAATCCTGTCCATACTGCAGATGCCCCCGGGAACTCCTGTCGCAACTGTTGGTGTAAATGCAGCTCTGAATGCCGGAATACTTGCAGCACAGATAATCGGAGCCGGAAATCCTGAAGTTATAAAAGCAGTTGTGGCATACAAGGAGACCCTGAAAAAGAAGATTGTTGAAGCAAACGAAGAGCTGAAGAAGGTCAAGTACCCTTATAAGACAAATTAATCTTCTTTTAATCCTTTAACCGCGGAGGGCACAAAGGAAAAATCGCAAAGTTCGCAAAGAATTGATTTTTTCGTTTTACGCTCTTTGCTTTTCCTTGGAGTCCTTTTCGCCAGCCTGCCGGTCGGTAGGCAGGGTTAAAGGATTTTTCCATGCCGATTTATAAAAAATAATCTGTCGGATTTGAGTTAAACAAAAATTTTTTCTACCTTAGTAAGGTAATTTGAAACAGTTGTTCTCGCTGCACAAAATATCTGTTTCGGGTTTTGCTATTATTCTCTTTTCAACCGCTTCTGCCGGGCAGTCATGGTTGTTACCTGCAGGTGCTGCTGAAACGGGAATGAATCATTCATGCATCATGAAATCCGGTTTCTGGTCAGCATTTCAGAACCAGGCATTGCTTCCACATTATCAGTCCTTTGCCTGCGGAATTAATTATGAGAACCGGTTCAGTATCAGTGAGCTTGCGACCAGAAGCGTCGCTGTTATTGTTCCCGCAGGAAAGGCAGGCCTGGGAGCTTTTTACAGACACTTCGGCTATCATGATCTGAGAAGGCATACAGCGGGTATCGCCTGCGGACTAAAGCTCTCAGAAAAGATATCTGCCGGGGTCCAGATCGATTACCTGGCTGAAAGGACATACGGGGAATATGATGAAAGAGAGTCGCTTACTTTCGAAGTAGGTATCTATTCAATGCTAACCGATAAGATCCGGTTGGGAATGCATCTTTATAATCCCGTGCCGGGATCAATCAGGAAGAATTACCTGCCGTCATCTATCAGGGCCGGAGCAGGTATCTTACTGAGCCGTAGCCTTTTCGCTGGAGCGGAGGTGGAAATGAGAACAGGAATGGAACCATTAATCAGAATGGGAATCGAGTACGAGGCAATAAAGGATTTCAGGATCAGGGGAGGGTTCAGCAGTGAGAATACTTCCTTCAGTTTAGGGATCGGGTATGTAATGAAACTCATCCGGATCGATCTTGGTTTTGCGACTCATGAATTATTGGGAGTAACTTCTTCTGCTTCAATAATATTTAAAATAAAATAAGAAATTAACCACAGTGAGTTCAAAGAACTTACGGAGAGGACACAGAGCCAGTGAAAATCCTTCTCAAAATAATATTGTTATTATCAATTACAGCAGAAGTTCTGGCACAAGAGGCTGAACTTTCAGAAACGATAACCTCCATTGCTGAAGAGCTTGCAGAAGACGAAAATAATGCTGAATCTGCAGAATTATATGTCGAAAAACTTTATGATCTTACCGAAAAACCTGTCCGTCTTAATTCAGCTGATGAAAAAGAATTGTCCCGCCTCTTCTTCCTGACCGATTTCCAGATAAAAGCTCTTGCCGATTATATCCACTCATCGGGAGTTATATATTCGGCATATGAGATCGCCAATATCACCGGATTCAACAGGGAATTAGCTGAAACAATGATACCTTTTATAACTATTGATAAAGCCAGAAGTTCCTCCGGTGATTCGGTCAGAATAAAAAACAGGCTGCTGGCCAGTTTCATTACCAGGTTTCCCCGCTCCGATACATCATTTTCAGGAAGCCCGTATAAACTTCTAACCAGATACAAACTGTCGGCAGGTAAAGTGGCCGTAAACATTACCTCTGAAAAAGACAGTGGAGAGAAGCTGCTTGCAGGTAAGCCTCCTCTTCCGGATTTCATTTCCGGCAACCTTTCCTGGTCAGGTGAAGGAATTATCAGGAAAGTAATCATAGGGGATTTTGGTGCCAGGTTCGGAATGGGCACGAACCTCAATACAAGCATCCGTACCGGATTATCCCTGACCTCGCCGGGGTATATGTCGGGCGATGAGGAGATAAGGCCATATACCTCAACAGATGAAAATAATTTCTTTCGTGGAGCTGCATTGCAATTGCATCTGAACAAAACGGGGATATCCGGCTACATTTCGTCGAATAAGATCGATGCGACAATTATCAGCGGAAGTGATTCATCCGGGTATTTCATAAAATCATTTTACCGCGCCGGCCTGCATAATACTCTGGTATCATCAGCGAAAAAGGACATAATCACTGAATCAGCCTTTGGCATTAACCTGACATATGATCTTAAAAAATCCACTGTCGGACTTCTCTGGTCTAACTCGCGATTTTCGCTACCTGTAATAATACCCAGGACTGAGAACGAAGATGTCTATGGTTTTCAGGGAAGAAGCAATTCAATTATATCTGCCTGTTACAGAACTGTCTTCAGCCGGGTTGTCCTTTATGGCGAACTTTCATCTAATCCCGGTAAAAGTATTGCATTTATTCAGGGACTATCCTTCCGTCCTGCTGACAGGCTATCCATAAATCTTCTCTGGAGGAGTTTTGATCCGGGCTTTATTAGCTTTCATGGCTCTTCCCCTTTCAGCAGTTCATCAGGGAATAATCTCAAAGGTATATTTGGCAATTTTACCTTTGAAGCTGCAAAGCATTTGTTCATAAGTGCAGGCTGTGACCTCAGGTATTATCCATGGATGAGATACAGATGCTGTGCTCCTTCGCTGGGAACAATCCAGGAAGCTAAAATAAGATACCTCCCCGGAGAAAGGCTGACTGCCGAAATACGCTGGAATTTCCGCAGTACAATGCTGAACGACCCTGAATTACCGGGAATTTATAAACAGGAGAAGATTATTTCAAGGGCTTTCAGAGGAAGCCTGAACTATTTGGTTCTTGACAACCTTTCACTCTATTTAAGGCTTGATTATAAAGCTGTTAATAAGGACAGAAGCAAAGGATGGCTCCTTTTGCAGGATATAAAATACAGATTCAGGTCCTTCCCTGTAACAATATGGTACAGATATTGTATATTCAGGACTGATGACTGGAACTCAAGGCTTTATGCTTTTGAAAATGACCTGCTTTACAGCATGAGCATCCCAGCTTTGTCGGGATCAGGCTCAAGGAGTTACATTATGGTTTCCTGCAAAGCAGGAAAATTTATGGATCTCAGGATCAAATATGGCATTACAGAAATCAAAGCTTCCGGGAAACCGGAGCAAAATCAGGAATTAAAAGCACAGCTAAGATTATTGTTTTAATAGGGTTTACGGTCAGCTGCTATTTTGATATCCTTTATATTGAGCTGAAGGTTCCTGTTGCCTCTGAATTCATTCATTTCTACCGAATAGCAGATATCGATCGGGTTACCTCCCTTTATGTAGTCAAAATGGTCAGCCTGACCGAAGGCTATTGCCGGGAATATTTTTTGTCCCGATGAAACGTGCGTCAGGTCAAGGCGAAGATGTTCACCGCTTGATCCAACCATTCTTCCTGTTCCTGAATCAAATACATCCCTCGAAACAAAAACAGGCGACATATTTTCAGGACCGAACGGCTGAAACCTGTTGAGGAAATTAAAGAACTCCTCGCTGACTTCAGAGAACTCCAGCTCGGAATCGACGAACACCCTTGGGGTAAGCTGGTCCTCGGTTATGGTGCTGTTCACATACTGTTCGAACCGTTCCATGAATGGCTTGATGTTCTCCTTTTTCATTGTCAGTCCCGCGGCAAACATATGCCCTCCGAAGCTTTCAAGGAGATCACTGCATGCCTCGATTGCCTGGTAAAGATCATATCCCTGTACAGAACGGGCTGATCCTGTTGCGAAACCGTTTGATTCTGTCAGGATAACCGTCGGTCTGTAGTAAGTCTCAATAAGTCTGGAGGCAACAATTCCGATAACTCCTTTCTTCCATGAAGGATTGAACAGAACTGTTGTCCTTGCGTTTACCCTCCTCTGGTCCTCGGAGATCATCCTCATCGCTTCGGTGGTAATGGAGCGGTCTACATTCCTCCTTTCAATATTGAAATTGCTGATTTCCTTGCTTATCCCGATGGCATGCTTTGAATCGTTCGAAATAAGAAGCTCAACAGCTTTGCTTCCTGTCTCCATCCTCCCGGCGGCATTTATCCTTGGCCCGAGCTTGAAAACCACATCTTCCACCGTGAGTACCCGGCATATATCTGCTTCATGGATTATCTCCCGCAATCCGGTCCTTGGGGCTTCGTTCAGCTGCTTCAGGCCGTAATATGCCAGCACCCTGTTCTCTCCTGTCAGTGGAACAATATCCGAGGCAATGCTTACCGCAACCAGATCGAGATAATGAGATATCTTTGAGAATGGGATCCCATGGACTCTCGAATAAGCATGAACAAGCTTAAATCCTACTCCGCATCCTGAAAGTTCCTTGTAGGGATAATTGCATGAAGGCTGCTTGGGATCAAGGACCGCCAGTGCTTTCGGGATCTCTTCACCAGGATAGTGGTGATCGCAGATTATTACATCAAGCCCCTTGGTCCTTGCATATTTGACCTTTTCGACAGCCTTGATCCCGCAGTCGAGCGTGATCATTATCCTGCAGTTATGCTGGAATGCAAAATCGATTCCCTGGAATGAAACTCCATAACCTTCCTTATAACGGTCGGGTATATAATATTCCACATTCGAATACTGCTCCTTCAGAAATGAATATACAAGGGCAACTGCCGTAGTACCATCGACATCATAATCGCCATAGACAAGTATTTTTTCATTCTTCTTGACGGCAGTTGAGATCCTTTCGACGGCGACATTCATATCCTTCATCAGGAAAGGATCATGGAGGTATGAAAGATCAGGTTCAAAAAATGCTTTCGCCTCTTCCGCAGTAGTAATATCCCTTTGGACCATCAGGTTGGCCAGTGCTTCGGATATGCCAAGTGCACCGGCCAGTTGCCTGACAACTGCAGTATCACCCTTCTCCCTTATAATCCACTTCTTTTCCATTCTCCGGTTAATTCGTCCATGTCAGGTTAAATACTTGCTTAAGATTATCTCTGACCAGCTGCTTGACTTTCTCAAAATCCTGTTTCTGACCCAGTTCCTTCTCAAGGGAGGTCACACCCTTGCCGGTAAGTCCGCAGGGATTAATATAGTTAAAATATGTCAGATCAGTATTAACATTGAACGCAAATCCATGCATGGTTATGTAATGGCTTGCCTTCACGCCGATTGCACATATCTTCCTGGCCCTGCCAGGGATTCCGGGATCAAGCCAGACGCCTGTGGCGCCTGTAAGCCTAGCTCCGGAGAGTCCGAAAACGGCAATAGTCCTGATTATTGTTTCCTCCAGCCGGTAAATATATTCCCTCAGGCTGATTTTCATCCTTTCAAGGTCAAATATCGGATAACCAACAATCTGACCTGGTCCGTGATATGTGATATCTCCTCCCCGGTCGGTCCTGAAGAAGTGGACGTTCTTTGCCTGGAGCTGAATCCGGTCTGTCAGCAGGTTATTTTCTGATCCGCTTTTGCCAAGAGTGAAGACGTTGTAATGTTCAACAAAAATCAAGGTTCCGGGATATGAAATTGTCGCTCCGGGGCGGTGTAATTTATCTTCTACAAGATTCCTGAAGATCCTTTCCTGATAGTCCCATGCCTCCTTGTATCCCTTTAACCCAATATCCTGATATATAACACTATAGCTCAAGAGGAATTATCTTATATAATCCCCGGCAATATAGTTAAATTTATCGAGCCAAAACGTGTTTCTCAGCATGAAAGGAAGATCTGACAAGAGGGTGGCACTCCGCAAATTCAAATCCGGCAGCCAGTGATATCTTCCTGTATTCCTCAAATTTATCCGGAGGTGTATAGCTTAAGGGTTTCATGTGTTTAAAGTCGGGCTGAAGATACTGCCCAAGCGTCAGGATAGTACAGCCTGATTTAAGTAGATCGTGAATCGTCTGTATTATTTCATCTTCACTCTCCCCAAGACCGAGCATAAATCCTGATTTTGTTCTTACGCCCTGTTTTGAGACATATTTTAGTACATTAAGGCTCGTATCATATTTTGCCCTGGTCCTGATGAGCGGCGTAAGACGTCGCACTGTTTCGATATTGTGAGAAATGACATCCGGACCTTCATCGATCACTCTCTGCATGTTTTCTTCCTTTCCGTCAAAATCAGGTATAAGCGTTTCAATGGTTGTATGAGGATTTACCTTTTTTATGGTTCGAACTGTTTCAGCCCAGAACGAGGACCCTTTATCATGAAGATCATCACGGTCGACGGAGGTTACGACACAATGTTTAAGCCTGAGGGCTTTGATTGATTCAGCAAGCCGCAGCGGTTCTTCCGGATCCGGTGGAAGCGGCTTTCCGGTCGCTGTTGCGCAGAACTTACATGCCCTGGTACAGATATTCCCGAGGATCATGAATGTTGCCGTGCCCGCATTCCAGCACTCTCCAATGTTCGGGCAGTTGCCGCTGGTACAGATCGTATTCAGATGATTTTCCGTAACGAGATGCTTAACCCTGGAATAATTCTCCCCGCTTGCACGCTGCATCTTAAGCCATTCCGGTAATCTTCTGCCTTTCTCCATTAAATTGTGAATCGAATGACAAAAGTACAAAATAATAACCTGGTTGGACCTCCGTGCCTGTTCTGCATTGTTTCACCCCCAACCCCCTGAAGAGGGCTAAAAGAAACCTCCCCTCCAGGCCTTCTCTGAGCGAAGCCTCCCGGGTATTCAGGGGTAAAATATGTACAGAGTTACACATAAGGAAAATCATTATGGATAATAAAAAAACTTATATTTGTTAACCATCAAATTCTTCCTTAATAACCAAAATAAAATACAATGGCTGATAGTGAACTTAAGATAAACCATAATTACCAGACGGTTATAGGCGATTTCCCCAGGATCGGCATTCGTCCCGTTATTGACGGTCGCGAGAGAGGTGTCAGGGAATCTCTTGAAGATCAAACAATGGGAATGGCAAAGGCAGCAGCAAAGCTTATATCCAAGAATCTGAAATATCCCGACGGAAAGTCAGTGGAGTGCATTATTTCAGATACCTGCATAGGAGGAGTGGCTGAAGCTGCAGCATGTGCCGAGAAATTCAGAAAGTCCGGTGTTGCTGTCAGTCTCACGGTTACTCCCTGCTGGTGTTATGGCAGTGAAACAATTGATATGGACCCCTTCACCCCAAAAGCAATCTGGGGCTTTAATGGCACTGAACGACCGGGGGCTGTTTATCTTGCAGCAGCTCTTGCAGGCCACACAATGAAAGGATTACCGGCATTCGGCATATACGGGCGGGATGTCCAGGATGTCGGTGATCTGAATATCCCTGAAGATGTCAGTGAAAAGATCCTCAGATTCATCAGGGCAGGACTTGCCCTGGCATTCATGAAAGGCAAATCATATCTGTCGATGGGCTCTGTATCGATGGGAATAGCAGGATCGATAGTAAGGGAGGACTTCTTTCAGGAATATCTTGGAATGAGGAATGAATACATAGATATGAGCGAGTTTACAAGAAGGCTTAATGAGGAGATTTATGATAAGGAAGAATTAAGGAAGGCGTTTACCTGGACAAAGAAATACTGCAAGGAAGGGAAAGACTATAATGCAAAGCCGTCAAGCCGGGCGAGGAAAGACAAGGAATGGGAGATAGTAGTAAAGATGGCTCTCATCGCACGAGACCTGATGGTGGGGAATCCAAAGCTTAAAAAACTCGGTTTCGGCGAGGAGGCACTCGGACATAATGCAATCCTGTCAGGCTTCCAGGGACAGCGTCAATGGACTGACCATATGCCCAATGGTGACTTTCTTGAAGCAATTCTTTGCTCTTCTTTTGACTGGAACGGAATAAGGCCGCCTTATCTTGTGGCAACTGAAAATGATGCCATGAACGGAGTGCCAATGCTGTTCGGCTATCTGCTTACAAATACTGCCCAGATGTTTTCGGATATCCGCACTTTCTGGAGTGCTGCCGCTATTAAAAGGGTTACAGGAAGCAAACCGGCAGGGCTTGCTGAGAACGGGATCATTCACCTGATCAATTCAGGGGCATCAGCTCTTGATTTTTCGGGCAAACAAAGGAAGAAGGGAGAAGCCTGCATAAAGCCCTTCTGGGAGATCACATCAAAGGATGCGACTGATTGCCTGAAAGCCACCCAGTGGTCGCCTGCCAATACGGGCTATTTCAGGGGAGGCGGTTTTTCATCTCAGTTCACAACAATGGATGTGATGCCCATTACAATCTCAAGGGTAAACCTTGTTAAGGGAATAGGTCCTGTTCTGCAGCTGGCGGAAGGATGGACAGTCGGGCTCCCGGGGAAGATGAACAAAATACTTACTGACAGGACAGATCCGGGCTGGCCGACAACATGGTTCGCACCCAGGCTCACCGATAAAGGCGCCTTCACCGATGTATACTCCGTTATGGCCAACTGGGGCGCCAACCACTCTGCCTCAAGCTACGGACATATCGGGGCTGACCTTGTAACTCTTGCTTCAATGCTCAGGATACCTGTATGTATGCATAATCTTGAAGAAAAGGGAATCTTCAGACCAAGTGCCTGGAGTGCCTTCGGCATGGATGCAGAAGGTTCCGATTACCGTGCATGTCTGACATACGGAGCTTTATACAAATAATTTCCTGGGAGTTGAGGTGCATTGTCCAATCTGAAATAAACATAAATATCATAAGAATATGGAAAACCCTCCAGAAGAAAAGAAGATCGAAATAGGTCCTGAATCTCTGAAGAATCTTAATGCGACCTGGAAATGGACAATGTTCCTTTCGGTACTTGGCTATATCTTCCTTGGTTTGCTTATTATAGCCGGACTGGCAACCAGCACATTCCTTACTGCATTCAAGACCAGGGAAGCAAATCTCGGAATTCCCGAGTCAATGTTTATTGTTGCCATACTCGTCGGAGCCGCCATTTACTTCTTCCCGATATTTTTCCTGTTCCGCTTTTCGAGAAATACACGTGATGCCATTCAGAATCATGACAGCAGGAAGCTTGACAAAGCATTCAGGAACCTGAGGATCTATTTTACCTATACAGGTGTTCTGGTGATCGTTGTATTGTCAATTTATTTTGCAGCGCTGCTTGCCGCGGGAGCATCAATGTCATTCCTCAAAGGATCATAAAAATGACTGAAAGGGATGCGGTAATTGTGTTTGATTGCGGTGCAACAAACATCCGTGTGATCACAATCAACTCCAAAGGGGAAATACTTGCTTCTGAATCAATCGCAAACAACACATATCCCGATCCCTTCTTCCCCTGTTACAGGATCTGGGACGTCGGCAAAATCTGGGAGAAAATGTGCCTTGCAGCCCGCAGGACTATATCCCTGATCCAATCTAAAAATATCATCGGTGTAACTGTGACGACTTTTGGTGTTGACGGTACACTCTTTGATAAAGATGGGAAAATGCTCTATCCGGTTATTTCATGGCAGTGTGACAGGACCAAACCCATAATGTCTGACATCGACAAGTATATTCCCCTTGATGAACTCTACAAAGAGAATGGGGTTCTGCCTTTCCAGTTCAACACGATCAACAAGCTCATATGGTTCAAAGAGAACAGGCCTGAAATAATAGGAAAAGCTCACAGGTTTGTCTTCATGCCATCGATCTTCCAATACCTGCTTACCGGTGAAATGGTGAATGATGCAACAATGGCCGGAACATCAATGATGACCAGCCTTGTTACAAGGAGGTTTTCAGAAAAAATAATAGGCAGAATGGGAATATCCCCCGAATTAATGGGGTCTGTCGCAGAACCGGGAACAATTACCGGAAGAATAACCGAAAAAGCAAGCGAAGAGACTTCAATTCCTGAAAATACGCCAGTAGTTGCTACGGGACACGACACCCAGTTTGCCATCTTCGGTTCGGGGGCAGAGATAAATCAGCCGGTACTGAGCTCAGGAACCTGGGAAATACTTATGGTTCGCGCAGGGGAGTTTAAGACCGGAAAAGAACAGCTTGAAAATGGGATTACAACAGAGCTTGATGTAAAACCAGGGTTATATAACATTGGCAATCAGTGGATTGCCTCAGGAATTATTGAATGGATACGGAAAAATCTTTACAGCGACATTAAAGAAAATGTTTTTGAAAAGATGATATCGGGGGCAGAAAGGGTTCCTCCGGGATGTAACGGCGTTAGGGTGAATCCGAAATTCTATGAGGAACTGAAAGGGCAGCCGGAGGGCCAGATACTCGGATTAACCCTCGGGTCCTCCCGTGACGAGATCTTCAGGGCAGCGCTTGAAGCATTGTCAGCAAGGCTCAATGAGGGTAAAAACGCACTTGAGAAAGCCGGCGGCTTTAAAACAACAAATATTCTGTGCGTGGGCGGTGGTTCTAAGAACAGGTTATGGAACAAACTCAGGGCTCAATATACCGGTGTTCCGGTTAAGATCATCGATCAGAAGGAAACAACAGTACTGGGGGCTTCACTCTTCGTTCAGGCTGCATGTGGTAATTTTGCATCTCCTGAG
>JAUZNW010000139.1 GCA_030706785.1 Bacteroidota bacterium | reverse complement strand
TGAATTTCAAAATTTTCCCCTCCTTTTCAAGGCGGGGTGTCACGCCGCAGGCGTGACGGGGTGGTTTAGATTTATTAAAATTATGTTATTCAAGTATATAGCAATTGAACAACTTGTCTTTTTCCTGATATCCTTATCAGTTCCTGCCAGGGAGGTCAGAATCAGACTCTTTGCCGCCCGGCCGGCAGCTTCAGCCATTTTTACGGTTACTTATGGGAAATATAAGCTGGAGACCTATGATGACCATTCTGTCCCTGTTTCATATGGTGAGCCCGTCCTTCTGGCGATGATGAACGGGAAAATAACTGTTAAACCCAGACTATCACCGGGTTTCATATGCGATTCATTGACGGTGAAAGGATTAACAGGAGATGACAGATTTGAATTGCGTGTAAACGGCACATCAGATGATACACGAAAATACAGCGGTGATTTAAAGTGCATTTCAGATCTCGGAATCATTTTACTTATCAACACATGCAATGTTGAGGACTATATCTCAGGCGTTGTCCGTGCAGAAGCTGGTGAAGGAAGAAAAATTGAATATCTGAAATCACAGGCACTACTGGTAAGGACCTATTTATATAAGAATTTAAGCAGGCATCTCCTTGATGGCTATAATTTGTGTGATAATATTCATTGCCAGGCATTCAGCGGCATCACAGACGACACTGCGATCATCAGGGCTACCCTGGAAACCAGAGATCTGGTGGTACTTGACCGTGACAGCGTTCTGATTTTCTCTGCTTTCCATTCCAACTGCGGAGGGGAGACCTCAGCTTCGGAAGGGGTATGGCTGCAGGGCCATTCTTATCTGAAGAAGGTCATCGACCCTTATTGCACAAACTCGCGTAATGCATCCTGGAGAAAGAGTATTCCAATAGCAGAATGGACCGATTACCTTAGAAGATCCGGCTTTGTTCCCAAACCTGATAATAAGGTGAATTATAATTTCACTCAACTGACCAGGCTGGAAGATTACCGAATCGGATCATTCACTCTGCCATTCAGGCAGATCAGGAATGATCTGAACCTTCGGTCATCCTTCTTTTCAGTACAGGTTTTGAATGACTCTGTAATACTGAAGGGCAGGGGCTACGGGCATGGAGTGGGGCTTTGCCAGGAAGGGGCAATGTCAATGGCATCCAAAGGATTTAATTTCAGACAGATAATCAAATTTTACTTTTCCGGGATAATAATTACTGATGTAAAAAACAGTAAAAAAGAAATTAACATTTTATAACGAAACCTTCATTCTAACAAGTGTTTGCGTATTTTTGGCATGAAGAATGGTTACACAGAGTCCCGATAGCTATCGGTATACAGAGGAATCACAGAGTTCCACAGAGAGGTAAAGCATATTTAACTTTGTGTATCTCTGTATCTTTTCTCTGAAAGTATTTAAAACTGATTGATTAAGGCAAATATGTTTGCCATCTTTAAAAAGGAGATCACCGGATTTTTCAGCAGCCTTACGGGACTGATAGTTATCATTGTATTCCTGCTGGTAAATTCCCTATTCATGTGGGTATTCCCCGGGGAATGGAACCTTCTTGACAATGGCTATGCAGGACTAGATACGCTATTCTTTCTTTCGCCATGGGTATTCCTCTTCCTTGTGCCTGCAGTTACCATGAGAATGATAGCCGAGGAGAAACGCCTTGGCACAATAGAACTTATCTATTCCAAACCGGTTACCGAGAGGAGTATTGTTTATGGCAAATACCTTGCCTCTGTTGCACTTGTTCTGCTCGCTCTGATACCATGCCTTGTATTCTACTATTCAGTTTACCGTCTGGGTTCTGTACCAGGGAATCTTGACAAGGGCGGTACATGGGGCGCCTTTATCGGATTGTTCTTTCTTGCTGCAGTATATGCGTCTGCAGGTGTGTTCGCCTCTTCACTTACTGATAACCAGGTAATTGCATTTATAATAGCTGTCCTGATATCCTTCTTCCTGTTCATGGGATTCGACTCCTTCGCCTATTTGCCCGGATTGAGGAAGGTTGACGAGTTTGTGATAAGGCTTGGGATCAATGAGCATTATAAATCTATGAGCAGGGGCGTGATCGACTTCAGGGATATTGTTTATTTCGTTGCAGTAATTGTGATCTTCAATGATGCAACAAGGCTGGTGCTGCTGTCACGTAAATGGAAGAAAAAAAGCTGAACCGGAGAAATGGCAGATAATTCAAGGTTAAAGGGAGTAAAGTCCAGGAGCATAATCCGGTTCGCGGCTACTGTTCTTTTTGTCATCGTGGCTGCCATTGCCGGCTCCCTTCTGAGAATCAGGCTGGACCTTACCGAGGACAGGAGATATACCCTTTCGGGTCCGACCCGCAAAGTACTTTCAGGCCTTAAAAACGACGTATTCATCCAGGTTTATCTTGAGGGGGAAATGCCGATCCCGTTCAAGCGTCTCAAAAGGTCGGTAAGGGAGATGCTGGATGAGTTTCGGATAGAATCAGGCCGCAGGGTAGATTATAAATTCATAAATCCTTCATCAGGTGACAATCCGAAGCAGAGACAGATCCAGTATGAATCTCTCATCTCGAAGGGACTGAATCCTGTAAATATCCAGGCCGGAACTACTGAAGGCGGCACCAGCCAGAAAATTATATTCCCCGGGATGATAGTCAACTACAACGGCATTGAGGTCCCGGTCACTTTCCTCAAGAATAATCAGTCGATTCCGGCTGAGGAGAACCTGCTACATTCGACAGAAAGCCTGGAGTATGAGATGATTCAGACGATTTCAACATTGACCGCTGATACGGTTTACAGAATCGCCTTTATTGAAGGACAGGATGAACTGAAGGAGGTCGAAGTTGCTGATATAACTATGAACCTGGCAAGGTTTTTCACTGTTGACCGTGGGGCGATTAATGGCAAACCGGGCATTCTCGACAAGTATGCAGCAGTGATAATTGCCAGCCCTGAAAAGGAATTCGATGAGGCCGATAAATTTGTTCTGGATCAGTATATTATGAACGGAGGAAAGGTAGTCTGGCTGCTGGATGAGGTAAAAGTTAATGCGGACAGTCTTGTTTACGGGGAGACTGTTGCCTTGTATCGTCCTCTCAATATCGAGGATCAGCTTTTCAGGTACGGCGCCAGGATCAATCCTGTTGTGATCCAGGATCTTGATTGCGTCTTCATAAGGCTGGCCGTGATGAGAGGCGGCACAAGACAGCAGTTTGTACAGGCACCATGGATCTACTTCCCAAGGCTGAATCCGGCACAGAATCATCCTATTACCCGGAACATTAACAAGGTGGAGGGACAATTTGCAAACTCCATCGATACCGTGGGAATGGACAGGAATATCAGGAAAACAATTCTCCTTTCCACCTCGGCGTACACCCGGGCCCTTTCGCCTCCATTCATGATCAGTCTGAAAGAGGCTGAAACCACGCCTGACCAAAGGGAATTCAATAAATCGCATCTGCCTGTGGCGGTTCTTCTCGAAGGAAAATTCCCTTCAGCATTCAGGAACAGAATCGTATCCGGTTTTGTCAAGGATCAGAACGTAAAAGTTTTAACAGAAAGCAGGGATACAAGAATGATTTTGATTGCAGACGCCGACATTATAAGGAATGATGTGAGGAGAATAGGGACATCGGAAACCCCGCTGACCCTTGGAGAGGACCGATCGACCGGTGAAATGTACGGGAACAGGGATTTTCTGGTCAACTGTCTTAACTACCTCGTTGATTATAATGGCATCATGGACCTCAGATACAGGGAGCTGAAACTCAGACTTCTTGACAGCCAGAAGATAAAAAAGGAACGGCTTAAATGGCAGATTATTAATTTGACAGGGCCTGTATTCATCGTAGTCCTCGCAGTAACAGCATTCAGATTTTTCAGGAGAAGAAAATTCGCAAAAAGCTGAGGATGACAAGGAAATTATTCAAATACCTTTTACTTTCAATTCCGGTAATAATCCTGATAATTTATCTTTTCAATGAGAGGAGCCCGTTTGGCGGCAGTAACAGCTCATTTTCGGTAAAACCGGGTGCTGAGATCAGCAGGATAGAATTCTCGGATAAATCGGGAAGTCTGACACTGGAAAAGGAAGGTGAAGAATGGCGGATCAATAAAAAGTATGAGACCAGGAAAAGCTGTATCCAGTTCATTCTTAAAATACTGACTGAAATCCAGATTAAATCACCGGTAACTCCTGAGTTATTCAGAAGCGAAATTATCAGCCGGAATGTTACACCGGTGAAAGTCCGTGTATTTGGCAGACGGGGACTTTTAAAATCATTCCTTGTCTATAAAACCCGGTCTAATGCATATGGCAACATAATGAAACTAAGGGAAGGTTCCAAACCTTTCATAGTTTATGTACCAGGGAGTGATGCCGAGATCGGTTCTGCTTTCACCGTTAATGAATTATTCTGGCAGCCATACTCGGTTTTCAACATTCTTCCCTCTGAGATCCGTTCAGTAAGCCTTGAGAATCTTGCAGATACTGCATCATCATTTAGGATTGAGAAAATGAAAGCCGGGATTTCACTTTATGGCAGATCTATGGAACTCAGGGGATGGGACTCTTCGCGCGTGATCAGATATTTATCCTATTTTATCAGTATCCCGTTTGAATCCTGGGCATTTGATCTTCCTGCTGAAGAAAAGGATAGGATAAAGAAAGAAATGCCTGTTTACAGGATTAGCGTTATCAGGACCGGAGGGGATGAAATACAGCTGACACTCTGGAAACGTCAGGTTGAAGAGAACGGAATAAGGAAAGACGATACTGATCGTCTTTGGGGTAAAACCGGTGCAATGAATGAGATTTTCATCATCAGGTACATGGATATTGATCCGTTGCTTAAAAAGCGGTCATATTTCTTCCCACAGTAATATTTTGTTTGAGTTTAACAGTTTTTTTTGTAATATTGATAGTTCTGATTTAAGAATAAATACTGCTTTAATGCATTTATTTTTAATTATTTAGGCAGGTAGTAAAAGTCAGGCATTAACTTAAACCATTTATAATATGAAATTTGTTGTATCCAGCACGGAGCTTCTTGGTCACCTCCAGGCAATCAGCAGGGTGATCAGTTCAAAAAATACTCTCCCGATCCTTGATAACTTTCTGTTTAATCTTTCCGGGAATGATCTTGAAATCACAGCATCTGACCTGGAATCAACGCTGATTACAAGGATGAAGCTTGAAAATGCTTCAGGTGACGGGAATATCGCACTCCCGGCAAGGATCCTGCTCGATACGCTCAAGGAGTTTCCTGTCCAGCCGCTTGCCTTCGATATCAACACAGATACTCTTGCGGTTGCTATCAGTTCTGAAAACGGCAAATTCAATATTATGGGTCAGAATGGTGTTGATTTTCCTGCCCTGCCTTCAATCAAAAAAGATAAGAAATTCTCTTTCAATATTGATGCCGGAGTGGTGCTTGCCGGTATAAACAAAACACTTTTTGCCACAGCCGACGACGAGCTTCGACCGGTCATGGGCGGTATTTTTATTGAAGCTTCAGTTGATAAGATTACCTTCGTGGCATCTGATGCTCATAAGCTTGTAAGATACCAGAGGACCGATGCACATGCTGACGATCAGGCATCCTTCATTCTTCCCAAAAAGCCTGCTTCACTGCTGAAAAACATCCTCCCCAGGGAAGAAGGATCGGTGACCATCGAGTTTGACGATAAAAATGCCTTCTTTAATCTTAACAGCTATAAGGTTGTCTGCCGTCTGGTTGAAGGTAATTATCCAAACTATAACTCGGTGATCCCGAAAAATAATCCAAGAAAGATGACTGTCGACAGGGTTGAATTCTATAATACCCTGAAGAGAGTTTCTGTCTTTTCAAATCAGGCAAGCAACCTGGTGAAGCTCCAGCTTAAGGGCAATCAGGTGACGGTCTCCGCGCAGGATATTGATTTTTCCATTTCAGCATACGAAAAGATAAAATGCCAGTATGAAGGCGATGACATGGAAATAGGCTTCAAATCCGTCTTCCTGCTTGAGATTCTGGCAAACATCGCTTCGCAGGATGTCATGATTGAACTGGCAGACCCGACCAGAGCAGGCCTTTTCCTTCCAGGCGAGGCAGATAATGAATCAGAAGATCTGCTTATGCTCCTTATGCCAATGATGATAAACGCCTGATAATTGGAACTAAACCTTCGACGTTCAATAGCATTTCTTGATCTTGAAACAACAGGAATTAATGTTTCATCGGATCGTATTGTTGAAATATCAATCCTGAAAGTCAGTCCGGGCGGAAAGGAAGAATGGATGAGCACACGGATCAATCCGGAGATGCCCATCCCGCCTAAGGCCACTGCCATTCACGGGATCAGAGATGAGGATGTGGCTGATGCCCCGGCATTTAAAGAAATAGCAAGAAATCTCAAAGCTTTTCTTGAAGGGTGCGACCTGGCCGGGTACAATGCCATTAAGTTCGATATTCCTGTACTTGCTGAGGAATTCCTGCGGGTGAACGTTGACTTTGATATAAGGAAAAGGAAATACATTGACCCTCAGGTTATTTTCTATAAGAAGGAACAACGGACACTTGCAGCAGCTTACCAGTTTTACTGCAACAGGAATCTTGAAAATGCCCACAGTTCAAGAGCGGATGTTTCAGCAACTTTTGAAGTGCTGAAAGCCCAGCTCGACAAGTACAAAGATCTTGAAAACAACGTCGACAGGCTGGCCGATTTCAGCTCATTCAACAACATAGTTGATTTTGCCGGAAGAATAATCCTGGATGAAAACGGAGTTGAGATATTTAATTTCGGGAAACACAAGGGCAAATCTGTGATTGCCGTGCTTAAGGAAGAACCGTCATATTACTCGTGGATGATGAACGGCGACTTCCCGCTATACACAAAAAAGATCCTCTCTGAAATCAAGTTAAGGTCTTTCGGGAAAGGATAACAGGATAATGAAAATCATCTGTATAGGTCTGAATTACCGTGAACATGTTATCGAGCTCGGACGTCAGTTCCCTGAGGAGCCGGTTGTATTTCTGAAGCCCGATTCATCGATTCTGAAGAATAATAAGCCTTTCTTCCTTCCTGATTTCTCTGCTAATCTGCATTATGAGATCGAGATAGTTGTAAGGATCTGCCGGCTTGGGAAGGGAATATCCCCGAAATTTGCCACGCGGTATTATGATGAGGTGACTGTAGGAATCGATCTTACCGCCCGTGACCTGCAGAATAAATTTTCAAAGGCAGGCCTTCCCTGGGAACTTTCAAAGGCATTTGACGGAGCTGCACCACTTGGAAGATTTGTATCCGTTTCATCAGTAAAGGATATCAACAGCATTAATTTCCGTCTTGAAATAAATGAAAAGGTGGTGCAAAAAGGGAATACTTCCGATATGATATTCGGAGTGAATGAGCTTGTTTCATTTGTTTCACGATATTTCACACTCAAGACAGGCGACCTCATTTATACCGGTACTCCTCCCGGAGTGGGACCATTGAAGAGGGATGACCATCTGGTAGGTTACCTTGAAGATGACCCGCTCATCGATTTCAGGATAAAGTAATATAGATCAGGATATTAATAAATTACGTAATTAACCATGTAGTAAATTACGTAATTTCAGTCTTAATCTGCCCTCGCATAAAGCTTGTGCCTCCGCTGAAGCTTCGGCGGCACGCGGACGGCGGACGCGGAGCTAAGGTTAATTGGCTTCGCCGAGCTCACAGCCAGCAGGCGGTTCTGTTCCCCGGTGCTTGCACCGTTCTTAGAGTCCAGAGCTTGCTCCGGGGTCCATACCATTTAATTCCCTGTCCCGGGCCAGTGCATTCAACATTTTTATTAACTTAACAAGTTGAATACGATCAGTCAGCAACCTAATCTATCATAAAAATGAAATCCAGAAGCAAGGTGTCAAGAAGAAGCTTTATCCGGAAGTCGGCCGGCGCTGCCGCACTTCTGTCAATGCCGACGATTATCCCGGCGCATGTTTTCGGCGCAAATAACAAAGTCCGCATCGCGGTACTGGGCGTCAATGGCCGGGGGACTGCCCACATAGAAGGATATATGAACCTTCCCGATGTTGAGGTCGTATGCCTCTGCGATCCTGACCTTGTTGTGCTTGCCAAACGTGCAGATGAGTTTGAAAAGAAATACGGCAAAAAGATTCAGCAGGTTCAGGACCTTAGGAAAGTGTATGAAGATAAGTCGATTGATGCTGTGAGCATTGCAACTCCAAATCACTGGCATTCACTTGCAGCTATCTGGGCCTGTCAGGCCGGCAAGGATGTCTATGTTGAAAAACCCGGATCACACAATCTTTATGAAGGCAGAAAGATGGTGGAGGCAGCTGCCAGATATGACCGTATTGTTCAGCATGGGGTGCAGTTACGGAGTTCTGTTGCCGTTCAGGAGGCAATAAAACATTTGCGCGACGGACTGATCGGGAATGTCTACATGGCCCGCGGGCTCTGCTACAGATGGAGGGATGACATAGGCAATAAAGGCACTGAACCGGTTCCTGAAGGGCTCGATTATGATCTGTGGACAGGTCCGGCTGCCAGGCAGCCATTCTCAAGAAACATAGTGCACTATAACTGGCACTGGACATGGAACTACGGCAATGGGGATGTCGGCAACCAGGGTGTCCATGAGACGGACCTTTGCATGTGGGGGCTGAATGTTGGATTCCCGGAACAGATCACGGCGGCTGGCGGAAAGTTCCTGTTCAATGATGCAAAGATCACACCGGAGGTTCTTTCAACCACCTACTATTATCCCAAAGAGAAGAAGATCATTGAGTTCGAAGTTCGTCCATGGATCACAAATGATGAGAACGGAGTTACGGTTGGTAACATTTTCTACGGCAGCGAAGGTTATCTTGTCGTAAACGGCTATGATACATACCAGTCATATCTTGGAAAAGATAAGAAGCCGGGACCGTCACGAAAGGAGGGAGGTGATCATTTCCTGAATTTCATTCAGGCGGTAAGGTCACATGATAAATCCTTACTGAATGCACCGGTCGAAACGGCACATCTTGCATCAGGGCTTGCACACCTTGGGAATATTGCATACCGCACAGGCCGTACTCTGAAGTTTGATCCGCTGACCGAGAGATTACCGAATGATGAAGAAGCGAATGCCCTTCTTACCAGACCTCCCCGTCCGCCATATGTAATTCCGGATAAAGTTTAACTCCTTTTTTTCTTTTTAAGAACTACCATAGAGGGCACTGATAATAAGAGGGATCCACAGAGATCTGGCTTTCTGACTCTGTGTAAATCTCCCGCTCCGACTGGACAAGTTGTGTCTTCTCTGTGTCCCGATAGCTATCGGGACTCTGTGGTAGTTTTTCAAACTAATTAAACCAGTAGGAGAGTTTTACAACCAGTCCCCTGTTTTTGATTGTATAATCCGGATAGAATGAATTCTCGGTATAAACAATAAACAGGTCAGAAACAGGAGCAAACCTCCACTGGAAACGAAGGTTAATATTCAG
>JAUZNW010000138.1 GCA_030706785.1 Bacteroidota bacterium | reverse complement strand
TTTAAACCGATGAATCAATCTGAAACAATAAAATGAAAACCGAACTTCGATATGCCGTCCACCCGGCGGATTTTAAAGGATATGACACACTGAAACTCCGAAAGGAATTCCTCGTTGAAAATCTTTTCATCCGGGATGAGATTTCCTTTGTTTATTCTATGTACGACAGATATATGGTAGGAGGAGCAATGCCTGAAGGTAAGATACTTAAGCTTGAACCTACGGATGAGTTAAAATCAAAATTCTTCCTTGAAAGGAGAGAGATGGGGATCATAAATGTTGGCGGGGCAGCAGAGATTGAGGCTGACGACATAAAATACACAATAGGATTCAAGGAAGCCCTCTATCTCGGCAAAGATACCTTCAATGTGACCTTCAGATCCATTGAAAGTTCCCATCCGGCTAAACTGTACTTAAATTCAGCTCCGGCACATCACAAGTATCCGTCGAGGAAGGTTACCTTAAAAGATGCAGAAATTGTGACATTAGGATCACCCGAGGCTTCAAATCACAGGACACTGAACAAGCTGCTGGTAAACAGCATACTTCCTACCTGCCAGCTCCAGATGGGAATGACCGAGTTGAAATCAGGAAGCGTGTGGAATACAATGCCTGTGCATACTCATAACCGCAGGATGGAAGCATATTTTTATTTTGAGGTTCCCGGAAAGCAGGCTGTGTGCCATTTCATGGGTGATCCAGAAGAGACAAGGCATATATGGATGAAGAATGAGCAGGCTGTTCTTTCTCCTTCATGGAGCATCCATAGTGCGGCAGGGACGTCAAACTATTCATTTATCTGGGGGATGGCAGGGGAGAATCTCGATTACGGAGACCAGGATATACGTTATCCGGATACGCTTAAATGACTTTCTCTGTGTAACTCTGCGTCTTGTCTGTGGAACTCTGTGAAACAAAAGAGCTTACATAGAGAACATAAAGGGAAATGAAATAATAATTCATGAAAGAACTATTTGATCTTACAGGAAAAATTGCCCTTGTTACCGGCGGCACTCACGGCATCGGGCTGGCTATAGGTATTATCCTCGCGAAAGCAGGTGCAAGGGTGTGTGTAAATGATATCAATGAGGAAAAGCTTCTTTCCTGCAGGGAGGCATTCAAAAAGGAAGGCTGCGATGTTTATACTTCAACATTTGATGTCACCGACGAAAAGGATGTGGAAAGAGGGATATCGCAGATAGAAAACGAGGTAGGTCAGATTGACATTCTGGTAAACAATGCTGGCATTATCAAGCGGATTCCGATACTTGAGATGAAAGTATCAGATTATAAGCAGGTCATTGATGTTGACCTGGTCGCACCTTTTATTGTTTCAAAAAGAGTGGTTCCCGGAATGATCGAAAAGAAGGGCGGCAAGATAATCAACATGTGTTCAATGATGAGTGTCTATGGAAGGAACACGGTTTCCGCATATGCATCTGCAAAGGGCGGACTGAAGCTTCTGACACAGAACATGACCTGTGAGTGGGCAAAATATAATATCCAGATAAACGGCATTGGTCCCGGTTATATAGTTACTGCTCAGACTGGCCCTATCAGGGAGAACGGGCACCCGTTCAATGATCTTGTGATGACCCGGACACCGGCAGGAAGGTGGGGCCAGCCTGAGGATGTCGCCAATGCAGCACTGTTCCTTGCCTCGAAAGCCAGTGATTTTGTTAACGGTCATATTCTTTATGTGGACGGAGGGATACTGGCAAACTTCGGATATGTCAAAGGAGAGAATGACCTATCCTGACCTCAGGGGTTGATGTCGTCTTCTTCAGGAAGAGGTTTGGCATACAGATCCTCCACCTTTACTTTGCCATTATTTTCATTGGGTGTCGGTTCCCATTCAGTTTGTTTTTCTTCACGTGCCCTTCCGTTGAAATAAAGGATGCATGCGAAGATAGGCAGGAGAGGGAAGGTAATCGCATTAAGGATAGCTGACAGAATTATATAGAGAGGTTTGGTGGTTATTTCAACAAGAGCAGTCGCTTCTGCCGGATTGGTAAATGCCTTGAAGAAGCTTCCGGTAAACGGAAGTAATACCAGACCGGAGAGAATCAGTGACAGGACCATTATTAATATGACGAAAACCGCTGTCCATCCGATATTTGACCAGAAATTCCGGTGCGCCAGTATCCAGGATCTTGAGATGGTGTTCGCTATGCTCGAATCCTCCACCATCATAACGGGAAGAATAAATAAATACAGATTAAAAATATAAAGGGCGGCGAACAGGATCCCTATTACAACCAGCAGAAGCCCTAGAAAAAGCGCAAATGATCCGGCGACCGCGAGAAGAATAATAATTATTAAATATGGTATAAAATATTTTAAAGATTTTAATAAGCACCTGAATATATTCTCTTCCTTATTTATCGGATTAAAAATTACATAATAATGCAACATTGTGGTAAAAAGCAGACCGCAGAGGGAAGCTCCAAGTATCGGCCATAAATAATCACGCATTTTCAGCATTATTTCATTGATATCTGTAATAGATTGTAACTCAGTTATGTTGATCCGGCTTGAAATAAATTGAAGGATAAGCCCCATTATGAAGGATGTTGCGAAAAGAGTAAGGAACTTGTGTTTGTAGAACTCCCAGAGTGAGCTCATCGCACTGTCGATATTGTGGACTTTATATAACGGGTGCCCGGAAATCTGATTCATGGCGTAAAAGTATTTTTGATCAAAAATAAAGCAATTCCTTTAATTTTTAAGTCATAGTTAATAACAGAAAGTTGCTTGTTGCTCGCAGCTGGTTGCTCGTTGTGACAAACAACCAGCAACCAGCTACTTGCAACCAGCTTCACTTCCCTTTCCTCCACTCCCTCAGGATATTGGCAAAAGAAAAAATTAAATCCTGTTTCCGGGGATTAAAAATGCCTTCATTTACAGCTCTCACATCTTCAATTGTAAAGAAGGCCTTTGGATTGAAGTCGTTGATGACCTCAAGGACTTTCTCAATCTCATTGCGGTGGACTATCGAGAAGATCAGGCTGACTTTTTCCTTACCGCCGTGGGCTTCTGTCATTGTCGCGCCGAATCCGCTGTTGTTCAGGTTCCTGACAAGCTGCATTCCGTTTTCACTGGTGAATACCCTGATCATCTGTATCCCCATCGCAAGCTTTTCTTCAATTATCATCCCTACCAGGTTGCCTGTAGCGAAACCTGCAGCATAAGCCACATAATTAATATAATGGTCGAGGTTCTGCATTATTTTGCTGATCGCTGTGATCCATATCAGGACCTCAAAAAATCCAAGTATAGGTGCAATGTTCTTCTTCCCTTTGGAAACAAAGATTATGCGGAGGGTCCCTATGGAAACATCACAGATACGTGCCATAAAGATCAGAACAGGCATTATAGCATAGCTGAACAGGTCTGAGTTAAAGAAAGAATGATTCATAACGTAATAAAATTTTAGTCCAAATATAAAATTTGTCCTTAATACCGGATAATGGTGAATTTAGTTTATTTCTGATTTCGTCTTCCTGTCGGCGGACAGGGATTGCGGATTTAGGTTTCTCATAATCTGCTTTCTTTATCCGAAATCAAAAATCCGCAATCCGAAATAGCGTGATTTATAATATCTTTAAGACCTAATCTTTGGATCATGTCCCGTTTCAAGCTTACCATAGAATACGATGGAACCCGTTATTCTGGATGGCAGATGCAAAAGGGAGGAAAATCGATCATCGGAGAGATAACCGATGCCTGCCGTGACCTGTTCGGAACAGAATCTGTTGAGATTTATGGAGCTGGAAGGACCGACGGTGGAGTTCATGCACTTGGCCAGGTGGCTCACCTTGATATGCAGACCGATCTTCCGCTGATCAGGATTAAATATGGGATCAATGACAGGCTTCCTCCGGATATCTGCATCCTGAATGTTGAAAATGCCGACTCTAAATTCCATGCCAGACATGACGCTGTTGCCAGGAGCTATATATACCAGATAAGCCGGAGAAGGACTGCATTCGGCAAGAAATATGTGTGGTGGATCAAGGACCAGCTCGATTTAGAAAAGATGAATGAGGTTGCAGGTAATTATGTCGGACTGAAGGATTACAGATCCTTTACCGACGAAAGCCAGGAACAGGGATCGGCAAAAGTTGAAATAATCCATTCAAAAGTACTTGAATCAAATGATCTTATTATTTTTCATTTAATCGGATCTCATTTCCTGTGGAAGCAGGTCCGCCGCATGACAGGCGTTCTTGTCGAGGCAGGGAGAGGAAAACTGGTACCCGAAACCGTAAGATCATTTTTTAAAACAAGGTCAGATATTCCGGCAAAGCTTACTGCCCCTCCGAGCGGTCTCTTCCTGGAAAAGGTTTACTATAATCGTAAGGACATAGTATATAATACAAGACCGGTGCTCAATATATAGTGTTCCGTTGCGTCTGAAGTCTTGCAGGTCGTGCAAGTCATGGACCTATTGAACCCCTTCAACCCCTTCAACCCCTAAACTTTTTTGACTATTTCTGAACAAATGCCTACCTTTTGAGTCTAAAAGATAAACCCTTTAAATATGAAACGTCGCGATTTCCTAAAAGCAACTTCGATTACAGCCCCGTTGATCAGCCTGTTCCCAGCCGATCTGAGCACAATACTCAGGAAGATGCCGCCTGGCAGGATCGAAAAGCGATCACTGGGCAAAACAGGTGAAATGCTTTCCATTTTAGGATTTGGAGGCATGATAGTTAAGGATGCTATGCCTGAAGATGCTTCGGCTCTGGTAAGATTAGCTATTGACGCGGGAATAAATTATTTCGATGTCGCTCCCTCCTATGGTGATGCGGAAATAAAGCTAGGACCGGCCCTTCAGCCATTCAGGAAAGGAGTATTCCTTGCATGTAAAACACAGGGCAGAACAAAAGATGAATCACGGAAGGAACTGGAACAATCATTGAAGAACCTCCGTACGGACCATTTCGACCTTTACCAGCATCATGCCGTAACAACTCTCAAGGATGTTGATACCATACATGGACCAGGCGGTGCGATGGAAACTTTTATTGAGGCTAAAAAAGAAGGAAAGGTCAGATTCCTTGGATTCTCAGCACATTCAGTTGAGGCAGCGCTGGCAATGATCGACCGTTACGATTTCGACACGATCCTTTTTCCTTTCAATTTTGCAACCTGGTATAAAGGCAACTTTGGTCCACAGGTCATGGCTCGTGCAAAGGAGAAGAATATGGGGATTCTCGCCCTTAAGGCAATGGCAAAAGGTCCATGGCCTCAGGGAGCCGACCGTTCGAGATACTCAAAATGCTGGTATGAACCTCTTACTACACCCGTGGATATAAAAATGGGATTACGCTTTACCTTATCGCATCCTGTTACTGCTGCCATACCACCGGGAGAAGCTGAACTCTTTAAGATCGCCCTCAGCCTGAGGGATGAAATTAAACCGCTTAATGAACCGGAAATCGAGGGAATAAAAGCAAAAGCTGCTGCGGGAGTCCCCTTGTTCAAATACGAGGGATCTGAAGGAACCTGAAATCAGGATTATTTTCACTTTGCGTAATATTTGAGACGAAGATTGACCTCCCTGTCATAAACAAAGTAGCAGGGATCATTACATTCGTCTTTTGTATACTTTACCCTTGGGGTTGCTGAATCGACTGCTGTATATGTCCCCCCCTTTATAAAATTATATTTTGCAGTGACTGTATAGAGTTTATTCAGGCTTACATCGAAATTGAAATCAGGTCCTCTGGAATAAGCAAAATCGTAGATAATACTATCTTCAATCTCGCCGTCATATACCACAATATACACCTGATTATCAGACTCGTTAATTTTTACATGAAGCTGAGCTTTCTGTGGTTCCTCTTCTACACAATCAGAGCAGTTTACAAACCACCCATTCTCCTCGCATGAAAAGCAGATAACAAGGAAAAGAAAAAACAAGATCCTTAATATATTCCTAATAGAGCTCAATTCCACTTAATTACCTTGACAGGTGATCTCGGATTACTCAGAAAGAAATTATACCCCAGACCTATTCTTAACCATAATGGCCCGATCCTGTAAAATCCTGACTTTACATATTCCAGACCGGTCTGAACAATCATGTGTTTCAGCTGGAACCTTATGGAAGCAGCCGGAATGATTCTGAGCTTATTTTCGGGCATAAGATTTGTGCCTTTAAACCTTCTTCCCAGGGAATAACCTGCTGAAAGTGATGTTGATGCGAACACCCTGGTACCGGAAAAATATTCCCTGATAAGGAAATCCTTAAATAAACCGGCATATACAAGTGAACTTTTGTCGTAGTACTGGTAATAGGTATTCTCACCGGTTTTCATCAATATCCTTGTATATGCTGGTTTGATATCAATACCTGCAGTAAATCCTGCCTTGATCAGGGGCTCCCTGAATGAGACGGACGCACCTGTGTAGATATCCCTGAAGCTTGCCCTTGCTGAAGGAAGAATTGAAATCTCATCTATTCTGAGGCCGGGTTTACCTGGAATATTGTTATTTTCGAGGATGTTTACCATATCAGTTCTTCCGAAAGCTGAAGCTATATGGTAAGGATTTATATCATTCCTGTCAAAGGATGACCATTTATCTCCTTTTTTCAGGAGCAGCTCAAATGCCGGTTTCTGATTTGCCTCTATGGTCAGGTCAAGGGCATTGTAGTTAAAATCGTTTTTCTCATAAATATCAACTCCTTCCTTGAGAAGCAGGTTCATCATAAGGGTATCACCATTCTGGGCTGCGATCAGAAAAGGAGTAAAGCCATCCTTGTCGCGCGCCTCTATATTGGAACCATTCTGCATAAGCAGATCAGCAATGTCTGCATAACCCCACCATATTGCAGCCATCAGAGGAGTAGTTCCGTCGTTGGCCTTGATATTAGGGTCAGCATCATAGTAAAGGAGAAGATCTGCCATGTAAAAGCTGCCATATAACGCTGCAAAGTGAAGCGGAGTAGCCCCGTTCCTGTCAGTAATTCGGGTGTTGGCGCCCGCCCTGATCAGAACTTCAGCAATTTCCAGATCCTGATTTTTTACTGCTATATGAAGAGGTGAATCCCCGGCGCCGGTGAGCCTGTCAATGTCGGGATTATGTCCGAGTATCTTTTTTACGGTACTAAGATGCTTGTTTGCTACTGCATAAACAAGCGGCGTTGCTCCCTCCTCCGATGCTGCATTGATGTCTGCACCTTTACTGACCAGCCTTTCAATCTCTGAATCATATCCATTTGATGCAGCTATCATAAGATTGACATCAAGTGCATCGGAAATATCGTAGGGGAGGTATGATGAAGTGTCGATTATTTCAGTCTCCTGAGCTTTGCCCGCTCCGGTAAAAATGAAAAAGAAAGCCAGAAAAAAGAAATGAAATAATCGAAACCTTGTTGACAACATGTTCACAAAGTTAACTTTTTGCCTTTTCGATGGTTAAAAATCAGGAACAAAAACATAATATTTGACTAAATTAGAAGTTAAAAATCATGTGATAATTAAGAGAGAGCTTGCAGTCCTGAAAATAAAACATATATTTTTGCATTAATTAAAACGTAATTATTGATCGCTTTAAAAAGAATACTATTAACTGTCCTGCTCGCAGCCATGGTGAGCTATGATCCGGGAGCTATTGAAAAATCAGGAAATGCACCGGGAAAAGTTGTTCCTGCAAATATCAGACTTACAAATACTTTCTCATCAGGCACTGAATTTGATGGCTGCAGTAAGTTAATTGGATCATTCATGAAGAAGTGGTCGATAGAAGGAGCTTCGATCGCAATTGCCAGAGACGGGAAACTCGTTTTTGCGAAGGGATTCGGATATGCCGACACTGCATCAGGAACCGAAGTGCAGCCCTATAGCAAGTTCAGAATTGCAAGTATTTCAAAGCTTGTCACCGCTATAGCAATTATGAAACTGACGGAGGAAGGAAAACTATCGCTCGATGATAAGGTATTTGGTCCGGAAGGTATACTTAATGATTCAATCTATTGTCATCCAAAGGATAAGAGGGTATTCTCAATTACTGTCAGCCATCTCCTGAGTCATGAAGGGGGATGGTCCCAAAGGTGGGGTGATCAGATGTTCATGCCGTTTGTTGTAGCTGAACAGATGAAGGTCAGTCTTCCTGTCGATACCAAAACAATAGTAAGGTTTGCACTCAGCAAGAAGCTTCATTTTACACCAGGGACAGGTCGCTCTTATTCAAACCTCGGTTACAGCATCCTCAGCCTTGTGATTGAAAAGGTCACAGGAATGGCGTATGCAGATTTCTGTCAGAAAGAAATACTTGAGCCACTGGGTATTTATGATATGGTCCTTGCTAAAAACATGCCTGACCAGAAGGCTCCCTTTGAAGTTACATACTATGAACCTTCAGATATGCCGTTAAAGCCGTCGATCTATGGTACTGGTGAAATGGTCCCTGCATACTATGGAGGAAATGACATTGAGGCTTTGGAAGGCGCAGGTTCATGGCTTGCAACTGCTCCGGATCTTTTACGCCTGCTTCTGGCAGTAGACGGATTCGATACCCGTAAGGATATTCTTGATAACGAGAGCATCCGGTTCATGACTGATATGAGCAACAAATATGCCCCTATAGGCTGGAAGATAACCCAGATGGATGGTAACTGGATACGCACAGGTTCCTTTTCCGGTACGGCAGGAATGCTTAAAAGGCAGCCTGACGGGATATCATGGGTTATCCTTTTAAATTCCAGCTCCTGGAACGGCCCTGAGATTCATTCATATATGAGCCGAACAATGACCAGGGTTCTTCAGCAGGTCAAAGAATGGCCTCAGTATGATCTGTTTGACAACTCGCTACCCTTACCTATAAAAATAGAACTGGCAGGAATTAATTGAAACATCATGTGTTTTTCTGTCAACGTGAATCTTGTCAAGGAAGAGCTTGAGAACAGGTATGGAGCTACATTTCCCGACAAGTACAGGTATCAGCCAAGCTATTATTATCATGCTTTCGGATTGCCGGAATTACCTGCGATATGTTCAGGTAACCCCGGACAAATACAGCTGTTAAGGTGGGGACTAATACCTTACTGGACAAGAAGCACTGACGATGCTAATGAGATCAGATACAAGACATTTAATGCCAGGGGCGAGAGTGTGAGTTCCAAGCCTTCATTTTCAAAACCATTCAAATCAAGGAGATGCATTATTCCTGTAAAGGGATTTTTTGAATGGCAGCATGTTGGCAGCAAAAAGATCCCATGGTACATCTATAATGCCCGTGATGAAATTGTTTCGATTGCAGGGCTGTTTGACCAGTGGGTTGAAACCGCAACAGGGGAGATCTTTAAAACCTTTACCATCGTTACAACTGAAGCCAATGATCTGATGGCTGTAATCCACAATTCTAAAAAAAGAATGCCTGTAATACTCAACCGGACTGAAGAACAAAAGTGGATCAGCCTTTCAACCCTCCCTGAAGAAGCACAGGCTCTTCTAAGGCCGTGTCCTTCAGAGATCCTCAAAGCCCACACAATCAGTAATCTGATAAATAACAAATCCGCTGACAGGAACACACCGGAGGTAATCCAACCCTATAAATGGGAAATCTGAGAAC
>JAUZNW010000137.1 GCA_030706785.1 Bacteroidota bacterium | reverse complement strand
GATCAGCACATTCCATATCTGTAATCTTATCGATAATGACATTTTCCTTTATATTCCGCCTGTAATTATTTATAAATGTATTCTTCATTATTGTGAATACACACGCATTGAAGTTTGTGAAATCAGCAAACTTATTCTTATAATTCAACGCTTTGAGAAAAGTATCCTGAACAAGGTCAGGTGCCTTTTCACGGTCGGACACAAGGCTCATGGCAAACCTCTGAAGCTTCGGCTTCATCTTGAGCAAACTGCTGTTAAATTCCTGATTTGTCATCTCTTCCTGTTTCTTGGTATATCAAAATTATTTCATAAGATACACAGGAAGATTAAGCCAGAATTAAGGTTATATTAAGTTTGGATTAAGATTTATTTTCGTATTTCGGATTCCGGATTCCGGATTAACATTTAAATACTTAAATCCGAAGTCACCAATCCGCTTTCCGCAATTATGAATAAAGCTCCTTCGTCCGGTCCACCGACCACCCGAGCTTCAATCCTAATACAAAGAGGCCCAGCGCCACGGCTCCGAATGAAAACACAACATCCCCAATGATCCTGAGCCACCTCAGGGTTTGCAATGTCGGATCCTGCATGAATTCAGGTGAACGTGCATACCACATGCCGTGATTTACGCTTGCAATGGTCTGAAGAACGCCGATCGGAAGCAAGCTGATCAGGATCATCAGCATCAGGCCGACATTTATTGCCCAGAAAGCTATCTGCAACAATCTGGTTTTCCATACATATTTGATTGTCAGTCCTTTCAGAACAAACAGCATTAATCCGATAGCCAGCATTCCAAATACTCCGAAGAGTGCAGCATGGCCATGAACAGGTGTCGTGTTAAGCCCCTGCATATAATAGAGGGCAATCGGTGGATTAATAAGGAAGCCGAATAAACCTGCGCCCACAAGATTCCAGAAGCTCACGGAAATAATAAAATAGATCGGCCATTTATATGCCTTGACCCATGGGGTCGCTTTGCTCAGCTGCAGATTGTGCCAGGATTCAAATCCCATGAATACAAGCGGTACAACTTCAAGTGCGCTGAAAGAAGCACCCAATGCAATTATTGCTGTGGGTGTGCCTGTGAAATACATGTGATGGAATGTTCCTATCACACCACCGCTCATATATACGATCGTTGAAAAAAGTACACCTGTCGTTGCATATTTGATTTTAAGCAAACCCATCCTGACAAACAGGAACGCGGCTATTTCTGTGGCAAAGACCTCAAAGAACCCTTCAACCCACAGATGGACGACCCACCAGCGCCAGTATTCGGCAACCGAAAGGTGTGTTTGCCTTCCCCACATCAGTCCGGCCCCATAGAAGCCTGCAATGGCAATCGTAGCAATGCAGAACATCACCAGAAGCTGGCGGTTCACTGATGGTTTCGTCAGTGCAGGCCACAAAGCCCGCAGCATAAGGGAAAGCCAGATAAAGAATCCTGCAAAAAGAAATATCTGCCAGAATCTGCCAAGATCGACATACTCATAACCCTGATGCCCGAACCAGAAGTTCTTCACAAAACCCAGCTTCTGCATCACACCCATCCATTCCCCGGCTATTGATCCCACAACAATCACCAGCAGGGCAGTGAAAAGTATATTTACACCTAGTCTCTGGTATTTTGGTTCATGGCCTGAGACTGCAGGGGCAATATAGAGGCCTGCTGCAAGCCATGAGGTAGCTATCCAGAAGAGCGCCAGTTGAATATGCCATGTGCGGGAGACCGGATAAGGAAGGATATTGCTGAGCTTCAATCCGTAGAAGCCCTTACCTTCTACACCATAATGAGCTGTTACAACCCCAAGCAGTATCTGCACCAGTATCAGCGCAACGACTACCCAGTAATATTTAAGTGTTGCTTTCATCGAGCTTGTGGGATTCAGTCCTCCAAGCGGATCATTCTGGGGAAGCAGAGAACTATCAATGATATCCATCCTGTTCCTTGCGTTATAATAGGCGATAAGCCCGATCCCGATAAGAAGCATAATCACACTGAATCCTGTCCACAGGACTACCCCGGCTGAAGGAGTATTGCCCACCATCTGGTCAGGTGGCCAGTTGTTCGTATAGGTTATACGGGAATTTGGCCTGTTGGTTGTGCAGGCCCATGCCGCCCAGAAAAAGAAAGCATTAATATCCTTCACCCGAATCGGATCCTTGATCAGATTCACCGGCATGGCATATGCTGTCCTTACTTTTTCAAGTGAAGGATCGTCCGTAAATAATCCTGAATAGTATTTGATATTATTCATTATAGCTTCAGCTCTTTCATCGGAAATATTAAGGATACCTGTTGAGGTGTTATAGGTATTTTCCCGTAATGCTTTCTGAAGCCTGGTCTTAAGCATTGCCTGCTGTTCCTCCATGAGGTTGTCATATTTCGTACCAAATTGATTCTGTGACCATTTATCGAGAATAAAAACATATTCCCTGTGAAGCCAGTCTGCCGACCAGTCAGGAGCAACATAAGCTCCATGGCCCCAGATTGTTCCGATCTCCTGTCCGCCGATCGACTGCCAGACATTCTGCCCGTCCTTTATTTCGTGGTCTGTGAAGAGCTGATTTCCGCCTGATGAAATAACTGCCTTTGGGATTGGCGGTTTTTCGCGATATATCTCATGGCCAAAGAAGCCAAGCACTGTGAAGCAAACAAGGGTGACCGCAGCAAAAAGCACCCAGAGTGTTTTTGTTTTCATAGCTGAATTTTTGTAAGAATTATTTAAGTTATGATCAGGTTAAACAACTTCTGAATTTTTAATCAAATACTCTTCAGATTACGACAGGTTCTGTGAATGTAGACAAAGGAAAACCGGATTTGTTTCAGGTCATTGAGGGATGTAAAGGCTGGAAGGGTTAAACAAAACTAATGTTTTATGGTCTTACTTTTATGATAATTTCTATATTTGATTCGCAGGATATTTTGTTAAATTTAGACAATTGTTAAAACAAATCCCCGGTCACCCTCATTAAAAATTAATGCTGACGTTTCAGGAAATAAAATTCTGGCCTTTTCTGATCTATGCCTTATGTGTCCTTTTTGTGGTTGGTGTAATGTTGGGACTTTCCTATATTCTGGGCGAAAGACACAGGGAAAAGCTTACTGATGAACCGTTTGAATCGGGAATTCCTCCAACGGGGAACGCCAGGCTGAGGTTTTCTTCACATTTTTACCTGATCGCCATATTCTTTGTAATCTTTGATCTTGATGCCGTGTTTATAATGGTCTGGGCAATATCATTCCGTGAACTTGGGATTGCAGGATATATCGGAATTGTTGTGTTTATAGGGATCCTGCTTGCGGTGCTTGTCTACGAGATCGGAATAAAAGCCCTCGATTTCGGTCCCAAAGGGAAATTGATATTGAAAAACAAGAACCGGACCAGCGAATGAACCAGGTCTCATACAGAAAGGAAGGTAAACCCGCAGGGACAGAGTCTGTACTCCTTACAAGACTTGAAGATCTTATCGCGTGGGGAAGGAAGAATTCAATATGGCCATTCAACTTCGGACTTTCATGCTGTTTTGTAGAAATGGCAACCTCGATTACTTCCAGGTACGATATCGCGAGGTTTGGCGGAGAAGTGATCCGCGGGACTCCGCGTGAAGCAGATATGATGGTGATTGCAGGTACCGTGTTCATCAAGATGGCTCCCATTATTAAAAGGCTCCACGAACAGATGATGGAACCCCGGTGGGTCATTTCCATGGGCTCCTGCGCGAACTCAGGCGGGATGTACGACATCTACAGCGTGGTCCAGGGCGTGGATAAGTTTCTGCCGGTAGATGTATATGTTTCCGGTTGCCCGCCACGCCCGGATGCTTTCCTTGAAGGTCTGCTTCTTCTCAGGGAGACTATTGGCAAGGAAAAAAGACCCCTTAGCTGGGTGATAGGGCCACAGGGGATATCCCGTCCCGAAAAGATCTCGGTAAGGGACATGAAAAATGAGGAACGGATGAAAATGGGCAGGATAAGGCCCATGGACGAAATATAGATTTAGCCTTTATGGTCAGTGATCAATCTCTTCTTTCTGCTATCAGGGAAAGGTATGATGAAAAGGTGATTATAGCCAGTCAGAATACCTCTGATAATGTTCTGACCATTTGGGCAGATCCTGAGAGGTTTACAGAGCTGCTGAAATTCCTTAAGACCGCGATAAACAAACCTTTCCGGATGCTTTACGACCTGACAGCCATCGATGAGAGGAGAAGGATGAAAACTCCCTCACAGCCAAAAAGTGATTTTACAGTTGTTTATTACCTGACTTCTTTCGAAAGGAATGAAGATATACGTATCAAGATTCCCCTGACAGGAGATTATCCGACGATAAAGAGCATTACCGATATCTGGCCCTGTGCCAACTGGTACGAGCGGGAGGTATTTGATATGTTCGGGATAAAATTTTCAGGACATCCTGATCTCAGGCGGATCCTGATGCCCATGTCATGGGATGGGTATCCGCTCAGGAAAGAGCATCCTGCAAGGGCGACAGAAATGGGGCCATTCGTACTTGATGACCAGATGAGGGAGATAGCAGATCATGATCTGAAATTCAGACCTGAAGAATGGGGTCTGCAATCCCATACCGATGAGACCGATTTTATGTTCCTGAACATCGGGCCCCAGCATCCTGGAACTCATGGACTGCTGAGGCTGGTACTGCAGCTGGATGGGGAGGATATTGTTCACATCGTGCCTGATATAGGTTTTCACCACCGCGGAGCAGAGAAAATGGGAGAGAGGCAATCATGGCACACTTTTATTCCGTATACCGACCGTATCGACTACCTGAACGGCGTAATAAACAACCATGCCTACGTGCTTTCAGTTGAGCAGATCGCAGGCATAACGATCCCTGACAGGGCAAAAGTGATAAGGATCATGATGGCGGAGCTTTTCCGCATTGCCAGTCATCTTGTCTGGCTGGGAACATATGCCCAGGACCTTGGCCAGATGTCGCCTGTGTTCTTTACATTCAACGACAGGGAAAGAATATTTGATATTGTCGGAGCGATCACCGGGGGCCGGATGCACCCTTCGTGGTTCAGGATAGGCGGTGTTGCACATGATCTTCCAAAAGGCTGGGATGAGCTTATCCAGAACTTTGTCGATTATTTCCCGAAAAGGCTGCAGGAGTTTGAAAACGTAATTATTAAAAACAGGATATTTAAGGCAAGGACTGTCGGGATCGGGGCTTTTACTGCTGATGAAGCCATTGAATGGGGGATTACAGGGGCTATGCTTAGATGCACCGGAGTTGACTGGGACTACCGAAAGAAAAGACCCTATTCCGGATATGACAATTTCGAATTTGATATTCCGATTGGAAAGAATGGAGACTGCTTCGACAGGTCCATTGTCAGAATGGAAGAAATGCGCCAGAGCCTGAGAATTATCCGGCAATGCATTTACAATATGCCTGAGGGCAGCTACAAATCGGATCATCCACTGGCAACACCGCCGCTAAAGGAAAAGACAATGACTGACATTGAGACGCTGATAACACATTTCCTTGAAGTGACCTGGGGGCCGGTGATACCTGAAGGGGAAGCAATGATCCCGATTGAAGCATCGAAAGGCAGCAACGGTTATTACCTTGTGAGCGACGGGGGAACATCATCGTACCGTTCAAGGATAAGGACACCGTCGTTCCCTCATATCCAGATGCTGCCGCTTATAAGCAGGGGTTATACAATACCCGATCTGCTTTCAATTCTGGGAGGGCTTGACTTTGTCCTTGCCGATCTCGACAGATGATTTAGATAAGTGTATGCTATCAACTTAATATCAAATAGATAATAAAAGTGAACAATTCAAAATAAATGCTGAGCGACAAGGAAAAGAAGGAAATATATGAAGAGATGAAGCTGTATCCTTATCCGGCCGCTGCCTGTATTGATGCGCTTAAGATTGTCCAGCATCATAGGGGGTGGGTCTCAGATGAGGCTGTGTACGATATTGCAGCCGAACTAGGTCTGTCGAAAGATGATGTTGACGGGATAGCTACTTTTTATACAAGGATATACAGAAAGCCGGTCGGGAGGAATATAATACTTGTCTGCGAAGGCATCAGCTGTATGGTAATGGGCTATGAATCGATGTATAATTATATATCAAAAAAGCTTGGGATTAAGTTTGGGGAGACCACGGTCGATGGCCGGTTTACACTCCTGCCTGTTTCATGTCTGGGCGATTGTGATCATGCACCGGTTTTGATGGTTAACGACGATCATTATAATAATATTACTGCTGAAAGGATTGACGAAATACTCGGGAAATACAGGTAATTGAAAATGGAGACACCCCTAACACAACATATAAAACCCGGCAGCGATCCTCCTGGAATTAAGGAATACATTAAGGCAGGCGGATATAGCGGGGTTGATAAGGCGCTTAAAGGGATGTCACCGGAAGAGATCATTGCCCTGGTAAAATCATCAGGATTGCTGGGCAGGGGAGGAGCCGGTTTCCCGACCGGCTTAAAATGGAGCTTTGTTCCGTCCGGAAAGGATTTTGACGGGACTAAATACCTTGTTTGTAATGCTGATGAAATGGAACCGGCTTCGTTCAAGGACAGGTACCTTATGGAAGGCAATCCTCATCAGCTTATTGCAGGGATGATCGTGGCCGCCTATGCAATTGGTGCAAGTAAAGCTTATATATTTATCAGGTGGGCTTATAAGAAAGCCTATTCTTTGTTGAATAAAGCGATTACAGAAGCATATGAGATCGGTTACCTGGGAACGAATATTCTGGGTACGGGTTATTCGCTCGATCTTTATGTTCATAGCAGCGCAGGGAGATACATCTGCGGGGAAGAAACCGGTCTGCTTAATGCCCTTGAAGGCAAACGGGGAATACCCAGAACAAAACCACCTTTTCCCGCTGTCAGCGGACTTTTCGGAAGACCCACTGTAGTGAATAATGTCGAAACCCTTTGCTGGCCTGCCCATATTGTTGAAAAAGGAGCTGACTGGTTCCTGAAGCTCAGCCTCTCAAAAGAAGGGGGAACAAAGCTTTACGGTGTTAGCGGGCGTGTAAAGAAGCCGGGACTATGGGAGCTTCCAATGGGTACACTGTTAAGAGAAATAATCTTTGATCATGCCGGCGGTATGCAGGACGGCTATAAGCTGAGAGGCATAATCCCGGGAGGGGCATCGACCGATTTCATGATCGAATCGCACCTTGACACAAGAATGGATTTTACGTCAGCTAAAGAGACCGGTAGCCGCCTGGGAACCGGAACAATGGTCATCCTTGACGATAAAACATGCCCGGTTGCATTTATCCACAACATGCTCAAATTCTTCGCGGAGGAGAGCTGTGGATGGTGTACGCCCTGCCGTGAAGGGCTGCCATGGGTAACTAAAATACTTGCGTCATTCGAGCAGGGACTGGCAAAAGACGGGGATATTGAGATACTTGAGCATCAATGCTGGTACATGTCACCAGGCAATACATTCTGTGCTCATGCGCCGGGCGCCGTTGAACCATTGCAAAGCGGGATCAGGTACTTTCGTGAGGACTTTCAGAAACATATTAATGATAAATGCTGCCCCTGGAGGTGAGTATGGTAAAAATAACCGTTAACGGAACTGTTTATGAGGTCAATCCGGGCAAAAACCTGCTTCAGACCTGCCTGGGACTTGGTTTCGACATTCCATATTTTTGCTTCCATCATGCCATGGGTTCCGTCGGAGCGTGCAGGCAATGCGCCGTAAAGAAATTTGCAAATCCCGAAGATAAAAAAGGAAAAATTTTAATGTCATGCATGGAGCCGGTTGCCGACGGGCTGATCATTTCCACCAGTGATCCTGAAGTAATTGCCTTCAGGAAAGCTGTGATTGAGAGCCTGATGACCAACCACCCCCATGACTGCCCGATCTGCGACGAAGGCGGGGAGTGCCACTTGCAGGACATGACTGTTATGGCCGGTCATGATTACAGGCGTTTCGTTTTCAGAAAGCGTACCTATTATAACCAGTATCTCGGGCCTTTCATCCAGCATGAGATGAACCGCTGCATCCAGTGCTACAGGTGCCTGAGATTTTATACCGATTATTCCGGCGGAAAGGATTTCTGCGTTGCCGGATCTGCAAACAATGTCTATTTCGGAAGGCACTCTGAAGGAGTTCTCGAAAGCGAATTCAGCGGGAATCTTGTTGAAGTTTGTCCGACTGGCGTCTTTACCGACAAAACCCTGGCTGAACACTATGCCCGCAAATGGGACCTGACGAACTCACCTTCGATCTGCGTTCACTGCAGCCTTGGTTGCAACACGATCGTGGGGGAGAGGTATGGTTCTGTAAGGCGTATCAGGAACCGGTACAACGGGGCAGTCAACGGATATTTCATCTGTGACCGCGGAAGATACGGATACGAGTTCCTGGACAATCCTTCCAGGATTATAGGACCACTGGCCAGGGCCTCAAATGGATCTGAACTGAAGGAATTTGCCTGGAATGATCTCATCCCGGTACTGGAACCTTTAATCAAAGGTAAGAAGCTCGCGGGGATTGGCTCACCGAGGGCATCGCTTGAATCGAATTTTGCGCTCGAAACCCTTGTCGGAAAGGAGAACTTCTATCATGGGATAGATAGGGAAACATTTAACCTTGTCCGTAAAGCCGTTAGTATCTTGAAACATACTCCGGCTCATTGCCCTTCGATGAAGGAGATCGAAAAGTCAGATGCTGTACTTATCCTTGGTGAAGATCTCACCCAAAGTGCTCCGATACTTGCACTTTCAGTCCGCCAGGCATCCAGGAACAAATCGCTGGCACTTGCTGAAAGAGTCGGAATTCCCGTGTGGAATGATACATCCGTCAGAGAACTTGCACAGGGAATAAAGAGCCCTGTATTTATAGCAGTACCGTATTCTACAAAACTTGATGAACTAGCCGCGGAGAAAATAAATCAATCTCCCGATGATATTTCGAGACTTGGATTCGCAATAGCGTCAGCTATCGATCCAGGGGCTCCAAAACCAGCAAGCCAGGATGACAACCTAAAAAGAACTGCCCGGAGGATCGCTGCCGTATTACTTGAAGCCGCCAATCCTGTTATAATAACCGGTCTCCAGTCACGGAATGAGCATATACTTGAAGCATCTTCGAATATTGCCTTCGCTCTTCACGCAAAAGGGAAGAAATCCTCATTGTCAGTTGTTTTCCCTGAGTGCAACAGTTTTGGACTGGGGCTGATGAACGGCCAACCGGTTGAAGATCTGACGGCTGAATTAAGGAATGGCAAGGTTGATACAGTTATTATCCTCGAAAATGACCTGTATGGCAGGATTGAACAGGAAAAAGCTGATGTTGTCTTAGGCAGCAACAGGAATATAATAGTGCTCGATCATCTTATGAATAATACCTCAGCAAAGGCGGATATTCTTCTTCCTTCAGGAGCATTTGCTGAATCAACAGGTACGATTGTAAGCAATGAAGGGCGAGCTCAGAGGTATTATCGTGTGCTGCCTGTTAACGGTCATTACAGGGATAGCTGGAGAACAATCTCAGAAATGATCGCCATCAGAAACTATAACAAAGAGAAAGTATGGAAGCATTTTGATGATATAGTAGGATCCCTTACAGAAACTTACCCGGAATTTGCAAAAATCAGGGACATTATTCCTGATTCTGAATTCAGGATTTTCGGCGAAAAAATTGCAAGGCAAACCATG
>JAUZNW010000136.1 GCA_030706785.1 Bacteroidota bacterium | reverse complement strand
CATTAATAAGCTTCCCCTTGGATATGAAATAGCAATCCCCAGGAAGGAATTCATGAATGAGAAGATGAACTTCGCCGGGAAGGATAGCCAGAACTATTACCACAAGGTCACCATGGGTGAAACAATGGCTTCAATAGCCAGGAAATACGGACTTTCTGTCCGGGAGTTAAGAAGAGCCAACAGGGATGTAAGATTCCCGCAGGTTGGTGACTATCTCAGGATACCAGGCATGAAAGTCCCTGAAAACAAGCCTGTTGAAGTGATTGTTCAGGACACTGTTACACCTGTGCCTAAGGAAGAGGTGGTTTACCTGGAGCATCCGGCGGGATACCTGCCTGTCAGGAATCTTGAAGGATCATACAATCTCGCTGTTATGCTTCCTTTCTACCTCGATGAAAATATGAAACGAACTGAAGTTGATTCATCAAGGATTGTGAAAGGTAAAAAGGTCTATAAGGTTATAAACCGACCCAATGACTGGGTATACCCGCGTAGTCTTGGTTTCGTTGAAATGTATGAAGGAATTCTGCTTGCTGCTGATACGCTGAGGTCTCTCGGACTTGACGTGAAACTCCATGTGTTTGATGTTGCCGGCGATACAACCGAGGTAACAAAACTTATCAGTACCGGCAGTCTTGACAATATGGACCTGATCATTGGCCCAGTTTTCTCCAGGAACCTGGCATTGGTTGCCACCTATGCCGGAAGCAGGGGCATTCCGGTTGTATCACCTGTTCAACTGAGCAGTAATACGATTTTAAACGATAATCCAATGCTTTTTATGGCCAATCCGACAACCGAAGTTGCTGAACGGGCGATAGTAAGGAAAGTGGCTGATTATTATAATAACAACTTTGTTCTTATTCATTCTGACTCCGAAAGCGACAGCGCGGACTATGCGAGATTTAAGAGCGAGATTATAAACGAGCTTGCTTCCAGGATCCCTTTTGAAGATATAAAACTGAAGGATTTTGTTTTCTACAGCAGGTCAGTTTTCGGCAACGACTCAATAAACCGCCTCGAGAATGCTTTTTCGGGCGAATCTTCCAATTTTGTGATAATTGCTTCTGACGACGGTCCCCTGATGAGCGAATCGCTCACCGATGTCTATGCTCTTCTGAGGAAGTACAGCATTAATATATTCGGATATCCGGGTGTAAGGTATCTTGATAATCTTGACCATAAAATATGTTTTGATCTGGGGCTGATGGTATATTCTCCTTACTGGATCGATTATGCGAAAAATGATATTCAGAGATTTAATACCAAATTCAGGCAGAAATTCTTCACTGAGCCATCTGAAATAAGCTATGCATGGCAGGGATATGATGTTGCATACTATTTCCTTTCCGGGCTCGCCATGCATGGGAAGGAATTCCTCGCCCATCCTGAAATTCATAATGTGGATCTGCTTCATACAGAGTATGATTTCAGACGAAGGGCAACCACCGATGGATTTGAAAATCAGAAGCTGTATCTTATCAGATATTCAAATAATTATGACCTTGAACTGGTAAGTGAAACAGATGGTGATCACCTGAAATAAATTACATTTAATGGGGCCAGTTATCGTTGAAACAACCTATTGTTAATGAAAATTAACAATAGGGAATATTTAACTTCCGTCAATTGTCTAATTAGAGTATGATCAGGGAATCGTACAGCCAGAAAGATGATGATGAACTGGTAAGATGCGCTCTTGGAGGTGACAGGCAGGCCTTCGGAGAAATTGTAGAACGTTATCATAAAATGGTTGCTCGTACCGTTAAAGGTATGCTGGGCGATTCGGTTTACTCGGAGGATATTGGACAGGAGGTGTTTATAAAGCTGTTCAATTCACTTTCCGACTTCAGGGGTGAGGCCAAGCTTTCGACCTATATACAGAAAATTGCCGTCAACCTTACCCTTAATGAGATAAAAAGAAGAAAGAGGTTCTTTTCCATGTTTTCGCAGAAAGGGAATAGTGAAATGCACGAATTTGATGTTGCGGATCATGATTATGAGAGAAGGAAAGATGCCTCCGAAATTGTAAGCAAGGCGTTGTTGAGTATGGATCCTAAATTTCGTATCATTGTATCGATGAGAATGTTGCAGGGATATTCAACAAAGGAAACTGCCGAGATACTTAATCTCCCGCTTGGAACGGTTTTGTCAAGGTTATCACGGGCGCAGGAGCAATTAAGAAATATCCTGGAAAAACTTTAATTGTCATGAAAGATTCAGATTTTAAAGAGTTTTTGATCAGATCACTTGATAGGGAGAGCGATCCTGAGGAAGCACGAAGGAAAATTGAGGAGGCGGGAGTAACATTCGGCTTCCGTGAAGGATTCCGTGAAAGAGTGCTTGATAAGATCTATTCGACAGGAACGGCTGTGGTCCGTGAAATTGAATTTGTCAGGATCCTGAACAGTGTGTTTTATCGGATTGCACTTGCAGGTGCCGCTGCTGTTGTGATATTGCTGGTGTCAATGTACCTGCTGCAGGGATCGCTTAATTTCAATTCCTTTATAGGTGTGGACAATAGTTATAATGACAGCATGATATCCCTTCTAACCGGAAATTGATTTTTTATGAAGACAAGAACTTTATTACTCGGGATCGGTATTCTGATAGTAGGTTTTGTACTGGGAATGCTAACCTCAGCCCAGATAAGATACAACAAGCTTAAACCTATGAGGGTTTATTTTGCGGGAGACAGGTTCCGGGAAGGATTCTATAAGATCATTCAGCCTGACGATCAGCAGAAATCCAGGATAGACCAGATCCTTGATAAATATGCAAGAATAAACTACGAAACTCAAAATAATTTCAGGAAAGAATTTGATACAAACGCCAAAGCCATGAGGAAGGAGCTGGAATCCCAGCTGACAAAGGATCAGCTTGCCCGTCTTAAGGAAATGGATGAGCGGCGTGAGGAGATGATGAAACAGGAGAGGGAGAGACATAAAAACGATACAACAGATTTCAGAAGGTTCAGACGACCTCCCGGTGGATTCCGCGGGCCAGATGGAGGGCCAATAGGTCCTGACAGCCGCCCGAGGCCCCAGGGACCTACTCCGCCACCTATACCTGGAGAAAGGTCTGATTCAACGGTATCAACCAACAGCAAATAAGATATAATCCAGCAGGATCGGCAGATCGTCTCTGTTAACCCCGAGAGAAACAAGTAATGGCTTGTCTTCCTCGAATACCGAGGCGAAATCCTCTTTTGAGATTCCTCCAGAATTGATGCTCAGCTTGTACAGATTTACGGCTTCTTTCTTCTTACCCATGCATAGTGCAAGGTGACCTTTGTTTATGTAGTCATGGGCATTAAGTTTTCCGGATGACAGCCTCTCGTAATATTTTTCAGATTCCTCAAATCGCCCAAGTGCAAAATAGCAGAAAGCTATTGGCCTGAGTATCTTTATGTTGCCTGGATCTTTGTATTCGACCCTGAAATAGTGTTTTAAAGCAGCTTCATAATTACCGAGATCGAGGTAGCAATGGCCTGTCATAACTGCAGTGTGCATATCATCAGGATCCATTTCCCCGGCCTGCATGTAGTAATCAAGAGCTTCCTCCTTTTTCCCCAGCCGGCGGAAGCATAATCCGATCTTTTTCAGGGTCCAGACCTTCCTCTCGATCAATTCTGCCCTCTGGTAATACCTGAGAGCTTCTTCATAGTTCTCTCCCTGCTGGTAGCAAAAGGCAATTTTTTCATAGAGCTGCACATCATCAGGCCGCTCATTTGCATGCTTCATGAATATGCTGAGCGCATCAGCATAGTAACCTTTATTGAAAAAATAATCGGCGAGCGCAGTTTCAGCTTCATGCGTACCGCAAGCAAGCCTGTAAAATTCGGAATTGTAGATATCCATTTTCCCGGTGAACTGGTCTTCGAATTCCTTTCTGTATGGTGAAAGCTTAAAGAACCTGTACATATCCTGCAGGTACTGCGTAACATTGATGCGGAAATTCCTGTGAGGATCGGTGCCGTTCTCCTCATCTTCAAGCTGCTGAAGTCCGTCGAGCTCCATCCTGAATACCTTGAGCATCATTGTCTTCTGGGAAGAAGGAAGATATTTAAGGTTCAGGATCAGAGAATATTTATCGGAGTTGCAGATAAAAGGCGTTTTGTACAAAGCTTCAGCCAGCTCATTTGTGCCTGGTCCAAGAATTTCATCATGGAATATCTCATTCACAATTTCGTGATCAGGATAAAAAGGTATAAACCAGTTCTGGAAATCCTTGAAGAAATCGAAATGCTTCAGATTGGCAAAGGCAGACATATAAACGTCAGCTCCTTCCATCTGGAGCTTCGTGAGTTCTTCCATCGTTTTGAAAATATCTTCCGAGTCACTGAACATTTCAGACCAGTCGGGATTCTTGTCTTCATATTTGTCCTTTGGCAGGATATTGTCAAGGTCGAGTTTTTCCTCAATCCTCGGCCTCAGTTTCGCAACTTTCGGCAGTATTTCATCGTGCAGCTTCCTGCTCAGGTTCTCAGTCTCACGCGACCTGATTATCTGAAGCACTATGATCCTGCAATACTCCCTAAACTTTGCATCCTTGCTCAGCTCAGTAATTCTGGCTGTGATTTCAGGATATAAGGTGATTCTTCCATTATAGTAATGCAGGTTCAGGACAAGCCCTGAAAGTGCTCTTTCCATCACCTGTTCCGTTCCGGATTCATATAATTTGATCAGGTAAAGGAGCTTTTCGGTTTGAAATGCCCGGAGAGCGCTCAGAGTTACAGCGCTCACAAAAATGCTCGTTTCAAACCATCTGAATTTTCCTGATGACATAATTATCCCGATAAGGTCGCTCTCAGCTTCTCCATAATAGTCGGTCAGCCAGAGATGATTGAAGATGTTCTTTATCAGCTGTTTATGCTTGACTGACATTTCTGATTCAGGATCCGGATTTATTTCACTGCTCTGTTTCAGCCATTCATCAAGATCAGGCTTAAACATAAGATCATCAACCGTTTCAATAAGGCTTTTCCCGGATAATTTCTGTTCTTTCTCAGTTTGCTGCTTGATCCAGTAAGTATGCCATCCCGAAGAATGTGACAATATGTCCTGTCTTAACCTGTCGGCAAGACCAAGAATTGACTGTATAAGTTTCTGATATATTTTAGTACGTTCAGGATCTTCAATACCATCGATTGTGTAAGTCAGCATATTCCTGTAGGTCATCACTATGTCATTGTACTCATCACGAAGGTAGCCCAGGGAGGATTCAGAAATCATATCCTTCAGAATATCAAGGCCTTGTTTGATCCTTTTATCTGAAACTAATTTACAAAGGAGTTTATGTTGCTGTATAATCTTAATTGAATCCATAATAGAGTCTGGTTCAAAATTCCGACTGAAATTATTTAATTGTATTCAGCCTTAAAATTATAAGCAACAATCAGGCCGAAAAAAATATTTGACAAATATCTTGAATCACAATACTAAAGGTGACATTATTACTTCGGGACAGGGTCAGAAGCTGTATCCGATGCTGATAAATCCCTTTACTCCGCTATAGTGCCTGTCAGTATTGCTCAGGCCGTGCATTATACCAACTTTCAGAGGCCCGATTATTGACATATATCCCAGCCCGACTCCGTATCCACCCAGAAGAGAAACCGTTTTAGTCTCAGGTATTTCCTTTGCAGCGAAAACGTTAGTAAGAAGGTTGAGATGAACCTTGTTTATTATTTCTATATCCATATCAATTCCTCCGCCGGCAATTCTCCTTACGGGGATCTCATTTGCAAGAAATCCGATAGCAGGGATGGATCTGCGGGTTACGGGTTCAATTCCTCCCAGATAATAAAGATTATGAGGAGAACCTGCAGTATCCTGACCGAGAGTATATAAAAGGTTGCCTTTCAGGGTAAAAGTAAGCTTATTTCCGACTGAAAAATAATGCCTTAAATATCCCGAGAAAGTGTAGATTCTGTCGAATGAATAATCTCCGGGGTTGCTGTTCCTGTAAGTTTCCTTTCCCAAATCTGTCCTTATTACACCTGATAAGAGTTTTGAGGCAGTTGCCGAAATACGCAGTTGTGTGCCCTTATCAGGGAAATTCTTGGTGTTGAGTGTATTGACAAGATATGTATATCCTGTTGAAAATGAGTTGAATCTTGCACTTCTTAAACCGTTTTCAGAAACAAAGTCAGGTTCAAAAGCGCTCATTTCAGAGGTGACAGAGATATTCATCATCTGATTAAGGCCGAGGTATCTGTTGAGGGAAAACCCGGCATATCTGTTCCGGTAAAATACAGGTCCGGTTTCGTGCACTAGATTTATGATAGGAAGTTCAGTATAATCATAATAAAAGTCAGCAGAAATGCCGAATTTCTGATTCATGTCTATGAACTGCAGCAAAGAAAGCTTCAGCCTGTAAAACTGTCCAAGGAAGAAATCAAGGTCAAGAAATGAATTCCTTGAAATCAGATCCTTGAAGGTCGTTCTCAGGACAATTCCCGCCCGGATATAATTATCGTAATATACCCCTCCGTAAAGCATGATCTTAGGTCTTTCCTTGCAATCAATGGATAATATCAGCGAGTCGTTCTCCGAAAGGATTCTATAACTCACGTTCTCAAACCATCTCTTGCCGTAGAGGAGGTCTATCTTGTTATATAAAGCATCCTTGTCTACTTTATCGCCAGGCTTTATATCAAGTATCCCACGGATCTGGGAATTGGAATAAAGTCTGTTTCCTGTAACTTGCACTTTGTTAAAAGTCCATGTCCGGCGGTCGAGGATATAATCCAAGGGTTTCTGGGAGCCGAAACTGTTCAGGGAATCCGCAAGTCTTTTCATTTTCTCCCTGAATGGCAGGGCTGCTTTATAACCACGACTATAAATAGTATCAACATTTGTGAAAACTGAGGAGTTGAGGTCTTTAACCTTTGGTATGATCAGAATGTTGGTGATCTTTTTCTGGGATTCAAAATCTTTCAGGCTTGCCAAAAGGGCAATTTGCTTTACTATCCCGGTGATTGACTCAAGATCTCTGGTGTCTTTATATGGCAAAAACCCTGTATATGAACCAATGATGATATCTGCACCCATTTTCCTGACCTCTTCTGCCGGATAGTTCCTTATTACTCCTCCGTCAGTAAGTAGGGCAGTATCGATCTTCACTGGTGTGAAAATAGTAGGGACAGCCATGCTAGCTCTTATTGCCTGGGGCAGGTAACCACTTGCAAGATGAACCATATTCCCGGTAACAAGATCGGTTCCAATGCACAGAAATGGTATCGGAAATTTGGAAAAATCGTTTATGCCTGCAACAGGCCAGAGGTAATAACTAAGTTGATTTTCAATCTGTTGACCACTAATCAGCCCTGATGGTAGCTGAAACTTCTTTGAAAATACCGGATATTCAATTATGCTGTTGTTGAAATGTTCTTTCTCCGGAAAAATGACTTTTGTTTCAGGAATATTTGTAGAGAGGAGCAGGTCCCAGTCCATTTTTTTAAGAAGATGCAGTATACTGTCGGAACTGTAACCTACCGAGTACATTCCACCTATGATGCTGCCCATGCTTACCCCAGTTATATAGTCCGGCCTGAGTCCTGCCTCCTCCATCACCTTGATCACACCCAGGTGCGCGATACCAAGTGAGCCTCCTCCGCTAAGGGCCAGTCCAATCTTGGGTCTTGGACTGGTCTGCTGGCAAAGAACCTGAAAACATAGAAAGGCTGATAGAAATAAGACCAGCAGTGGCTTTATCGCTATATTTAGAAAAAGATCTGTACACCAATGAATAGCTCCTTTCATGGTTTTAATAGTAATAGTGTTCTCGTACTATGGTGGATGGCAAAGCAAGATACTAAATTTGAATAATTTTGTAGAGTGAAGCGATCATTAATTTATTCAGACGGATTTCTTCCCACCACTAAATCGGAGATTATATCTCTTGAATGGGACCAGCCTGATGTAATAATCTTTACCGGGGACGCCTATGTCGATCATCCTTCCTTCGGAGCTGCAGTTATAGGCAGGGTTATTGAGAATGAAGGCTTCCGGGTGGCAGTTATTCCGCAGCCAAACTGGAAGGACGATTTAAGGGATTTCAGGAAATTTGGACGGCCCAGGTATTTCTTCGGAGTGACTGCAGGCAATATGGATTCCATGGTAAATCATTACACTGCTGCCAGACGGCTCAGATCGGATGATGCCTATACTCCCGGAGGAAAAGCCGGTTTCAGGCCCGATTATCCGACAATTGTTTATACCAGGATACTGAAGGATCTATTCCCCGAAATCCCTGTCGTTATAGGAGGAATTGAAGCATCGATGAGGAGACTTACACATTATGACTACTGGAAGGACAGGCTTGAACCTTCAGTATTGCTCAGCAGCGGTGCTGATATGCTTATTTACGGGATGGGTGAGCAGCCTGTAAGGGAACTCATGCGCTTGCTCGCCAGGGGAGTCCCGTTTTCTTTACTGAAGACTATTCCCCAGACAGTTATATCAGTTGATTTGAACGATCCGGTTCCGGTAAATAAGAACTGGGGTGATATTATTCTTAACTCTTTTGAAGAGTGCTTAAAGGACAAAAAGTTGTTTGCTTCAAATTTTGTGACTTTCGAGAAGGAATCAAACAAGATCAGGGCTGCTCGTCTTTTTGAGGGTTCAGGAAGTAAAACCGTTATAGTAAATCCGCCCTTCCCTCCAATGACGGAAAAAGAAGCGGATCGTTCCTGGGATCTCCCTTATACTTATCTGCCTCATCCCCGGTATAAAAAAAGAGGGAATATCCCTGCGTATGAAATGATAAAGTTCTCCATTAACATACACAGGGGTTGTTTTGGGGGATGCAGCTTCTGCGCAATAGCGGCTCACCAGGGCAAACAGATTGTAAGACGATCGGAAAAATCGATTGTCAGAGAAATTGAAAAGGTAAAGAAATTGTCAGATTTCGGCGGTTACCTTTCCGATCTTGGCGGACCCTCTGCGAACATGTATGGTATGAGAGGCAAGGATGGGGATCAATGTATTAAATGCTCGAGACCATCATGTATCTGGCCTCAGATATGCAGGAATCTCGATACTGACCATAGTTTGCTGACATCACTTTACAGGAAGGTTGGAAGTATGCCGGGAATTAAAAAGGTTTTTATAGGCAGCGGGATCCGTTATGATCTGCTTTTGCCGGAATGGAATAAAAGTGCTGGTAAATGTGAAGCTGAATATCTCGAAGAACTAATCATGAACCATGTATCGGGCAGGCTGAAGGTTGCGCCGGAACATACATCACAGAAAGTACTGGATCTTATGCGAAAGGTTCCCTTTAAGTTATTCCGTGTGTTGAAACGGAAGTTTGACTCGATCTGTGAAAGGGAAGGACTCAGATACCAGTTGATGCCATATTTTATTTCTTCGCATCCCGGGTCGACAAAAGCAGATATGAGTGAGCTTGCCTCGGAGATCAGGAGTCTGGGGATCAGGCCTGAGCAGGTACAGGATTTTACGCCGACACCTATGACGCTTTCCACGACAATGTACTATACGGGTTTTGATCCGTATACAGGGGAGGCGGTTTATACTGCAAGAAGTTCAGAGGAAAAGAAGCAGCAGAAGGGGATGTTTTTCTGGTACAAAAAAACACGGCCACAAAATAAATCCCGAAAAAAGCATTAACAAGCCGATAAGATCACGCAAATAGTCAATAAATGGAATGTTTGTTGTTGATAAGTTATTTTGTG
>JAUZNW010000135.1 GCA_030706785.1 Bacteroidota bacterium | reverse complement strand
TCCTCGTCCCGCTCAGGCGGTACTCGGAATGACAAAGAAATATTGAGTGATGAGGTGGAGAGAGGCCGCGATTCTGCTTATGGAATCGCGGCCTCTCTCCCCTAAAATCAGACCCCAAATACCTGTCATTTTGAATGAAGCGAGAAATCTCCCATAGTAAAATCCAACAAATCGAATCAAATCGTCACGCCCCCAAAAAACACTACCACCACGAAGGATTCAAGATTTCAAAGAACAATATTTGATTTTAAGTGGACACTAATGAATATAACTAGTAACCAGATAACTGCAAAACCAGATAACCAGATACCCAAATTACCAGCATTCCGAATATTGTAATATTGTATTATTATATTATTCTAATAATCACATATTTATATATTTATCTATATTAATATAACATTAATACATCAGGTTATATTTCCAGAAAAGTTCACAAAAAAATCAGCTTATAATTCCTCGTTAAAACCGGTTTTTATATTTTTACAGCGGTTGCCCTGAAGCTATGATCTACGAAAACATTTCACTAAAAAAATTCAACACTTTCGGTCTTAATGTAAGAGCTGACCGTATGGTCACGTTCAAGATTGAGGAGAATGCCATTTATTTTTTCAGGCAGCATAAGAGTTCAGGGCAGAGATGCCTTATTCTCGGTCAGGGAAGCAACCTGTTATTCACTTCTGATTTTCATGGCATAATAATCCATCCCGAAATGGGAGGCATCACCCTGGAAGGTAAGAAGGGCGATGAGGTGATTGTCTCGGCAGGCGCAGGGGAAGTCTGGGACAAGCTTGTTGAATCGACTGTTAATAATGGTATGGGCGGGCTCGAAAACCTTTCACTGATACCGGGTCTGGTTGGTGCAAGCCCTGTTCAAAATATAGGTGCATATGGTGCAGAGGTCCGGAATACAATTGAAAAGGTAAGAGCTATAAGCATCGAAGACGGATCCATAAGGGAATTCACAAACCAGGAATGCAATTTCGGCTATCGCGACAGCATATTCAGGGGCGAACTTAAAGGCAAATACCTAATTACAAGAGTCTATTTCAAGCTTTCTACAAAACCAAAACTCTGCCTGGAATACGGATCTTTGAAGGAGGAAATAAGTAAACTCGGTTCAACCTCACTTGGGAATGTAAGAAAAACCGTTATAAGGACAAGGCAGAGTAAGCTTCCGGATCCCGTTCAGATAGGAAATGCGGGCAGCTTTTTCAAGAATCCCGTTGTTACGGATTCAGTTGTAAACAAGCTTAAGGAAGAATTCCCGAAAATACCGGTTTTCAAGGATGCAGCGGGCGGGATGAAGCTTGCAGCAGGCTGGCTTATCGAGCAGTGCGGCTGGAAAGGTAAAAGGGTCGGAGATGCTGGTGTCCATGAAAGGCAGGCCCTTGTACTTGTGAATCATGGCAATGCAACCGGACAGGAATTATTCGAGCTGTCGGAACAGATCAGAAATTCTGTCCTTGAAAAATTCGGAATAAATCTCGAACGGGAAGTTGAGGTTGTAAGTGCTACCTGAAAATCCTTCTTCTGTTCAATTCCCTCTGATACTGATTAGCGTACCGGTTATGCTCTGCAAGTGTCCTTGAAAAATTATGATACCCTGAAAAGTCGGCCTTTGCAGCAAAATAGAGATAGTCGTGCTTCTCGGCGTTTAAAACCGCATCAAGCCCTTCAATTGACGGGCATCCTATTGGCCCGGGAGGAAATCCGGTATGCTTGTATGTATTGTAGGGAGAATCAATAACAAGGTGCTTATAAAGAACCCTGGTTATAGTAAAGTCATTCAGTGCGAATTTAATAGTAGGGCATGCCTGCAGCGGAATCCCCCTTTTAAGACGGTTAAGATAAACTCCCGCGATACGTGACTTTTCATCAGGTTTTGCGACCTCATCATCAATTATCGATGCAAGTATTGAGACTTCTATCGGGGTTATGCCAAGTTCCTTTGCCTTTTCCAGCCTTTCCCTGTTCCAGAACTTCTTATACTCTCTGAGCATTCTTGAATACAAACCTTTTGCACTTGTGTTCCAGTAAAACTCATATGTGTCGGGGATAAAGACCGATACAACATCCTCTCTCTTAAAACCATCTTTGCTGTAGTTTTCCGGACTGGAAAAAAATTCCATGATGCTTGCAGAATCTGCCTCGATCTGACTGCCGATCTTACCTGCGATATCGTTCAACGTCCTGACATTATTGAAAGTAATCCTTACTGGCGATTGTCTTCCGATTCTGAGCAGGTTAATGAGCCCGTTGCAGCTGTAACCTTTATCAATGACATAGCGCCCTGGCTTTACGAGCGAAGGATAATGCTTGATAACTGCAATCTTCCTGAAAAAACCAGGATTTTTCATTTCAAGCGAGGCAAAGACTGAATCCATCGCCTGTTCATAGGATGAGCTATCTGGAATATGTATGACTGAACGGCCTCCTTCAGGGTGGATTGATATTCCGAACAGTAGCCTTGAAAGGATAAAAAGAAGCACCGCCAGTCCAAGCGTTACCGCTCCGATTATATATTTAATTGCTTTCCTGTTCATTACATCTTATAAGCCTTTCAAAATTAGGTATAATGTTTTTCGTGAACAAATCCGTTCCATAAGCAAGCCAATCCTTTCGTGATGAGCCATTCTATTAATTATTATTTTTACTGTAACTATTCAGATAATTGAATACTAACATTAAAAACGTAAAAATGTCAACCACTGTACTTCTGTTGCTCGTTGCAATTGGCATTGTCACCGGAGTTGTAGCCGGATTGCTGGGAATTGGAGGCGCTGTAATTATGGTGCCCGCCCTGGTTTTCATACTTGGACTCACTCAGCAGACAGCCCAGGGGACAAGTCTTGCGGTTATGCTCCCTCCGATAGGCATTATTGCAGCATATAATTATTATAAAGCGGGCCAGGTAAACATCACATTTGCGCTTATCCTGGCCGTCGCTTTTCTTATAGGCTCATACTTCGGATCGAAGCTTGCGCTCAACCTGCCTCAGCATATCCTGAAGAAAATCTTTGGTATTCTATTGCTTCTTGTTGCAATAAAAATGCTGCTATCGAAATAATTTTCAGAACATTATTCCCACACTAAGCAGGAATGCATTAGGCCGGTCATCGAGTTTGAACTTGTCCCCGGTAAGATTCTTTATCTGTGTCTGATATTTCTGCAGGCTGCCTTCATAACGAAGGTCAACAGTAATTCTCTTTATGATATCAACACCCAACCCGGCCTGGTAACCGAATGTAAGACTGTTATACATTGCCTTGAAATCGGGGTCGTCGATAAGATCCTTTGGCGAGTTGATAAGTAGTCTGGCTGACGGACCGGCATTCAGACGGACCGGACCAATCTTTCCACCAAGCATGACCGGAAGATCGAGCTGGTTGAACTTTTGCTTTTTGATTATTTCAGATGCCGGAGTGTTCAGATCAGTCACCTTATATTCATCAGTACGAGATGCGAAAAGTAGCTCAGGCTGAATATAGAAGCTGAGCAGGTTAAACCTGACAAATGCACCGCCATGGAATCCGTAATTTGCTCCCTTCAGTGCATCAACAGTGTATTGAGTATCGCCTGAAGTAAGAGTTTTTAGGTCTGCCATCCTAAGATTGGTAGTACTCAGTCCTGCCTTAAGCCCGAATTTAATCTGAGAAAATGCGGGAAGCACGATTAATACTGATAGTACAATTAAGATTAACTTTTTCATAATTTTCGCTTTTAGTGTTACTAGTCAAACAGGTCAATCGGATTACTTTCAGACATTGATTTGACATATAACGGGCAAAATCAAGAAAAAGTTTCACCCTGCCGGATTTTTTAATTCAGAAGAATGATCCGTCCCGATCAACGGATAGAGTCATTTTTTCTCAAGTTCGGCGATTATTGCTTTTTTCATGGCATCAAATTCATCCCTGTTGAAAAGCCTGGTTAAGAATATTATCTTTCCGTTCCTGTCGATTATTACATTCCTGGTTACTCCTGCCTCCTTAAGTGCATAAAGGCCGAAAATATCAGCTCCGGGATCGAGCGCCAGCGGATATGTAATGTTCATATCCTTACGGAAGTTCACCACTTTTTCAGCCGGCTCATCACGATCGATACCAATTACAACAAGCCCCTTATCACTGCCCGGCTTCCATATTTCCTTCTCTATAAATGGCATTTCCTGCCTGCACACAGAGCACCAGCTTGCAGTAAACTGAATCATGACTGTCCTGCCCTTCAGGTCGGAGAGCCTGTATGATTTACCTCCCGCTTCGTTGATTTTAAAATCAGGAGCATTGTCACCAACCTTTACGAGGTAGTCATCCTTATAAACTGTCTTTTGCTGTCCATATCCTGGAAGATTGGCAAGCAGGATCAGGAAAATAATTGAAATAGTTTTAGTCATTACTGAAATTTCCGGCAAATATAGGATAGTTTTATGTTAAAAATCGTTAAGCACCTATCGGTCAGAAAAGGGTGAAAAGATTATTTGACTAATATTGATGTTTATTTTCCCCATTATCTGTAAAATCAGATAAAAATGAAGCGAGAATATATTATCCTCTGTTACCTCTTTGCGATTTTCTCAACTTCCCTCATAGGACAGGAAGATGATGGTTTCAGCAAAGCCCTGAATGATATTAACCAGTCTGTGCTGAAGGCCCAGCTTGGATTTCTGGCCTCCGACTGGACTGAAGGGAGGGAAACCGGGACAAAAGGTGAACTTCTTTCTGCAGACTATATTGCAAGCTTGCTGCAACTTTACGGAGTTAAGCCCGGCGGAGACTTTCCCCAGCCGAGAGGCTATGTTAACATCCAGGAAGGTAAGGAAAGAACATATTTTCAGAATTTCAACCTTCTGAAGACCTCTTCCGGGGAAGAACAGGTTTTGAAAATAAAGACATCTGAGGGAAGCAGCTCAAGGATCGAGATCTGTACTTACAATGTTGATTTTACCTTATGGCCCGGCAATAAATCGGTCGAGACCGAAGCTCCTGTAGTTTTTGCTGGTTACGGATTTAAGAATGATAAACTGAAGCATGATGATTTCGGAAAGCTTGACCTGAAAGGTAAATTCATACTGAAGGTTTCGGGAAGTCCTGCCTATGCCAGGGAGGAGCTATCCCCTTCAGAATTGTCTGCTGCGACAAGGGAAGCTGAAAATATTGCAAAGAAAATGGGTGCTGCCGGTATTCTTGAGGTCAATCCGAACGCTGAGACCGCCGGATTCCAGCCATCAGCCCGGCGGCCAGAACTGTCTCCTGCAGAAAGAAATCCGTCGTCAGGCAGACCATTTGCAAATTATGAACTGGCAGGAAAAACAAGCGATGACTATTTCCCCATGATACAGATCTCAGTTAAAACAGCCAATGAAATCCTTTCAGGAGCCGGGATTATCCTTGATGACTTTGTGAAAAAGGCCGGTGAGGACAGGTTCTATCCAATCCCGGCAGTAAGAGGGAAAAGCATTTATCTCAAAACATCTGTAAAGAGTGAAATTGTCAGGGCCAGAAATGTGATAGGGATCATTGAAGGTAAAAATCCTGACCAGATAATTGTACTTGGAGCCCATTATGATCATCTGGGGTCAGCCAATGGTTATATATGGAACGGTGCAGACGACAATGGTTCAGGAACAACGGGCGTCCTTACTATTGCCAAAGCAGTTACAGAGACCAGGGTAAAGCCCGAAAAAACACTGATCTTTGCCTTATGGACAGCTGAAGAGGAAGGTCTTCTGGGATCAAAGTATTATGTTGAAAACCTGCCCTATCCAAAAAGCAGCCTTCGCCTTAATGTCAATTTCGACATGATCTCCAGATATATCTCGGATAATGACACAAAGAAAGTTATCATGACCTATACCGATTTGTGTCCGGAATTCAAACAAATGACAGAGGCAAACCTGAAAAAGTATGGAATTGATCTGAATGTTGAATATCAGCCTATGAAGGATCCCTCGGGAGGAAGCGATCACAGATCATTTTCAGCTATTGGCATACCAATCATGAGATTCAAACCGGGCCACAGAGAACAGTACCATACACCTGCAGATGAAGTGAATACTGTCAACTGGGATATAATGGAGAAAATCGTGAAAATAAGCTTTGCAAACGTCTGGGAACTTGCTAACAGTACCTGGTAGGTCAAGCAATTGCCAATTTTGAAGGCACAATTATTACAGAATATTACATTTAACTTTAAACAATAAACCATAGAAATTAAGTCTAAAACCATGAAGATCAGAACCATAATCCTGGGAGCATTTGCCCTGCCGGGCATATTAACCCCACTGCACGGGCAGCAAGCAAAGACAGATGACAGACTGCATGTAATAATAATCGGCGCTCATCCTGACGATCCGGATAAAGTAGGTGGAACCGCCTATAAATGGGTACAGTCCGGAGCTGACGTTCTTATGGTTTCACTGACTAATGGTGATGCCGGGCATCAAACATATTCATCAGAAGAGCTCGCTAAAATCAGGAGAGAGGAGGCACGGAGGGCAGGGGAAGTGATCGGAGTAAGATACATCACTCTTGATAATCATGACGGCCAATTGATGCCAACCTATGAGAACAGGCTGCAGGTCATCAAGCTTATCCGTGAGCAGAAAGCTGACATTGTGGTTTTCCCTCGTCCTTATGACTATCATCCTGATCACAGGTATACCGGTGTGCTGGTCCTCGACGCTGCATATATGGTTACAGTACCGAAAATACTTCCGGAGGTCCCGTTTCTTCAGAAGAATCCGGTATTCCTCTTTATGTCTGATGAATTTGTTCATCCCGAGCCGTTCAAGGCTGATGTTTGTGTGGCCATTGATGATGTGATAGAAAAGAAAATCGACATGTATCATGAGCACAAATCCCAGGTGTACGAGTGGCTGCCGTTCAACAGAGGTGAGCTTGACAAAGTTCCCGCAGGTGACAAGGAAAGGCGGGAATGGCTCGGCAAAACATGGGGACGCAGATCAGATGCAGGGCCTTTCAGGGATATTCTGATACAGCACTATGGCAAGGAGAAAGGCTCCAAAGTCAAATTCTGTGAGGCATTCGAGGATTCAGGCTATGGAACACGTCTTACCGAAAAGAATATCAAGCATTATTTCCCCTTCTATTGATAATCAACATACTGTTCGTTAAGTTTCAGCTCGATAAAGTTATCATCCATTTCCCTGAAGCCGTATTCAAAGCAATAGTGGAACTTTACCCCGTTTGATGTTTCAATGACGTGGGTAAAGAAGCTGAAGTTATAGCCCAGGGCGAAAAGTGCATCCTTGTGAATCCTGCACTTGCCCTCATCGTGGAGGTCGGCAAGTATCCTTCTGTTTTTGCGCAGCAAGCCGTGAACATTTCGAACGAAATTGTTTGAATCACGGTTGAGCCTGTTGTTGTAATTGTTCCTGCACTGGTCAGAGCAGAACTTTTTATCGGTACGGCCACGGATTGTGTCACCGCAATCGAGACATTTTCTTTCCACTGTACAAATATTTTAATAGCACGAATCTTACGTTAAAAATAAGAAAAAGCATTAAGATACACCTCAGAAAAAGTTACATATTTATCTGATTTTGATATAAAAAATCATTTTCAAGCGAATAGAAGCGATTATAAATGATTTTTAAACGCATATAAGTATTTATTGACCGGCTTGTCCAGTACTGCGGATGTAAGTTTGTTCAGGAAATAGGATTAATGTCAAATTAAATCAAGAAACCATGAACTCATTAAGAAACAGAGTCTACCTGATCGGCAATCTCGGTCAGAATCCTGAAGTCAAAAAGCTGGACAGCGGGAAAAAAGTATCGCATTTCACGCTCGCAACAAGCGAGGAATTCAAGAATGGAGATGGCCAGAAGGTCAAGGAAACGACCTGGCACAATATTGTGGTCTGGAATGGTCTTGCCGATTTGTCGGGAAGGTGGTTGAAGAAAGGAAGTCAGGTGGCAGTCGAGGGAAGGCTCGTATACCGGAACTATGAAGATAAGAATGGAACTACGAGGTACATCACTGAGATCGTTGCACACGATCTTCTTTTCCTCAGGTTGATGAGGGAGCAGGAGGTTAAGCAGGAGTAGCCCGGTGTATTTGGATTCCTTCGCTGTGATTAAGGGAGGGATGTCTGAAAAATATCTTGTGACTCTTCACACGGACCTTTGATTAAACCGTTGGTTAAATTCTCAAGCCTTAACCATCTTTCAGACCCTCCCTTTTTTAAATTGCCAAAGGCAGCACTGATAAGCCTCTTAAAAAGAGGTCAAATCTACGTTGGTGCGATAGTCGCCAAGCAGATACTCGGCAAAATAATACCACATCAGCCTGTCAAAATAAGCTGTGTCATTTCCAAATCCATGACGCTGGCCAGGAAGTATCATGAAATCAAACCGTTTGTTTGCTTTTATTAGTGCATCAACCACCCTCAGAGTGTTACCGGGGTGAACGTTGTTGTCAATATCCCCGGTTACCAGAAGCAGATGCCCTTTAAGATTCTTTGCCAGATCCTGATTTTTCTGAACATCAGCCTTGAAAGCCTTCTCAGTAACCTTTTTCCCATCAAGGGAATCCTTTTTAATATCTTCCCTTGTCTTTACTTTTTTCTCAACTTCCGAGATACCATTATGAGTCTCCCCCCACCATTGATTATAAATATTGTTGTCGTGATTTCCTGACGACGAAACTGCAACATTATAAAAATCAGGGTAGGTCAGTATTGCAGCTGTAGACATGAATCCGCCTCCGGAATGTCCGTATATTCCTACTCTCTCAATATCTATGAATTTATACTTCTCGGCCAGCTGTTCCAGTCCAAATTTGTCGTCAGCGAGGGCATAGTCTCGCAGGTTGTTGTAGCCGTAAGTATGATAGTAGTTGTTTCTCTGGGGACTGCCACCCCTGTGACCAAAATTGACCACGATGAATCCCAGTTGGGCCAATGCTACGTTCTTTCCCCCTGAAAGTGTAAACTGATAAGGTACCGATTCGGTTTGCGGACCAGGATAAACATATGAAATCACCGGATATTTCCTGGTCGAATCGAAACTAAATGGTTTATACATAACACCATACAGATCTGTAACCCCATCCTTTGCTTTGACCTTGATGGTTTGCGGCATCTTCCAGCCCATCTGAAGAACCTGAGAGATATCAGCTTTTTCAAGCCTCATGATAATATTTCCTGAGTTGTCACGCAGGACAGATTCCGGCACCATATCGACCCTTGAATAGGTATCAACAAAATATTTGTTTGATTTTGACATTGATAATGAATGATTTGCAGGCTCTTTTGTTATCAGGGTCATTTCTCCTTTATCAACAGGAACCTTGTACTTCATGCTGTAGTAGGGGTGTACACCTTCCTCTCTTCCAAAGGCTTCAAAGTAAAGGACCCTGCCAATGGTATCAATCTGATCAATACGTCCTGTAACAAAATATCCATCCGTAATCTGCCTTTTAAGGCTACCCTTACCATCGTAGAGATACAGCTGGCCCCAACCGGTCCTCTCAGACCACCAGATAATATCATCACCTTCATTCAAAACAGACAGACGTGCATATTCGTTGTTGAAATAAGGCCAGGTTTCTTCACTAAATAGAACCGACACAGCACCTGTAACGGCATTGACAAGGCAGACATCCAGATGCTTCAACAGCCTGTCTTTCCTTACAGCGATCAATTTATCTGCCTCTTTTTGTGAAGACCATTCGACATCAATTGTCTGATCCTTCCATTT
>JAUZNW010000134.1 GCA_030706785.1 Bacteroidota bacterium | reverse complement strand
CTCACCAGCTTTCGTCCGTTAAGATCAACTATTTGTTTATCAAGGATATTCTCAACGAGGAGAAGGCCGTTGCTCACCTCTTCACCATTCAGTTCAATCAGTTCGGTACAGGTCACGTTCAGCATTTCCCTTGCCTTTGTTACCCTGAAAGTTTTAAATGAATAGAACTTCGTTTCCTTGTGTATCCTGAGCTTGGCACCTATCACAAGTTGCTGGTTAGGATCACTGTTACCGGAAGGGATTGCACTTATGAGGAGATCTTTGAGCACGCCGATAGCATATCCGTCAGCATCGAATACCTCCTTTCCGATAATGCCGCTTAAATAAAATGTTGTGAGTGAAGTCATAGTCACCTCCTTCCATTTTCTGAAATAGCCGGAAGCGACCGGATGAAACTGGTTGCCTCTGCTAAATCAGTGAATTAATTAATATATACGCAGGGCCATCGTCCATTTAATCCTGAAATTTTTTTCGGCCGTAAAAGTAAACTTCATTCAATTACTTTCCAAATTGTTTTTACACAAAAAATGAACCGATTATAACTAATTATAAAAGTGCCCAAAATATCTAAAATGCCTAAATTGCCACAAGTTGAGGTTTGATATAACCATCGGAGAAAATTTCAAGTAATTTCAAAAAACTTATTTTTCAGATGTTTATTATTTCCCCTCCCTGATATTTCTTGGCTGATGGAAACAGTTTTGATCACTGGCGGCAACGGGCTTCTCGGAAGGCATTTGTGTGATAAATTACCGGAGAATGGCTACAGACCTGCCATTCTTTCAAGGAAACCTGTCCGCTCTTCAGGAATTGAATGTTACCGCTGGGACCCGGATAAAGGTGAAATTGACATGGAGGCATTAGCCAGGACAGATTACGTTATTCACCTTACCGGAGTAAATATTGGCGGAGGAAGATGGACCAGAAAAAGGAAGAAGCTGATAATCGATTCGCGTGTTAAGACAGGGAAATTTCTTTTTGATAAAATGAAGGAAAGCGGGACACAGCTTAAAGCTTTCGTCTCGATTTCAGGAACAGGGTACTATGGTTCAGTTACTTCTGAAAAGATATTTGCTGAGACAGATGAAGCGGCAGATGATTTTCTTGGAAATGTATGCAGGCAGTGGGAAGAGATGGCTTTCAAATTTGCTGATAAAGGGATAAGAACTGTTATTATCAGGAGCGCCCCGGTACTGACACGAAGCGGCGGTATACTTGGCAGTATGTCAGTACCGGTCAGGCTTGGAATTGGTTCTCCGATAGGTACCGGGAAACAGTACTTCCCATGGATTCATGCTGAAGATCTCTGCAGCATATTCATCAAGGCAGTCGGGGATGTGAATATGAGTGGTGTTTTTAATACAGCGTCACCAGAACATACGACGAACAGAGATTTCATCAGGATACTTGCCGGTGTTCTTAAAAAACCATTCTGGTTTCCCCCAATACCCGTCTTCCTGATGAAGATTATTTTCGGGGAGATGTCTGAAATGCTTCTCACCGGAAGCAGGATCTCTTCCGATAAAATCAGAAGTTCCGGCTATGTATTTAAATTCCCCGGACTTGAAACTGCTTTAAAGAATCTGCTTGAGGGATGATGATCCTGCCTGCTAAAGTGTATTGTCTCAACTCCGCTGGAAGGTAATTACGGTTGTGATATTTGCAGCCTGACTAAACAAAAGGGCCTCATGATCGTTTTATTTATTAAGTTTGCAAAACCTGAAAATCAAATCTTAAATGACGCTTTTAGCTCCCAGCCCGCTTGTTGAAATGGATGGCCGATTCCTCTACTACGCTTTTATGGCGGGCGGGAAGAAAGTAATCCAGCATCAGGTTGACCTGAACATGATAAACGTTTTTCCTGTAAATGACGGCGATACAGGAACAAATCTCGCATCAACAATCAGGTCGGTTATGGAATCGCTTCATCCTCACCGTTCCTACAAAATAACAGCCGACAGGATCGCCCAGGCAACCCTTATAAATGCAAGAGGAAATTCAGGTATTATATTCGCCCAGTTCTTTTATGGGTTAAGTGCTGAAACCGGTGAATTCAGATCTGTAAATCTGGGGCAGTTCGCTGAAGCGATAAAACGGTCAGTGAGCCATGTTTATGAAGCTGTGTCAAGACCTGTTGAAGGGACAATGCTGACTGTTATCAAGGATTTTGCCAACTATATTTACGAAAGCTGGAACAGGTTCAGCGATTTCAATCACCTTTTCCTTAATTCCCATGAAGTCCTTAAAAAGTCGCTCAAGGAAACAACATCCAAGCTTGCGATTCTTGAGAGGAACAAGGTGGTAGATGCCGGTGCCAAGGGATTTGTTCTTTTTATGGAAGGGATAATTGAATTTATAAGCAAAAGGAACATAAAGGAACTTATCCTGTCAAAGCTTTCTGCAACTCCAGCCCTGAAGGTAACAGAGGCGATACCGGAGAATATCAGCTACAGATATTGCACCGAGGCAGTAATCAAAGACTGCAGGTCAGATAGAAATTCAATCACAGAAATCCTGCATGAATTCGGAGATTCTGTAGTTGTTGCAGGTTCTGATAAGATAAGGAGGTTTCACGTCCACACAAATTCTCCGGCAGCACTATTCGAAAAGATCAGGGATGCAGGGACCATTACATTCCAGAAAGCTGATGACATGATACGTCATATTCAGACGGTCAATAATAGAAAATGGAACATTGCCCTGGTAACTGATTCAACCTGTGATCTTTCACAGGAGCTTCTTGATTATTACCAGGTTAATATGGTTCCGATCAGTATAAGCTTCGGAGATAACAATTATCTTGATAAGGTGACAATACAGCCGGAACAGTTTTACACTCTTCTTGATAAAAGTAAAGATTTCCCCAAAACCGCACAAGTCAACGAACAGACCTTCCTGAATCTTTTTTCACACCTCGCTTCCTATTACGATTCGGTAATTGCTGTGCACCTGAGCGATGCCATGAGCGGAACCTGCAATAACAGCCAGAGGGCTGCCCAAAAGATCAGCAGGGAGTTTGGCAAGCCTGTAACTGTAATTAATTCAAAGAATTTATCAGGTACGCTCGGACTTCTCGTCCTTCGCGCCGCCAGAGCAATTGAAGCTGGTTTGTCTCACGATGAGGTGGTCAGACTTACGGAAAAGGCGGTAAGTAATTCACGTATCCTGGTCACAGTCCGAACTCTTAAATATATGGTAAAGGGAGGAAGAGTAACGGCAACCAAAGGGCTTATCGCAAAACTCCTGAATATTAATCCCATTGTTTCGCTTGATGATTCAGGTAAAGCTTTTGCCTTCGATAAGGCATTTACCCAGAAATCGAGCATGAAGAAAGTCATCAGGCGCATTACCAGGGACAGCACCAACAGACCAATATGGAATTACATTGTGCTCCATGCAGATAATCAGAAGGCAGCTGACTGGTATTCCAACCGGATGGAAAAACTAACAGGGAAGAAGCCTGTTTCGGTTGTAAATATCTCGCCTGTTATTGGTGCAAATGCGGGCTTAGGTGCCGCTTCTGTCGCATTGCTTTATGAATAATTAAATACATGATGACATTTCTGGCTGTTTACATTCAGGCACTGCTCATGATCGTTATCCTGATGACAATCTTATGGGTAGCAAGCATAATTATTAAAAATGCAAGCATTGTTGATCTGTTCTGGGGACTGGGATTTGTATTAGTTTCATTCTTTTACTTTCTCAATTCAAACGGTAATGAGACGAGAAAGATCATAATTCTTATCCTGACAGCTGTCTGGGGTCTTCGCCTCTCATCCTGGCTTACATGGCGTAACCGCGGGAAAGGTGAGGACTTCCGCTACAGGGAATTCAGAAAAAAATATGGGGAGAACCGTTACTGGTGGATAAGCTTTTTTCAGGTCTTCCTTCTGCAGGGTATACTGATGTGGCTTATTTCAGCCCCCCTCCTTGGCGCTCAGTATTTCGGGAATAACAGGGAATTCTGGTTCCTCGATTATCTTGGTATTGCTTTTTGGATTATCGGGTTCATTTTCGAAGCAGGAGGTGATTATCAGCTTGCATTATTCAAGGCTGATCCGGTAAATAAGGGGAAGGTCCTTGACACCGGGTTCTGGCGCTACACACGTCATCCTAACTACTTCGGAGATTCAATGGTCTGGTGGGGATTCGGTCTGATCAGCATTTCAGCAGGAAGCTTACTCCCTGCATTGGGATCGGTCCTGATGACTGTCCTTATAATCAAGGTTTCAGGTGTTGCGTTGCTTGAAAAGAGCCTGACCGGACAAAAGCCCCAATATGAGGATTACATAAGGAAGACAAGCGCATTCCTTCCCTGGTTCCCGAAGAAGAATAATATTAAATAATAAAAGGTATAACAGCCTTACGATTATTGGGATATCCGGGGAATTTTGACTGGTACCATTTATGGGTCCGGATTGCCCTCGGGAAGAGATTTGCGAATGTAAAGATGAAGAAGGCCAGTCCCGGGACCGACCAGGTCATTAGCGCCCAGCCAGCCCATTCCGTGATCTCCCCAAGATAATGCGGGCAGGAAATATATTCAAACATCCATCCTTCAGGGATTACATATTCAGAATGATTCTGCTCCCTTATCATGCGAAACTTTTCATCGGCCGTCTTGTTAATTGCAAATCCTGCCAGGAAGAATAGTATGCCAGAAATAAACTGCCAGGAAAAAATCCATGATTGATCATATGTACTCAGCCGGAAGATCCCATATCCATTTGCAAAGCCATTAAGGCAATTAAAGGTAAGGGCCATTACGACAAGAAGAACAGGAAAAGGTTTTTGTTTTCCAGATTGCCGGAAAGGATATATAAAGGTCCTGAGAAGGTAATGGCTAAGCCAGACACCCAAAAAAATTGCTTGGGGTAAATCTTTTTGTTTCGAAGAAATAAAGAATATTATCATCAGAGCCGGAGATGGCATCTCCATTATCATCCATGCCCATTTAGACCTGATAGCGGTTCCCCAACCCCTCCTTGAGAATTTACCGTAAGGAGCTGATACAAAGAACAAAATAACAAAAACCAGGGCTGCAAAGCCGAAAATCAGGATTATTGAGTATTTGTAAAGAGAATCCATCAGGTGTTGATTGGGGTGCAATATATTAACAATTTATTGATATTTTTACCTTTCAATTAAGTGCCAATTATCCGCCTGTTCATGTCAGAACTTGAAAAATACTTCGATGCATTCCGGAAAAACATAACCGGGATTGACACAGAAATTCTGACTCCATACGGAAAGCAGAAGCTTGTTTATGCTGACTGGATAGCAAGCGGGCGTCTTTACAAACCCATTGAAAAAAAGATTTCGGAAATAATTGGACCACTCATAGGGAATACTCATTCAGAATCTTCGTCCACAGGAAAAGCAATGACTGATGCCTATCACCTCGCTCAGAATATAGTGAAGCATCATGTAAACGCAGATGATAATGATGCCCTGATATTTACAGGTGCAGGAATGACTTCAGCAATAGCCAAGCTGCAGAGAATACTTGGATTGAAGGTACCTGAACAGGCCATAAATTACTGTGTGTTTACCCATGGTGAATACAATACATGCAGAGACATTCCCAATGAAAACAGGCCGGTCGTATTCCTTACACACACAGAACATCATTCAAACCACACTTCATGGTTTGAAACCCTTGCCGATGTTGTTGTACTTGAGCCTACCAGTGACCTGAAAGTCGATCCGGATATATTGAGGAAAGAGATTGTGAAGTACAGGAGCCGGCCTTTATTGATTGGTTCTTTTTCAGCCTGTTCGAATGTCACCGGATATATGCCACCATATTATGAGCTTGCAAGGATAATGCATGAACATGACGGGTATTGTTTTATAGATTTTGCAGCATCAGCTCCGTACACTGATATCAATATGCATCCAAAGGACAAAATGGAGCAGCTCGATGCAATCTTCTTATCTCCCCATAAATTCCTGGGCGGTCCGGGAAGTGCCGGGATTCTGATATTCAATAAGAAGCTCTATAGAAATGAAACGCCGGATGCACCCGGAGGAGGAACAGTTAAATGGACCAACAGGTGGGGAGGGTACAGCTATATCAGTGATATTGAAATCAAGGAAGACGGAGGCACACCGGGGTTTCTGCAGGGGATCAGAGCAGCGCTCGCAATACGGTTAAAGGAAAAGATGGGAACTGACAGGATCCAACAGAGGGAAGAAGAGTTGATCAGGATAGCTTTCAGGGAATTATTAAAGATAAAAGGCTTACATCTTCTGGCTGATAATATAACTGAGCGTCTTGGAGTTTTTTCATTTTATATTGACAACATTCATCATAATCTTGTCACGAAGCTCCTGAATGACAGGTTCGGGATACAGGTACGGGGAGGCTGTTCGTGTGCAGGGACTTATGGTCATTTTCTGCTTAATGTCGATTTCAAAATGTCGAAGGAAATAACAGACAGGATAGAAGCGGGTGATCTTTCGATGAAACCCGGGTGGGTAAGGTTATCTCTTCATCCTACGATGACTGATGAAGAACTTTATTATATTGTTACAGCGATAAAGCAGGTTTCCGAAAATGCTGAAGAATGGGGTAAGGACTATTGTTATGACCGGCACACCAATGAATTTCATCATTGCAGGTTTCCGGAGAAGCTGGTTTCTGAATATTCTGAGTGGTTTGAATTATAGGCATTCCCAGGTTCCCGGAGGACTTTCCGGTTAATAATCAAAATATATTCTGTTTTCCTTATCTTAGATTTAATCTGTTTGATTAATTTTGCCTTCTCATTTTACGGTCTGTAGCTCAGCTGGTAGAGCAGCTGACTCTTAATCAGCGGGTCCAGGGTTCGAGTCCCTGCAGACCGACAGTAATGTTGATAAAGTTACTCCAGGTGCCATTTGTGAGATCAGATACAGATGGCATTTTTTGTTTAGCGGTTATTAGAAAAAAGTCGATAGGAATAAATCAGGGCGAGTAGGGATTCCTTATTTAGAATGATTATCAGTAGAATTTTTATCTTTTAGTTATTTTATTCTTATAGATAAATTATTCTTTTAACTAATTTATTTATTTGACTTCTTAGTTTTTTTAACTTCTAATATCTTTTGATAATAATTATTATTTGATGATTTGTTTTATTTAGTTATTTTTATTATCCGATTAAAATAACTTTTTGATATCATTTCTCTTCTGGTCAAAATACTCTTTTAACTGTATATTTCTTCAAACAAACACCCCCATGGTAAACAAAACCGCAGTCAGACTTCTGACAGAAAAAGGACTCAGAGTAACCCCGCAGCGAATAGCAGTCCTTGACGTCATTCTAACAATGGGCGCCCACCCTACAGCAGATGAAATCTCCAACTACCTGAGAATTAATCTGCCAAATATGACCATCGGAACAGTACACAAAATACTTGCAGTACTTCTGGAAAAAGGGATCATAACCAGAGTCAAGACTGAAAACGGACTTATCAGGTACGATGCCGTAATGGAAAAACATCATCACCTGTATTGCCCTGAACTTGACCAGATTGAAGATTATTTTGATGCTGCTGTGACCAAAATCCTTGAAGATTACTTCAGGAAAAAAGCAATACCTGGATTTATAATCAGGGATTTCAATTTGCAGGTTGTAGGAAAATTCTCAGAAAAAGCTGAAAAATAAGCTGATGAGGCCCAAATTGTTGCTAAAAAATCCTAAATTTATTGCAGTCTATCCGCTTTCTAAATAATTCTGTTATGAAAATCAAATATAAATCACTATGGGACAAAAAGGAAGAGAAATCGTAAAAATGAATGTTGATGAACTTATCAACCTTCTGAACAAAGCCCTTTCTGATGAATGGCTTGCATACTACCAGTACTGGATTGGTGCAAAGGTCGTCAGAGGACCTATGAAAGATGCCGTAATTGCCGAACTTACACTGCATGCAACAGAGGAATTAGCTCACGCAGAATTGGTTTCCACAAGGATCATTCAGCTTGGAGGAACTCCCGTCCTGTCACCTGAAGAATGGCTTAAACTTACTAACTGCGGCTATGAGCCGCCATTCAATCATTACGTGGAAGAGATTCTTAATCAGAATATCAAGGGTGAACAATGCGCAATTAATGTTTATAACTCCATGCTGAACATAACACGTGAGGGCGATCCTGTAACTTATAACATGGCCCTGGGAATACTTGCCCAGGAGGTTGAACATGAGGAGGACCTTCAGGCACTGAGAGAAGATCTGGAATTGATGCTCCTGAAAAGCAAATAAAGGAACAGATACTGAAAACAGTACTGATTAATTAACAATCTTATGTCATAGAATCCGGAGGATCCTCAACGATCCTCCGGATTCATTTATAATAAATTTGATGTATTTTTGCGGACTGATCAACAGTGACCGGTAATCTACCAGCGCTGGATTGGTTGAGATTAATAGCTTTTGATATTATGCAAATTACATTCGACGGAGGAAAAGTCATTACTGCTCATCTGCGCAATCACGCTGTAAGAACCGACCAGCCGCCTGCCAGCGGCGGAGAGGATACTGCTCCAAGTCCATTTGAACTTTTTCTTGCTTCAATCGGAACATGTGCAGGCATTTATGTCAAATCATTCTGCGACAACAGGCACATCCCGACTGAAAAAATTAAAATAGTCGAAACTGTAGAAAGTGACAAGGAAACCGGATTGCCGGTCAACATATTAATTGATATTCAGCTGCCGCCTGATTTCCCTGAAAAATACATAGCCTCGGTAATCCATGTCGCCGAGCTGTGTAAAGTCAAGAGGTCAATCAAAAATCCTCCTGAGTTCAAAATTGTCACTACTATTAAATAGTATCCGGGATCTTTTCTTATTTGCGCGTTCTGCTGGAAACGACCATAAACATTTCCCACAGATTTTGCAGGTTTCGATAATATTCGTTGTTATGAATTATCTGAAGGATATTTCCCTGATATTATTCAAGGTACATATTGATCAGCTGCTCATACAACTCCTGCTTGCCGCTGATCACTGCAGGTTCTCCCTTTTTCAATGCAAGTGCCCTAAGGTCTTCAAGGGTTAGCTTACCATTCTCATAATCCTTTCCCGGACCTTTATCAAATGATTCGTACCTCTTTTTTCTCATCTTGAGGTAATCACTGTCATGCAGCACCTTATCTGCTATCAGAAGAGCCCTGGCAAATGTGTCCATACCACTGATGTGAGCTATGAAAATATCCTCCGGATCTGTTGAATTGCGCCTGATCTTTGCATCAAAATTCACTCCGCCGGTCGTGAAGCCTCCTGCCCTCAGGATCACCATCATGGCTTCTGTGACTTCATAAACATTGGTGGGGAATTCATCGGTATCCCAGCCGTTCTGGTAATCTCCTTTATTTGCATCAATGCTGCCAAGCAATCCTGCATCAGCAGCCACCTGCAGCTCATGCTGGAAAGTGTGGCCTGCAAGTGTGGCATGATTCACCTCAATATTCAGCTTAAAGTCCTTTGCAAGGCCATATTTGTTAAGAAAACCAATTATTGTTGCAGCATCGTAGTCGTACTGGTGCTTGCTTGGTTCCATTGGTTTCGGTTCTATGAGGAACGTACCTTTAAATCCTTTCTTCCTTCCGTAGTCCCTTGCAAGCGATAGCATCATTCCCATATGTTCAAGCTCCCGCTTCATGTCAGTGTTATGAAGGCTCATGTACCCTTCACGGCCGCCCCAGAATACATAATTCTCTCCACCAAGTGCAATTGTTGCATCGATTGCATTTTTCAGTTGAACGGCGGCATTTGCTACAACTGAAAAATCAGGATT
>JAUZNW010000133.1 GCA_030706785.1 Bacteroidota bacterium | reverse complement strand
TGATCATTCTTCCATTTTTCTATGTTATTAATGGTTAGCTTGTTATTTAACCTGCTCTCCTCGTCTGCACCGGGTGGAGCATTAACGACTATTATTACTTCAGTGCCGCATGAAGACCGAAGGCATCGGGAAAGCGAATCAAGCATACATGTTATGCCCGTTTCATTATAGGAAGGAACAATGGTAATTATACCAGTGTCTCCTGATGGTGCTTCATTGATAAGTTGTGGGAAAAGTGTCCTCTCTTTAAGCCAGGCGGAGGCAAAACCCATGATATCTTATTTTTTCTCTGCCTTGTACTTCAAATTGAGCCCATCAAGGACCTTCTGGGTTATATCATATGACGGATTGCTGTACAGAACAACACTTCCAAAGCTTTTTCCGAAAATATACTGATAATTATATTCTGCCTTGTGTTCATCAAGATAGGTAGTGATATATTCAAGTATCTGCCTGTTCATCACCTGATCCTCTTCCATAAGGTCGGTCTGAAGTTTGTCGCGGAGGTTCACAAGTTCCTGCTGCTGCTGGTAGAGCGACTGCTCCATTTCAGCTGCAGTTGCCCTGGTAATCAGGCCCTTGTTAACCTTGTCCTGGTAATCCTTTACATCTTTTTCATACTTATTCCCCTTGGAATTAAGCTCAGCTTCAGCTTTTTTCTGTTTTTCAAGAAGTTCAGCCTTCCTGTCGGCATACATACTGAATTTAAACACGACAGTATCGATATTAACATAAGCTATGCCTCCTGTCGGAGCAGCTGCACTGGTTTCAGTTGCAGTACTTTTTTTTGCTTTCTTGCCTCCTGTGAAATGAAGGAAAAAAAGGGAAGCAATGGCGAGGAATAACACTGCGAAAAGAGCAATAGATAGTTTCTTCATGGGGGTTAAAAATCATATAATAACAATCACGCGCAAAAATATAAAAAATTATTTATCAGACCGAATCAGGGCACCAATTTTAGGTTTCGACCTTTTCTTCAGCCTGCTTGTCTTAATTATGCTTCGACATTTGATCAGAATTCCGGGCAGGGAATTGCCCTTATTTTTTGACGCTGGCCAAGTGAGAAGGAATTGAATTCATAAACCAGAGAAATTTCATGAGATCCCCCAGTTGAGCTAATCAGGTTTGATATCGTGAAATCATAACTGTATCCGATATGCAGCTGTTTTGTCTTGATACCTATGAGCCCGATGATTGCATCACCCGCCTGCGTGGTTACAAACGGAATCCCACGGTACCACATTCCAAAAATCAGAGGATCCCTGTAATAGTATAGACCTATATCTGTCTGATAGAATTTAGCCTGCTTCTGGAAGTTCATGGCTACTGACAGAACTTCATGATATGTTTGCCTCAGCCTTGTTTTGCGCATTATCTGGATACCACCGAAAAGATTGAGCTTCACAGGCAAGACTGATTCGTTTCCATAGAAAGACTGTTTTGGATTAAGGAGATGATCGAGGGTAAGACCTCCCCAGAATCTGTCATTGTATGCAATGGCTGAGGTTGCAAAGTCAACATCAGCTACTTTGCTGAACGGGGGCGGATATACTGAAGGTACTGTCCCGCTTCCTGTCATCTGGCTGGCGAAAATCAGCTTGTAAATATCAAGGCCTAGGTAGGTAAATTTAAAATTAACTCCTGGTCGGATATGCCAGCCTTCTGTTACCTTGAAGTCATAAGAATAGAGCAAACCTATATTGGTAGTGCTCAGTTCTCCCGATCCGGCAACATCATAAGTCGCCAGGACACCAATGCCTGAGTTAAAGTTTAAAAGTGCCTTATCGAATGATATGCTGTAGGTATGAAAAACGCCAGGAATTGCAGGCCACTGATTTCTGTAGTTGAGTGCCAGCCTATACTCTTCTGTAGCACCTGCAAATGAAGGAGCAAGATATAATGCGTTTGCATAGAACTGAGAGAAAGTTGGATCCTGGCCGTAGCTCCCGGTTATAAATACGCAAAATATTATAAATGAATATTTTAACTTTTTCAGCAATATAGATCCGATTAGGTTTTCTGACTATTTAAATGAATTCAATGCACCTTCACAATGTATTAAACGTAAATTTGCTCAAAAAGTGATGCCCCTATTAAACAATTTTTAGGCCTGATCATCAGCAAACGAGCTTGCTTAGGCAGGATGAGAGCAAATTTGACCTGGTATTTTTCCCGGATTATCCTTCAGAACTTGTGACAAAGGTCATATAAAATCGTATTATGATCCATTTTATTTACACCGTGAATTGCACCTTAAAACCTGGTCTTGTAATAATTTTATAGTCTTTTTGTATTACTTATTAAAGCAGAAAAGAGATGCTCAATAAACTTATAGCAGCCATGCTGCCATACTTTCCCAAAAAATTCATATGGATATTCTCAAAGTCGTATATCTCAGGGGAAACAGTGGAAGACGCCTTGCGCGTTTCAAAAGATCTCAACAGCAAAAATATCAAGGTTACGCTTGATGTTCTTGGTGAATTTATAAAATCGCTGGAAGAGGCAGAGGAGAATAAAAAAGAGTACCTCGACCTTATCGATACGATTTTTAAATCGGGTATTGACGGGAATTTCTCAGTAAAGCCGACCAGCTTCGGACTTCTCATTGACAAGGAAGCTTGTTACAGGTATATCAGGGAAATAGTGATGAAGGCCGCTTCCTATAACGGATTTATCAGGATCGATATGGAAGATTCACCCTGTACCGACCTTGAAATTGAGCTGTTCCGCAAATTGAAGACCGAATTCCCTGCTAATGTGGGACTGGTAGTTCAGGCATATCTCAGAAGAACATTTGACGATATCAGCAGGCTTACAGACCTTAATAGCGAGAAGAACCCGCTCAGCTTCAGGCTCTGCAAGGGAATCTATATTGAACCGGAAAAGATAGCTTTTAAGAAATACGAAGAAATAAATCAGCATTATCTTGAGGATCTCGAATTTATGCTTAAAAATAAAATCCATGTGGGTATTGCCACCCATGACAAACCACTTGTTGAAGGGGCTTATAAGCTTCTTGAGAAATATCAGGTTCCGAAGAACATGTACGAATTCCAGATGCTCTATGGCGTCACCCCACGTTTGCGTGAGAGCATTGTCAACGATGGTCATACAATGAGGGTTTATGTTCCCTTTGGTAAAAAGTGGTTCGGATATTCAACACGAAGGCTGAAAGAAAACCCAAGGATAGCAAGCCATATAATAAAAGCAATATTTTACAAAGGCTGATAGAAAATTCGATGCAAGACGCATGACACAGGAAGCAAAGCTTGTTTAATCATATACTTTCTTCCTCCTCGAATTTTCAAGATACTGTTTATGTATCTTATCAAGTTCCTCCTTTGTCAGCCCGGGTTGCATGGGAAGTGGATTTTCGGGCAGACCTTTCATCAGAAGATACACGACAGGGACTATAAGCAAAGGGCTTACTGAAACCATACGGTCTGAGGGGATTGTTCCCTTTTCGTAAGCATCAGTACGAAACTTTTCCCTTAACAAAGAGTAATTTGATGAAGGATCTCCAAGACTGCCTGTGGTAACTCTTCCCTGGTAACCGGCAACTTCGAGATTGTATTTAGCATTCTCAAGCTCCGGAGTTGAATATGGAGGCGCTTTGAGTATATCTGACTTCAAACTTCTCAGCCTGGAAATGATCACAACCTCACCGATCGACAGAGTGTCAGAATTCATATAGACCCCAACCACAAACTCAGGACCTGAAAGCGTATCGCTGACATACAAAGTCTCATTCTTATAACCGAGAAGGCTGAAAAGAACAGTATCTTTCCTGTTTACCTGAAGGGAAAACGAACCTGTTTCATCGCTTGAAGCCCTGAAACTGCCATTTATGACAATCTGAGAATTATTAAGTGGTTCAAGCGTGGAAGCGTCACGCACGATACCTGTGAGAAAGATTTGTGGCCCTTGATTTATGTTGACCTGGCTGAAGACTGAACCGGTATATCCCAGCAATATTAATATGATCAGACAGGTATTTTTCATCACTGATTAAAATCAGGTTTCAATAATCAGTTCATCTAAAGGTCTTTTGGGAACATGATGCCTGCCATTGCTGTCCCTCCAGTATTTAACATCATTGTCCCTTATCTCTTCAAGAATGACTTCTTCAATGGGTTTACCTAGAGCCAGAATAAGCAATATGTCATATTTTTCCGGGATGTTTAGCATGGATCTCAGCTGATCACGGTTAATTGAAGCAATCATACATCCACCGAAACCTGCTTCGGTTGCGCCAAGCATTATGCTCTGAGCTGCAATCCCATGATCGACCCCGAACGTTTCCGTGATTGTCCTGTCGCCAAGAACCACTATATATCCTGCAGGTCTCTCTCCCGGTGCAGGGCCATCCCAATCCTTCAGATAAGCTGCCCAGACAACTGATGGGAAGACCTTCTCGCAATCTTCCCGGGAATTATAAATGAGATATTTGAGTGGCTGGCGGTTAGCTCCTGACGCTGAAAGCCGGGCCAGTCCAACCAATCCTTTCAATGTATCATAGGAGATCCGCTTAGCTTCGTCGAACCTGCGGTAGGATCGTGTCTTCAGTACAAGGTTTTTAAGCTCCATAATGAATTATTCCTGACTGGTTTTTTCAGAGTAATATCACTTTTTTAATTCCGGTTCAGCATAAAGACCCACCCTTGAAAGAATATGGTCAAGATTTGCGAGACCATATACAACTACAGCTGTTACAACCGAAGTCTGATTCTGGTATTCCGGTATACTTTTCGTATAAAGGTCATTTTCTGTATGCCAAATCTCCTGATAGCTGAAGTTATAGCCTTTGGAATCGGACGTCTCAAAAGAAAGAGCAGGGACGCCATTCATCGCAAAATATGCATGATCAGATCCTCCAGCTGTTGCAGGCCTTGGCCGCGGAGGATTTATATTCTTTGTCAGTTTGAAAGGGAAATCCGGACTTATGCTGTTCAGTGGTTTGCATATTTTTTCAAAGTCGTTGTACATCGCATCAGGGACTGTAATTCCGGTAGGCACTGTGGGACTGCCATCCCGGTTGAAGTAATTTGAGATCTTCGGGAGCTTATCCTTATTGGCTTCCACCCAGTGTTTGGATCCCAGAAGTCCAAATTCCTCTCCTGCCCAGAGACATGCGAGGATAGTTCTCTCAGGTTTCCCTCCTGCAGCCATTATCAGCCTGGCAGCTTCCATGACCGGAGTTGCCCCTGAGCCGTCATCCACGCCGCCTGTTCCAATATCGAAAGCGTCAAGATGCCCTCCCATCATAACATATTGATCAGGGTAGCGAGTACCTTTTATGATCCCGATAACATTGTAATATTTCACGGGACCTGGCCGGAAATGGTTCCGGATATCAAATTCAATCAGGAAATATCTGCGTTCCTTTACCATTTTCTCAATCACCATGTATTGGTTCTCATCAAGCTTGATATCGCACACCGTCGGCAGGTTGTCGAATGTCATCTTATCGAGGTTCTTCCGGTCATAAAGAGCCCTTATGGGTACTTCTGAAGACTGAATAACACCGAGGATTCCTGCTTCACACATCTGCCTGTAAAACAATGCCGGCTCTTCCTTTAACGGCAGGAGTTCTTTTGGCGGCTTATCACGATTTTCAAAATTCTGCCTCATGATGTCGCGGTTTATTTTAGCAATGGAGTCATTCTTCTCGATTATTTTCGTCCTTGCGCTGTCGGCAGCGGGAGAATAATCTACAGGCCAGCCGTTGTTTTTTCCGCCGATAAGAATCCACGCTCCTTTCAGGGCGCCTTTCATGTTCTCGAATTCAGCTCTGCTTTTTGGCTCCAGCAGCACCGGGCCCCTCTCAACACCTTTTGTGCCTGAGGTGTATGATGGAGTTGCAAAATGAAGGATCATCCCGTTATCACTGAGAAGCCTTCCGAACCATGGGCCGCGGTCGAATCCCACCGAAACTGTTCCTGCTTCATCCATAATCACATCCATGCCCCATCTTTTAAATTCAGAGGCACACCACAGCGCTGCATTTTCATACGCGTTAGAACCCACAAGCCTCCCTCCAAACCGGTTGGTCAATACATCAAGATGATGCATGGTGCGATTATCCGTTTTACCGATCTCTATTATCTTCTCCGTTATCTTTCCCTGCTGGGATAAAGCGGAGACAGCCAGGAGCATCATGGCTGACAACATGTAAAATTTCCTGCTCATACAGAATTGAAAAGACTTTTAAAGAAACGAATACTAATACCTTCTTTCAACAACCTCCCAGTCTACTATCTCCCAGAACGATTTTACATATTCAGGGCGCCTGTTCCTGTAATCGATATAGTACGCATGTTCCCATACGTCACAAGTCAGGATTGGCTTGAGTCCCTTTCTTATTGGATTTCCAGCATTGGACTCCTGAAGGATTTGGAGTGTTCCGTCATCCTTCCTTACAAGCCATGCCCACCCTGAACCGAATAGTGAAACAGCCGATTTTGTGAATTGTTCCTTAAAAGATTCGTAAGAGCCGAACGTCCTGTCAATTTCCTTCGCAAGTACACCTGCAGGTACCCTTTTTCCTGCAGGGGAGAAAGATTCGAAATAAAAGGTGTGGTTCCAAATTTGGGCAGCATTATTGAATATGGGACCTTCAGCTTTTCTGATCATTGTTTCAAGATCGGACTTTTCATATTCGGTTCCGGGAATAAGCCCATTCAAATTGGTTACATAAGCCTGATGATGTTTCCCGTAATGGAACTGGAGGGTTTCTTCGCTGAGAAATGGGATGAGAGCATCCTGCCTGTACGGAAGTTTTGGTAATTCAAACGCCATGGTTTTAAGTTTTTGTTCTACTTTTTACCTGAAAGTGCAAGACAATTGCACAAGTCAAAATTAAGCATTTGGATATACCATTTATGCCTTCAGGTAAGAAAAATAGTATCGGGTAAGGGAGGAACTATACCCTTTTCATGAGAAATACGTAAAAGTTCAGACACTGCGTTTCTCCCATCTTTCCCAAGTTTAACGGTGAATTCGTTCACATAAAGCTTGATATGTCGGTTCATAACAGTACTATCCATTTCCCTGGCATTCGAGGCTACAAAATCGTATGAAGCAAGCGAGTTCTCCCTGGCAAATTCCACACTTCGCCTGAGAGCACGGTTAACCTTATTTGCCACTTCAAGGGGGACTTTCCTGTTTATTACAATAATGCCGAGCGGAACCGGTAAGCCTGTTAAATTCTCCCAGTATTCACCCAAATCAGCTATTTTCACCAGTCCCTTCTTCCTGTAAGTAAAGCGGGTTTCATGTATTATCAGACCTGCATCGGCTTCATCCCTCAGCAAAACATCCTCTATTTCCGAAAAAAGATATTCTTTCTTATTCAGTGCTTCCGGCCACGCGATGCTGAAAAGAAGGTTTGCAGTAGTATATTTTCCCGGGATAGCAATACTGGAGTTGTTGATATTCTCAGCGGAAATGATATGTTTGCTTATCAGCAGGGGACCATTCCTGAAACCAAGAGCACTTCCTGAATCAAGAATAGCATAATTAGCGGCAACATAAGCGTAGGCATGACAGCTTACTTTGGTTATATCAATTTGTGCTGCGAATGCTTTTTTGTTAAGCTCTTCGACATCTGCAATCAGATAATCAAACTCCAGTCCTTCTGTATCGACCCTGTTGTGCACAAGTGCCTCAAAAATGAAAGTGTCGTTGGGACATGGTGAAAAACCCAGTGTCAGTTTCATAGATCTATTCAAGCAATTGTAAAACTTCCCTTAGTTTTTCCGACAGGTTTTTAAGAGCAAGCTCTATATTCCAATTGCTCTTATTGCGAGGTTCAACTTTGTTTGAAACTGACCTCAGTGCCAGAAAAGGAATATTTCCCCGGCAGCAAATATAAAAAAAAGTTGCACCCTCCATTGTTTCAATATCGGGATTATATTTTTTTACCAGTCTACTGATATTTTCTGCGGTTCCGGAAGCAGTGTTCACAGTAATCGCATTTACAGTCCTGACTATACTCGCTGCTTTTGTCACAAACCTGTTTTCTGCATAAATTTTGCCGTTTTTGAAAGGGAATCTGTCCGGATCCTCAAGACCTGCTTCCCCTAGGGTCAGGAATCCGTTGCCGGTATCGATCCCTGCATCTGCAAAACAATCAGATACAGGCATTACCACTTCTCCCAATCCTATATCATCATTGTAGCTTCCAGCGATCCCGATATTTACTGCAAGATCCGTTAAAGCTGCGGACGACAAATGCTTTGACATGGCCCATGCAGTTGCGACGGAACCCACTCCTGAGATAATAAGGGAGATTTCAATATCTGCGAAACGGGTTATTCCGGGGCTGATGGTCATTCCCTTAATTGATTTCAGGATATCGGCCTCAGCTGAAGTCGCTGAAACCAGCATTATTTTCATTGTCATCTTTACCTTACGAGCAGGATCAAATCATAAATATATTGTTTATATTGAAAAAGCTCAATGGAATTGGTTAATATTGCATCCTCAAATATCTGTCTGTATGATCTACGTTACACGCAGAGAAAGATTTAGCGCTGCCCACAGGATGTACAGGGAGGATTGGACAGACGAAAAGAACCTTGAGGTTTTCGGGAAATGTTCAAATCCGAACTGGCATGGACATAATTATGTCCTGTTTGTTACCGTTAAAGGCAATCCAGCCAAAGAACTTGGCTTTTTTATAAATATCAGCAAGCTCAAGCAAATTATTAAAGACAGAATAATTGAAAAGATTGACCACAAAAATTTAAATACTGAAGTCAGCTTTATGCAGGGAAAGATTGCGACAACTGAAAACCTGGCCATTGCTATTTGGAATGAACTTAAGCCGGAAATTGAGAAAGAAGGCGCTACGCTGCACCGCATAAGAATAAGCGAGACTGAAAATAACTCTATTGAATATTATGGCGAAGAATATTGAAACTGTTAACAGTGGATGCGGCGCTTCCACAAACGGTTATAATAAAATTGAATCGTGGAATGCTGAAAATATAAAAGAGCTGTCAGCTATTTACTACCAGGTGCTTAAGCTTCTCGGCGAAGATCCGGACAGGGAAGGGTTGAAAGGCACCCCGGTCAGGGTAGCCAAGGCTATGCACTACCTGACTATGGGTTACAACCAGAATCCGTGCGAAATAATAAACTCAGCAAAATTCAGGGAGGAGTACAAGCAGATGGTCATTGTAAAGGACATCGACCTTTATTCATTGTGCGAGCATCATATGCTCCCCTTCTTCGGAAAAGCTCATGTTGCATACATTCCCAACGGATATATAACAGGATTAAGCAAAATTGCAAGGGTAGTTGAAGCTTACAGCAGGAGGCTCCAGGTCCAGGAAAGACTTACGACACAAATCAGGAATTGCCTCCAGGAGTGCCTCAATCCTATGGGAGTTGCAGTGGTGATCGAGGCTCAGCATATGTGCATGCAGATCAGAGGTGTTCAGAAACAGAATTCAGTGACCACAACCTCGGCATTTACAGGGATTTTCCTGGATCAGCTTAACACACGGGAAGAATTCGTTCATCTGATAGGATCAAAACTCCATTAGCCCCTACCCCTGCCTTGCTCTGCCGTAGCGGCTAGGCGAAGGTGAAAAAGGGAATTATTTTTTTAAAAATAAAACGAGAAGCATCCTTTAGGCCTCTCCTGAGCGAAGCTTCAGGGGGATTTAGGGGTAAACAGAAAAAGCAGAGCAATAAGGTTTATTAAAGAGAGGAATCATATCATGAAAGCATATGTTTTTCCGGGACAGGGTGCCCAGTTCACAGGTATGGGGAAGGATCTCTATGAAGCTTCACCTCTGGCTAAGGATATGTTTGAAAAAGCAAATTCAATACTCGGG